>CAZECE010000070.1:0-8212 GCA_964510525.1 uncultured Pseudomonadales bacterium | reverse complement strand
CGGACAGCCCTTGGCGATCCCAATACTGATGAGATCGTGTTCCCCTTCTCGTACTTCCACGCGGTTCATGTACTGCTGCAATACATCTAACACACGAGTATCTTTAAAAATCTTGGCACACTGCTCGAGCAAAACCTCATGGGAGGTGCTGGCATAGAAATCCGCAATGTCGGATTTCACTACAAACTTAAATTGGTTTTCGGAATCTTGAAGGTGCGCACGGATACTGTTAACCGCGCCTTTTAACCCACCATTACCTTTAATATGATGACATCGGGTATCAATACGATCGGTGATGATCGGCGTTAATACCGTGCTCATGGCTTTTAACACCACCGCATCTTGTGCGGACCAGCGCGTTAATGCATGACCGTTTTTATGACCGAAGTGATCCACGGGGGAAAGGTAGTAAATCCCCGCTAAAAGCTGTTCTCGGATGATTTGTTTTTGCGCTTGCCAATGACGACGCAATTCCCAGATATCACTGCTGTCTTTGTCCTCTTCGCGACGCTTGCTGATCTCAGCTAAGGCGGCATCCAATACCGCGTTGCTGGTGATCTCACTCATCAGGTTCGTGCTGAACCGACGAGGTTGGTTAGACCGGCGCTGGGTATGGTGTGACTGTTTGGTTAGGAGTGACTGCATAAACCGGTATTTCAACCTGGGTTGTTTGAGTGTCGACTCCTGTCTTGATTCAGCGTCCTGCTTGCTTTCGAGTGTTCAAATTATATGCAGCCGAATCGTTATTAAAAGCCTATTTGTGTGTTTAATCCGGATTGGTACGTAAGGTTTTGTTAATAATAATAGCCAGTAGCCAGCCCCTAACTCGCCCCTAACCCCACCCCTCGATTCGCTGGGCTTATGGTCGGCGGTGCCAATATCAGTATCTTGTTAGATCAGGAAAACATTGATAATATGAATCATATATAGACCATAAAAATACCATATGATTCATGTAAAGATCATTAAATCAGAAGAAAAGGTAAGGTATGTCTAAAGTATCGGCACGCTCCTATTCCCGCTACAGCCTTGAAGCCATGAATCTACTAGGCAACCTGATCCGTGTGGCCAGAAAAGAGCGCCAGATGACAGCACAAGAGGTCGCCGATCGCGCTGGAATTTCTCGCGGCCTGTTGCAACGTATCGAAAAAGGCGACCCCAAGTGCGAGCTGGGTGCGACCTTTGAAGTTGCCACTATCTTGGGCGTTACACTGTTTGATGCCGAAGCGAACACCCTCACCAAACATATTCGCGAGACAGAAGACAAGCTTGCACTGCTGCCTAAGTCTGTTCGCAAGAAAGTTAGGGTGGCCGATGATGACTTCTGAAACGACTGACAAAGAAGCTTTTGTTTGGATATGGCTGCCCAATACTACAGACCCCGTTGTTGCCGGGAAGCTGGAGGCTGACGATCAAGGCAACGTGCAATTTAACTATGGTAAAAGCTATCTGGACCGTATTAATGATCACCCACCCGCCATTTCCATTTATGAACCAGAATTGCCGCTTGAAAAAGGCGTATTGCCTCTGCTTGATGGGCTGATCATTCCCAGCTGCATTCGGGATGCGGCACCGGATGCCTGGGGTCGGCGCGTTATCATCAACAAAAAGCTCGGCCGCACCGGTAAAGATACGGATACCGGCACGTTAGGCGAGCTAACCTATTTGCTGGAATCCGGCTCTGATCGCATCGGCGCACTGGATTTTCAGCGCTCACCGACTGAATACATCCCGCGCTCAGCAAATAATGTTCCACTGGAGGAATTACTGCATTCCGCCGCGAGGGTTGAGCAAGGCATACCGCTCACCCCTGAGTTGGATCAAGCGCTTTTTCATGGCAGCTCGATAGGCGGTGCACGCCCCAAAGCCTTGATCGAAGATCATGACACTAAGTACGTAGCAAAGTTTTCGTCCAGCACCGATCTTTACAGTGTGGTAAAGGCCGAGTATATCGCCATGAGACTGGCAGCACTTGCCGGAATTAATACTGCGCCGGTGAAGCTGGTGCAAGCTGCACAACAAGATATTTTACTGATTGAGCGATTTGATCGCGAAAAAACGGCAAAAGGCTGGACACGCAAACCCATGGTCTCTGCGCTAACCCTCTTTGGCCTGGATGAGATGATGGCACGGTATGCAAGCTATGAAACCTTCGCCGAAATTATCCGCCATCGCTTCGATGACCCGAAAGAAACACTCAAAGAGCTGTTTTCTCGAATCGTCTTTAATATCCTGTGCGGCAATACCGATGATCACGCACGCAACCATGCGGCCTTCTGGAACGGTAAAACACTGCGAATAACGCCCGCCTATGATATTTGTCCGCAAGGAAGAACAGGCCATGAAGCCACTCAAGCTATGCTTATTTCCGGTGATAATAGATTAAGCAAACTCAATTCTTGCCTGAACGCCGCCCTGCATTTCCAACTTACAGAGAATGAAGCGACAACCATCTTTGAACAGCAGCATGAGGTGATTGAGGCCAATTGGGATACGGTGTGCGATGAAGCCAGCTTGAGCGCAATTGATCGCAAGTTGTTTTGGAAAAGACAGTTCCTCAATGCTTTTGCATTTGAGGATTAGCCTGCCCCCCCCCTCGATTCGCTGCGCTCATCGCGGCTACGTTATTATTTGCATTATCGTTACGCCGTAACATGTGCTTTTGTTCTCTGGGCCCCAAATCAAGTTTGGGGCGACGTGCTACTTAATTGTTGCAGTAATCCAGCCAACATCGTTCCAGACACAGGGGGCGTCATTCCAGACTTGATCTGGAATCCAGAGGTAAGCACCTCGTAGCCTGCCCCCCTCGATTCGCTGCGCTCATCGCGGCTACATGTACTTTCTACGTTGTAATTTGAGTTGCCGCTACGGCAGACCTAGGGAATTGGGCGGCCGAAATGCTGTTCGGCGGTGGGGGCAAGCTCTTCTAGGGCGCTGCGATACACTGCGCGCTTGAACTCAATGATGTTGTCTACAGGGTACCAATACGGCACCCAAGAATAATCATCAAATTCCGGCATGCCGGATTTCGCTAAATCGATGCGGCTTTCATCTTCGGCTAAGCGCAGTAAAAACCATTTTTGCTTTTGGCCGACAAAACCCGAATCTTTATCATTGCGAAGGTATTGCTCGGGTAAGCGGTACTTTAACCAACCCGATGTGGCGCCAACCACATTAACATCCGAGGCCACCAAACCCAATTCTTCTTCTAACTCTCGATACAACGCCTCTTCCGGGGTTTCGTTTTCTTGAATCCCCCCTTGCGGAAACTGACGCCCGTTTTGCCCTAACCGTTTCGCCCATAACACTTCAATGTTGTCATTTAATACAATCATGCCAACATTTGGCCGATAACCCTCTGCATCAATCAATCTGAACCACCTCAATTCCGAAAAAATCGCGCTGCTCTCAAACGCACATATCCACGGTGGTTTTTATATCATATACTCCGCCCGATGAGTATGATCAGACACCCAGTGCCTTGATTTATTTTGGATAATCTTAAAAAAAACCACTATGCCACTGACTATTTTTGACCTCGACAACACCCTGCTGAATGGGGACAGCGACCACGCGTGGGGCGAACACTTAATTCATACCGGTTGGGTGGATGCCGAGCAACACCTAAAACGTAATGACCGCTTCTACGCCGAATATCAAGCCGGCACCCTGGATATTGTTGCCTACCAAACCTTTGTTCTGGCGCCATTGGTCAATAAGCCCTGGGCAACCCTGGCGGCGTTGCGCGACGACTTTGTCCAAACCCGCGTTGTCCCCATGATCAGCCAACACACCCGCCAACTGATCGCACACCATAAACAACAAAACGATGAACTCTTAATCATTACCGCCACCAATCGATTTGTGACCGAACCCATTGCCGAACTGCTCGGCATTGCGAATTTAATCGCCACCGAACCCGAGATCATCGATCAAAAAATCACGGGCAAGATCGTCGGCACGCCAAGCTTTCAAGATGGCAAGATTACGCGGCTTCATCAGTGGCTGGGTACGGACAACCCGGACTTAACCGACTGCGCCTTTTATTCCGATTCCAGCAACGACTTACCTTTGCTGCAAGCCGTCGGCAAACCCGTTGCGGTGGATCCGGATGAGGCTTTACAAACACATGCTGAACAAGCGGGTTGGCCGATCATCTCTTTGCGACCCGGCGCTGCTCCCATTGATGCCTTTTTCGATAAATCGTAGACGGGCTGATGCCTAGCAGCTGTGCGGCGCGGCTGATGTTGTGATGACACAAATCAATCGCTCGTTCAATGGCCTGCATTTCCACTTCCCATAACTCGGTAATGTCGGCTGGGTCTTGCCATTTGAATTGCACGGTTTCATCGCTAGCGTTATTGGCGGACCACGCAACCGACGGCTCGGCTGGCCTATATTGAGCTGTTTCAGGCTGGGTTATCGGCGGCTGTACTGTCTCAAATTGTACTGGTTGTGGTTGTACTGGTTGTGGTTGTACTGGCTGCGTTTGTACTGGCTGCGACTGAACTGGCTGAGCTTGGGCTGTTCGAGGCGGTTCGGCCTGAAAGGGTCGCGAGGCGGCGCGTCGGTTTAGCGGCGCGGGCAATAACGCCAGGGTGATCCATTCGGCTTCATTGAGTACGATCACGTTGTGAATCACATTTTGCAACTGACGAATATTGCCTGGCCATTCATAGGTCATTAAACGCTGCTTAGTGGCCTCATCAAAGCCTAAAAAGGTTTTGTTTTCTTCTCGGTTAAACTTTTCTAAAAACGCTTTCGCGATCGCTAGAATATCCTCCCCTCGCTCCCGCAGCGGCGGCAATTCAATCGGAATCACATTCAACCGATAATATAAATCTTCTCGAAACCGTCCTAATTGAATTTGCTCCAGCGGATCTCGGTTGGTCGCACAGACAAAACGCACATCGACATGCTCAACATGGCTGCTGCCAACCTTTTGGAAGGTCCCTGTCTGGACAAAACGCAGCAACTTGCTCTGCAAATCCATGTCCATCTCACCGATTTCATCTAAAAACAACGTCCCTTTATGCGCTTTGTGGGCAGCGCCTTCTCTTGATGAGTGCGCCCCAGTAAAGGCGCCTTTGGCGTGACCAAAGATCTCGCTTTCCATCAAATCTCTTGGGATGGCGGCACAATTGATCGGAATGAATGGCTGCTCTTTGCGTTGGCTTTCTTCGTGAATGGCCGCGGCACACACCTCTTTTCCGGTCCCGCTTTCGCCCAAGATAAATACGCTGGCCCGACTGGACGCCGCTGATTCAATGGTTTGATACACCGACTGCATGGCCTCACATTGACCCACAAACCCACAAAAACCGTCTCGACTACTGGGCGCTGTATTGGGTTGTGCTTGTTGTTTGAAACGGTATTTCTCTAACGCATTTTTAATGGTTAATATAAACCGATCCCTTGAAAACGGCTTCTCTAAATAATCTTCTGCGCCCAACTGCATGGCTTCCGCCAGCAAGCCTTTGGAGTCCGCCATTGAAATGACAATCGGGATCGTGTTGACTTGCTTATCTCGAATCACCTTAAGCAGTTCTAAGCCATCCATATCCGCAATGCGCAGGTCGATCAGTGCGACCGCGGCTTTGCCCGATGCCAAGCACTCGATACTGCCCTCTCCGCGCTCAAAGATATCAACCGCTACGTCTAGGGGTTTTAGATATTCACGATAACAACGTGCCACTGAGGCGCTGTCTTCAATGACCGCTATTGTATCCAGCCTATCAAGCGCACCAACCGTATCAAGCGCGTCAGCCATGATTACCCCTCCTCGACTGAGACGCCCAGTGCTGTTCAAATACCGCTTCGGTATCCGCTAACTGCTGAGATAACTGATCGATAAAACTGTCTGGCGGGAAGATCTTTTGTTTGTCTAAAAACTCCAAACATAACGCCGCCGCCGAATCGATGCCCACTAAGCCAAAGGTATCGCACGCGCTTTTAATGGCGCGAATTTCATTGGCCACTTGTTGTAACTGATGTGCTGACAAGACACTGTTACTGATGTCGCTGCTGTGGTTGATTTTTTCCATGCGGATTTGCGTTTCTTCAAAAAACAAACGCAGCATGTCTTCCACGGCGTTAACATCCGTATCCCCAATCAATTTTTCTAACGTTGCCTGACCAAACAACGTAGCTGAGAGCTTTTGGATATCCAAGCCACCTGAGTGCTCCCCTACCGGCTCACTCCCCGTGTTCTTAGTAAAGCCATGTTGCTCTAGCCAATAACCCAGAGTCGCTACTAATATCGTACGATCAATGGGTTTGGTCATGTAATCATTCATGCCCTGGGTTAAACAGCGATGCCAAACATCGTCGGTCATCACCCCCGTGACACCAATAATGGGAATGGTAATATTCATCTGCGAGCGCAAAATGTCTGTGCACTGTACCCCGCTCATTTCGGGCATTTCAACGTCCATCATGATCAAATCAAACGCTTCTTGCTGCAAACGGTCAATGGCTTCCGCACCACTGTTTGCAAAAGACACCAAAAAGCCTTGCTGCTTCATAAACGCCGCTAATGCTCGTTGCGTGATCGGACTGTCATCCACCAACAACACTTTGGCGCCCGCATAATGACTGGCTTTCTCAGCGTTAATTTTTATTGGCTGATAATCGGTTGCAAATTCATAGGGGTCTGGCCTTCTGAGCAAACGCGCGACTTTATTTGCTAACCCGGATACCGAATACGGGAAGGTTAAAAAGGTGTGCGGCAATCGGGACAGCAAGCGCGCCAAGCCGGTGGGGATATCATCCGGGGCGATCACCAATACCGAGGTCGCCCATTCGGGGGCATCTTCCCGTTGTACTTGCAGCCATTGGCCAATCGAACGCAACAATGACGCATGATTTTTAGACCCATTGTGAAAATGCAATACAATCAAATCCACTGGCAACTCTGGATTAAAATCCGAAAAAAAGCGCACCATATCGGTTTCGCTGACGAAGGATTTTACATCGGCACCCCAAGAATCGAGCTGCTTCTCCATCGATTGATTCGAATCCAAATAATCATCAATCAGCACGATGCGCGTCTCATTTAAAAAGCCTTTCACCGAGGGCAGAGCCGTTGTCATGTCAGCAACGTGAATTTTAAATGCAAACAGAGACATTTCCGGGCCGAGCTGATGGTAGGTTAACTCACTGTTCATCGACAGTAACAGCTGGGACGCCATCATATACCCAAAGGCACTATTGGCCATGGGCTCAGAAACACTCACGGCTTGATATTTCTCTACACCAAATAAAATGCGTTGGTCTTTTTCCGAGATTAAGGAACCGTTATCAATGATCACAAATTTAATTTGCTGATGATCTTCCAGCTGCACATAGAGTTTGATTAAGCCTTTGTCGGCTCGACGCAACGAATTCAAAATCAATCGTGCTAAAATTTTTTGCAACTTAATGGCATCCAAATCTAAGTATTCCGGAATATCAGGATCCACAAAGCAATGAATTCTCGACAAATATTCGGGCGACATTTCTTGGAAATAAGCCAGCGTGTCTTCAATGGTGTTGAGCAGGTGCGTGGATTCCTGCGTTTGAGCCATTTCTCCGCGAGACAACTTTAGGTAATCAATAAAATCATGAATGCGATGCATCAGATCCATGGAATATTGCTGAATGCCCGCCATGACCTGGTCTTCATCTTGCGCTCCATCGGATTCGTTCAGCTGACTGACCGACATTAATAACGCATCCACTGGCGACTTTAACTCTTTGGCGACAATATGCACCCAATCGCACTGCAGCTCATTGTAATGCGCCCCCATTTTGAGTGGCTCCGGTGTTCTTAAGCGAGCCGGCGGGCTGCCTATTTCCGCTGTTTGCGTGGGTTTAAACAGGCGCTGAACCAAGGTGCGCTGCCCAGATTCTTGCTCATCAAACCGAAAGCAGCTGGTTTTTACTAAGGTTTTAAAGCGGGTACCGGATTGACGAACAAAGACAGCGCTTGAAAAATCCAAGTGCATGTCGCCAATCACCGACAACGCCATACCCGATTCATCAGACTCTCGACACTGAGAGGGTTGAATGTCCTTGATGTTCATTTTTAACAGCGCGTCTTGAGAATACCCCAGCTCTTGGCAGACCACCGACCATATTGCGCCGACCCAATTCTTCCAGGATTTCCCGGGTATCAAGGCCATATCGCTCTGCGGCCCTTTCCGAATGCAGAAGGAAACTTGAATACACTCCT
>CAZECE010000069.1:0-16521 GCA_964510525.1 uncultured Pseudomonadales bacterium | reverse complement strand
GAAATTTCTTCAACCAACTTTTCCATCACGGTATGCAGGCGTCTGGCGCCGATGTTTTCGGTGCGCTCATTGACTTGCCATGCGATCTCCGCGATTTTTTTCAAGCCATCTTGTTGGAATTCAATATCAAGCCCTTCGGTTTTTAACAAGGCTTGGTATTGTTCGGTTAACGAGGCGCTGGGCTCTGTTAAAATTCGCTCGAAATCTTCGGGTGTGAGGGGTTGGAGCTCGACTCGAATGGGTAGCCGGCCTTGTAATTCTGGAATTAAGTCAGAGGGTTTTGATAAATGAAAAGCTCCGCTGGCGATAAACAAAATGTGGTCCGTTTTGACGAGGCCGTGTTTGGTGGTGACTGTCGAGCCTTCAATTAACGGTAATAAATCACGCTGCACGCCTTCTCGAGAGACGTCGCCGCCAGAGACTTCTTGGTTCTTGGCCACTTTGTCGAGCTCATCAATAAATACAATGCCGTTTTGTTCAACCGCTTCGACGGCTTCTTGTTTGATGTCGTCATCATTGACCAGCTCCATCGCTTCTTCGTCTTTTAATAATTTGCGCGCTTCGCTGATTTTAATGCGTTGGCTTTTTTTGCGATTACTGGCCATGTTGGAAAACATGTTTTGCAGTTGGCTGGTCATCTCTTCCATGCCGGGAGGGGCCATGATCTCGACACCAATCTGGCCGACGCTGAGATCGATTTCGATTTCTCGATCGTCCAGTTCGCCGCTGCGCAACTTTTTGCGAAACAGGTCGCGTGTGGTTTCTTCTTGTTTTTCTTGAGCGTTTTCTTGAGAGCTTTCTGGTGTGCTTTCTTCGTTGACCGACAAATCTGAGATGTCGGATTTTGTTTCGGAGTTCATCGGAGCTGGCGGAGCACTTTGGTGGCTGGGTTTGAGAAGAACGTCTAAGATGCGTTCTTCGGTGGCCATTTCGGCAAGTGCTTCTACTTCTTTCATGGCCGCCTGCCTGTGGTCCTTGACGGCGAGGTCGGCTAAATCGCGAATAATGGATTCGACGTCCCGGCCAACGTAACCAACTTCGGTGAACTTGGTGGCTTCAACTTTAATAAAGGGGGCCTGGGCCAGTTTGGCTAAACGTCGGGCAATTTCGGTTTTACCAACGCCTGTTGGGCCAATCATTAAAATGTTTTTAGGTGAGATTTCGTTGCGTAGAGTTTCATCGAGCTGCATTCTGCGCCACCGGTTTCTCAGTGCCAGGGCGACGGCGCGCTTGGCATCTTTTTGGCCGATGATGTGCGTATCCAGTTCGCCGACGATGTCTTTCGGGCTCAGTTGTTGTGAAGTCTGGTCTGTTGCCATGGCGGGGGGGTCCCTTTTTAATTTAGGCTTATATATTTTGAGTTCGTGTTATTTTGGATCGTACTCTAACGATTCGATCACCAAATTTTTATTGGTATAAATGCAAATGTCAGCGGCGATGTTTAAGGATTTTTCAACAATGGCATCGGCTTCCAATGCGGTGTTGTCCAGCAGGGCTTTGGCGGCGGATTGTGCAAAGGGGCCGCCTGATCCGATGGCGATCAAGCTGTCTTCGGGTTCAATAACATCACCATTACCGGTAATGATTAACGACGACTCATGATCCGCGACCGCTAACAAGGCTTCCAGGCGTCTCAAGATACGATCGGTGCGCCAATCTTTGGCCAGTTCAACCGCCGAGCGTGTTAAATGGCCTTGATGTTTTTCCAATTTGGCTTCAAAACGCTCAAAGAGTGTGAAAGCATCAGCGGTGCCGCCTGCAAAGCCGGCGAGCACTTTGTCACGGTATAAGCGCCTTATTTTGCGTGCGTTGCCTTTCATGACGGTATTGCCTAAGCTAACCTGCCCGTCGCCACCGATGACAACACGGCCGTTGCGTCGAACCGAACAAATGGTGGTGCCTCTAAATTGTTCCACGTGTGCTCCCGTTTAGGGTTGTCTTGTTGATAAAGAGATACTGATTTAATGGGGGGCAAGAAGCAAATTTCAAGGTGTTTTCTATGGAGTGGCTGTTTTATTTGGGGTTGGGTGGGTTTGTCGGCTTTATGGCGGGCTTGCTGGGCATCGGCGGGGGATTGATCATGGTGCCTTTGCTGTTGGAGTTGTGGACCTCTCAAGGCATGACGGTGGATTTGGCAGCAAAATTAGCGGTAGGTACCTCTTTAGCTACCATCGTGGTGACTGGGATGAGCTCGACCTTGGCGCACCATCGGCATGGTGCCGTGCAGTGGGGGGTATGGCGGCAGTTAATGCCGGGTGTGGTGGTCGGCGCCGTTTTGGGTGCGGTTTTGGCGCGTATTATAGAGGGCTTGTGGCTGGCTTATTTGGTCGGCATTTTTGCGTTATTGGCGGGAATTAAAATGGGGCTACAATGGAAGCCGAAAGGGCAAGCGCTTGCTCTTAGCCGGCCTGTCATGGTGTTGATTGGCGGTGGTATCGGTTCGATTTCCAGTTTGATTGGCATAGGTGGCGGCACGTTAACCGTGCCGTTTTTGGTGTGGTCTCGTCTGGCTATGCCGCAAGCCATTGCGACGTCGGCCGCGGTGGGCTTGCCGATTGGGGTCGTGGGGGCGCTGAGCTTTATGGTTGTGGGTTGGGGAGACAGTCGGGTGCCGAGCGGCAGTTTGGGTTGGGTTTACATGCCGGCTGCGGCGTGCGTTGCGCTGACCAGCGTCCTGTTTGCCCCCAAAGGGGCGGCATTGGTGCATCGTTTGCCTGTTGGGTTAATAAAGCGTATTTTTTCGGTTTTATTGCTGATCATTGGTACGCGCTTGTTGTTGCGCTGACGGGTTGTTGTGGCAACTGTTGGTTGTGGTTATTTAATATTCATTAGGGGAGATGATCAGTTTGTTGCACTATCCCAATATTGATCCTGTGGCCATCGAATTGGGCCCTTTAAGTGTGCATTGGTACGGCATCATGTATTTGTTGGGGTTTGCTGGCGGTTATGCGTTGGCGTTGCATCGGGCTAAACAGCCCGGTTCCAGCTGGACACCTGAACAAGTCAGTGATTTGGTGTTTTACGTCGCCGTTGGGGTGGTGGCCGGTGGTCGAATAGGCTACAAGCTGTTTTATGATTTTTCGGGCTTATTGGCGGATCCTTTGAGTTTGTTTGCGGTATGGCAAGGGGGGATGTCGTTTCATGGCGGCCTTCTGGGGGTTGCCTTGGCGTTTGTTTTCGTTGCGGTGAAGTTTGCGAAGTCACCGCTTGAGGTGGCGGATTTTTGTATTCCTTTTATTCCTTTGGGCTTGGGCTTGGGGCGATTGGGTAATTTCATTGGCGCTGAGTTGTATGGTCGAGTGACCACCGTCCCTTGGGGAATGGTGTTCCCTGGCGGCGGTGCTTTGCCTCGGCATCCTTCCCAGTTGTACCAGTTTTTTCTTGAGGGTGTGGTGCTCTTTGCTTTGCTTTGGTGGTATTCTGCCCGGCCGCGTCCTCGTGCGGCGGTGACAGCGGTCTTTTTGATCGGTTATGCTGTGTCGCGTTTCCTGGTGGAGTTTGCGCGTCAGCCGGATGCGCATTTAGGGTATGTGGCTTTTGGGTGGCTGACAATGGGTCAGTTGTTATCCTTGCCTATGCTGTTGGCGGGGCTGGGGCTTTTGTTTTGGTCTGCTCAGCGCTCGGTGTGATGTCTGCTTGGTTAGGTCAATTAGGAGAAGTTAAGCATGCGTGAATATTTGGATTTAATGCGTCATGTGCGTCGTCAAGGTGTGTATAAGATGGATCGTACGGGCACTGGGACGTACAGTGTCTTTGGTTATCAGATGCGGTATAACTTGCAGGCCGGGTTTCCGCTGGTCACGACGAAAAAAGTGCATTTGAAATCCATCATTCATGAGCTGCTGTGGTTTATTCGCGGGGAAACGAATATTCAATCGTTGCAAGAAGCGGGGGTCAGCATTTGGGATGAGTGGGCCGATGAGCAGGGAAATTTGGGCCCTGTTTATGGTAAGCAATGGCGGTCTTGGCCGGTACACAAAGCGGGTCAGGCAACGGAATCGATCGACCAGTTGCAGCGTGTCTTAAACGAGCTTAAATCCAACCCAAATTCTCGGCGTATGTTGATCAGTGCTTGGAACGTGGGCGAGTTGGATCAAATGGCGTTGCTGCCCTGCCATTGTTTGTTTCAATTTTATGTCTCGGAAGGAAAATTATCCTGTCAGGTGTACCAGCGCAGCGCTGATATTTTCTTAGGCGTTCCCTTTAATATTGCGTCCTATGCCTTGTTGACGATGATGGTGGCTCAGGTCACGGGTTTAAAACCTGGTGATTTGGTGCATACCTTGGGGGATGCACACATCTATTCGAATCATTTAGAACAGGTGGATATTCAATTAAAACGCGAGCCGCTGCCATTGCCAAAAATGAAGCTAAATCCAGCTATTGATAATCTTTTTGATTTTTCTTTTGATGATTTTGCCATTGTTAATTATCAGCACCATGGGCGCTTGTCCGCACCGGTCGCGGTCTAGTCTTTAGTACTTATTTCAATAAAGGGAGAAGTGATCATGAAGTTGGCGCTGATTGCGGCAATGGGTGAAAACAGAGGCATTGGGCTCAATCAAACCTTGCCGTGGCACCTGCCAGATGATTACGGTTATTTTAAGAACAAAACAGAGCATCACCTATTGATTATGGGGCGGCAGACCTTTGAATCTTTACCTCGGCCACTGCCTAATCGCATTCATGTGGTGATTTCAAGCCAAGCGTCTAAACTGGTAGGGGTTGATTATCAGTGTCAGTCTTTGGAGCAGGCGTTGGTGTTAGGAGAGATGCATCGTCCAGCTGAAACGTCCTGGGTATTTGGTATTGGGGGCGAGCGGGTTTTTACGGACTTGCTGCCTAAGGCGGACCGTTTGTATTTAACGGAAGTGCACGCGTCGCCTCCAGCGGATCGTTTTTTTCCGGAATTTGACCGAGGCGATTGGCATGAAGTGTCGCGTGATCATCATGCGACTGACGAGCGACACCCGTACGCGTTCGATTTTGTGGTCTATGATAGAGCGTCTAAGGGGTGAAAAAGCCTTTTCCCGTGAGATAGTGTGTTTGCTCAGTGAGATATTATGTTTGCAAAGTTATTTAAGCCTAAGTGGCAACATCCCGAACCTAAAATACGCTGTTTGGCCTTGCGTGGCATGGCGGTTGAAAAAGTCGGTGATCGACAGATCATAGAGTCGTTGTTGCGTGATGACCCCAGTGAGGAAGTGCGCCTGGTGGCTGCGTTGCGTTTGTTGCCACAAGACGCCAGCCAACTGAAGGGCATCTTTGATTTATGGGAAGGTTTTCAAGACGAGTCATTGCAGCAGGAATACCTGGAGACACTGGCTGAGTCATGCACAGCATTATTGGAGCACTCCGCAACGCGCCAAACGTGCTTTGATGTCTTAAAAGGCCGCCATGTGCCGACGTTGAGTGATCGTGTTGTACACCGCCTGACAAATGTTGATGCGTTGGAATTAATGCTGCCTTTGATTGATGACATGGCGTATTTGCGAGAATTAGTGGTGTCACACGCGCATGTGCGGGTTCGCCAGGCGGCCATTGCGTCGTTGAAAGATCGCCAGGTTTTAAAGGCGTTGTTGGCCCAGTTTAAAGGTCGTGACAAAACGCTGTATCGCACCTTGAAAAATCGGTTGCAGCATTTAGAGCCTGAGAAAACACCCGAAGCGCCGCAAAACACGGCACTGCTGAAAGTAGGTTTTGTAGATAAGGTAGAAAAAAAATCGCCCGCTGCTACTCATACCGTTGCTGATGATATTGCTGATACAAGAGCCGCCGTTGCAGAGGGTTCTGGTGTAGAGAGTCTTGGAGCAGGTAGTCTTGGTGCAGAGAATGCGCCGGATGCTGAAAAAACAGGAACTCATGCCGGTGCGCAGCCGTCTGAAAAAAAAGTGAGCAAACCTAAAAAGCCTGCTTTAAGTGCCGAAACGCAGCAGCAGCTGGATGCTCAATTGGCCGAGGTGGCGCAACTGATTGGCCAAGGCGAAGTTAAAAACGCACGTAAATTACATCAAACCTGTGGCCAGCGTTTAAAAGATTTGTCTGTCAAAAAGCAACACGCCCTGTATCAACGCTGGCGTGAATTAAAGACGGAGTTAGACGAGTATCGCGAATGGCAGCGTTATGCGATTGTGCCAAAAAAAGAAGCCTTGATTGCGCAGATGCAAGCGCTGGTTGAATCCCCGTTACCCGATGAGCAGCATGTTGAACGCGTGCAGCGCCTGCAAGCGGATTGGAAGGCCTTAGGCGTGGCTGATCCACGTCAAGAAAATGAATTGTGGGAACGTTTTCAGGAAGTCAGTGATGAGGCTTTTTCAAAGTGCCAAGTGTATTTTGATGGGCAGGCCGAATTGCGACGACAAAACTTAGCGGCGCGTGAGGAGTTGGTGCAGCAGTTAGAGGCCTATCTCGACGGTATTGAATGGTCCAAAGCACAGTGGCGCAAAGTGGCGACTACGTTGCGATTATCTCGGCAGTCATGGCGAGAAGCCTTTCCGGTTACACATAAGGAAAACCGGCCTTTGCAAAAACGGTTTGACGTCGCGTGTGATGCGATTAAGAAAAAGTTGGATGAGCATCGAGATCGGATGGCGGCCCAGAAAAAACGCATGGTCAGTGATATGGCGGAATTGTTGGCTTCAGTCGAAAGTGATGCCTTGAGTCTTGACGACGGCCTTGAAAAAGCCAAAGCGTTACAGCAGACCTGGTCTGATATGGATTACACCCATGCGACTTTGGAAAAAGACTTATTTGCCCAGTTTCGTCAATCTGCGGATGCTTTATTTGGTAAGCGAGAGGCTGAGCGTGCTGAACAGAGAGCCTTAGCTGAGAATCACGTGGGGCAAGCTACAGAAATTATTGAGGCCTTAAAGGCATCAGCGCAATTAACCGGTGATGCCTTGTTAGAGGCCGCAAAAAAACTGCCGCAGTGGGACGAGGGATTTAAGGCGCTTGGCCCTTTCCCGAAACAGCAAGCCAAAACCGTGCAGGCTGATTACAAGCAGGCGCATCAACGCTTTGTAAAGGCGGTCAGTGCTGAGCAGAGTCGGCAACGACAGCAGAGTTTTGAAGTGCTTTGGCAACTCAATGAGCGTTTGAGTGAAGTGGAAACCGCGTATTTATTTTCTGAAGCGGATTTGTCCGCACGTGTGTCGGCATTAAAAGATGCTTGGTCTGATTTGGTGCAGGATATTCCGGAAGAAGCGGAAGTCTTGGTGAATGTGCGTTTTGATGCGTTTATGTCATTATTAGGTCAGGTCGATGGGGTTGAGTCTTGCAAAGATCGTTTGCCGGCTTTGCAATCGGAAAAGCGTGCGTTGGCGGTTAAAATGGAAATCATAGCCGATTTGGCGTCGCCTGAAGCGGATCAAGAGTTGCGGTTGAGTTTGCAGGTGGACCGTTTATCGGAAACCTTTTCTGGGCAGGCGGATGATTCCGTGCTCAGTCCCGCTGAGCGTTTGGTGCTGCAATGGTGTCGCTTATCCCCAAACCTGATGGATACCGTAGAAAACGGTTTCTCACAACGCTTTCGTCGCGCGTACCAGCAAGTAGTTCAGCTTAACGAACATTGATTTCTTAGTTTAGATACTTTGATCCATCCACAAGGCGGGTTGTTCTTGCTTGGGTTGGCCGATGGGTTGTGCGGGGACGCCTGCGACTGTGGTATGAGGGGCTACGGGGTGAAGTACGACGCTGCCGGCCGCGATTTTGGCGCCAGCGCCTATGGTGAGATTGCCGAGAATTTTGGCACCAGCGCCGATCAATACCCCTTTGCCCACTTTGGGGTGCCGGTCTCCGGTTTGGTTACCGGTGCCGCCCAAGGTCACTGAGTGCAGCATGGAGACATCGTCTTCGATCACCGCGGTTTCACCCACCACAATGCCGGTTGCATGGTCTATTAAGAGGCCGCTGCCAATTTTGGCGGCCGGGTGGATGTCGACACTGAGTACGGTGGAAATGCGGTTTTGAAAAAACAAGGCCAACTGGCGGCGTTGTTGTTCCCACAGGTAATGGCTAATGCGGTAGCTTTGCAGTGCATGGAAGCCTTTAAAGTACAGCAAGGGTGTTGAATAGCATTGGCATACAGGGTCACGTTCATAGGTGGCCGTGAGGTCTTGCATGCAGGTGGTGATCAATTCCGGTTGTTGTTGATAGGCATCTGCAATCACTTCTCGGATGGCGATGGCGGGTAAGGTGGCTGAATCGAGAATGTTGGATAAATGAAAGCTTAAAGCGGCTTCCAGCGTGTCGTGATTCAAAATAGTGGCATGGAGAAAGCTGGCTAATATGGGTTCTTGTTGAGCCGATTTAGTAACTTCTTCACGAATTTGAGACCATTCAAGCATAAGCAACTCAAGGGTAAGTGACGACAAAATGACGATTGGTTGATCTGTGCCAGTATAACATAGGGTTTTTATAACACAGGGTTTTTAGGAATTGTGTGGCTCGCGCCGGAAGGACTTAACTAACCCAGCTATAGTTATAGTGAGTTGTGGGGAGTTGAAGAGCGTTGCAGTGGAAAAAGCTTATTTTCGTGACAGAGATTGGATTGCTGGCATCTTAGCATGACCTTTTTTAATAACATTTCCATTAAAAAGAAGTTGATCTTCGTGATCATGATCACGACGTTGACGGGTTTGTTTTGTACCTCGATTGCGTTGATGCTTTATGATCGCCATACATCGCGACAATCCATGGTTGAAGAGCATCAAATGCTGCTGCAGGTCATTGCGCATCGATCGACAGCGGCTATGGCGTTTCGTGATCAGCGAGGTGCTCGGCAAAACTTGGAGGCATTATCGCAACAGAAAACCATCGAGCTGGCGTGTTTGTATGATGTCAAAAAGAATTTGTTTTTGGGTGTGCCAACCGAAACCGATTGCCCCAAACGCGCGCCCAGCATTCGAGAGAGTATTCAGGGTCAGTACCTGCATATTTTAGAGCCGATTGCGATTGACGAAAAACAACTCGGTGGTGTTTACGCTAAGGCATCCTTGCGTGTGCTGAATGAAAAGTTGGAGCGGCTGTCTTGGTTTACTGGCATGATTGTATTGGTCGTCACCTTGTTGGCTTTTATCATGACGTCCACATTACAAAAATTGATTTCACGCCCTATTTTATTGTTAAGCCGCATTTCACACCGAGTATCGGAAGACAACGACTACTCTCGTCGTGCCAATTATGACAGTGGGGATGAGCTGGGTGTTTTGGTGCGTTCGTTTAATTCGATGATGGCGACGATAGAAAAAGCCCAAGACGAATTAAAAAACCTGGCATTTAAAGATGGGTTGACCGGATTGCCCAATCGAAGAGCTTTTATGGCCAGCTTGGAACAAGCGTTACTGACGGTCAAAGAGTCGGGTGAGAAAATGGCGCTGTTTTTGGTGGATTTAGATGGCTTTAAAGCGGTGAATGATCAGCTGGGTCACGAGGCAGGGGATTGGGTGTTGGTGGTGGTCAGTGAGCGCCTAAATAAAGGCATTCGGGGTAATGACGTTGCCGCGCGCTTGGGTGGCGATGAATTTACGTTGCTGGTTCGCGATATTCAGTCCATTGATAATGTGGGTAAGATGGCGCAGAAAGTTTGCGATATGATTGATGAGCCCATCTACTATAAAGAACAGCTGGCTAAAGTCTCTTCCAGCATTGGCATCAGTTTGGTACCGGAAGACGGCTATGATGCTCACAGTTTGTTTAAGTTAGCGGATTCGGCGATGTATGATGCGAAAAAAGCCGGTAAAAACGGCTATGTGTATGGCAACGCCGCCATTCAGAAATGCAAAGACCAAGCGGATATTCCGGATGATTTATTAGAAACGCTACTAACGGACAATCGTTTGCAGTTGTGGGTGGAACCTTTGGTGCAAATTGAAAACAAATCGGTTGTCGGTGGTGAGATTCAGATTTATCAGAGTTTACCGGAAGGCGGCGTGACGCCTTTTCAAGTTGATATTGATGCCTTGCCTGCGGAGTCGCCGATGATAGAAAAGTGGCAGGCATGGTTTTTTGCGGCGTTGTTGGCGTCGTTGTCTGGAGTGCGCAAGACGTTAATGGAGAAGCCGATGGCGCTGTCGTTGGTATTACCTCGAACGCTTTGGAAAACTACGACGTTACTGAATTATTTAGAGTCGGTTGATCAGGCGTGTGAGTCGGAATCGGTCCGTATGTTGTTGGCAGTGTCTGGTGAAGATTTTTCATTGCTGCACCCGATTCGCAACCGTTTGAAAGCGTTTCGCCACATCACGTTGGCCTACGAAGTGCAGATCGCAACGGAGTTCAATGCCGATCAGTTAGCGGAATACCCGGTGAGTCAAATTCGTTTTATGAATAAGTTTGAAGACGCGCGTGTGGAAGACAAAAAAGTGTTGGGTGAAACGCGCTTTTATATGAATACATTATTAGTAGAGCTTTGCCAGCACTTAAATTACGACAGTGTGGCCTTGAATCTGACGCGAAGCGATCAACTGGATCGTTTGTCACACCTGAATTGCGTATATGGTCAGGGTAAGTTGTTAGCAAACCCTTTGGAATGGAAAAAGTTCCTTGAGATCATGCGCTCACCGACGCCGTTGAGTGCGGTTTAATGTGTGGCCTAGGATGTTGAGGGTTTAGGATGTTAAGGGCTTAGGGAACGACATGGAAAGAACGCATTACCTCAAGCAAACCGACATTGAACGTTATCATTTGTCCGATATTCCGTTATTTGCTGAGATCTCGACGGAGTACGTGGGGCAATTTTTATCGGTGTGTCAGGTATTTTCTTATACCGCTCATGAGAAAATATTGCAGCAGGGTGTGAAGTCCAGTTGGGTGTTTATCTTATTGTCGGGCAAATTGCGTGTGGTGTGTAATGATGTTGAGATTACAGTGATTTTTCAGCGCGGAGATGTCTTTGGCGAGGCGCCGTTGGTTTCTGCTAGTGCCCCCAGCGCGGACGTGGTGGCGTTAACACCGGTTAAGTGTTTGGCGATCGATACCATCTTGATGCGTCAAGTCCACACCAAGGGTAATGAAATTTTCAGCATGCACTTTTATCAGTTCATTATTAAGTTATTGATTCGTCGCTTGGGACAAATGTCGGAAGAGTTGGCGATGGTGAAAAGTATTTTTTATGCCACCGATGATGACGGGAATCCGCTAATCTCCTTGCCAACGAATGACGGCTAGCGTATTTTGAGCGTCGTCTTTAGATAAGCTCGGTGGAGTGGGTAAGTCAGATGGAGATGGAAACATTAGCCGCAATTGATGTTCCGCTGCGTTTGCAGCACATGGCTGCAGCACTTGAGACTTTATTAGTACAGCGTGGTGTATTGATACAAGGCGGTGCAGACGTGGTGCCTGGATCCGAGCAAGGGTCTGACGTGAGCTGGGTGGGCATTCAAACCGGAGGGGTGTGGGTGGCGCAGCATTTACGTGCGTTGATGGCAAACGTTCCTGATCAATTGGGCCAGCTTAATATCAGTTTTTATCGTGATGACTTCAGCCGCCAAGGGCTTCACCCCAGTGTAACGCCTTCGCACCTACCCTTTGATATCGAAGATCAACATGTGATTCTGGTCGATGATGTGTTGATGACCGGGCGTACTATTCGAGCGGCTTTAAATGAGTTGTTTGATTATGGACGACCGGCCTCGGTGACCTTGGTGGTGCTGGTGTCGATGGGCGGGCGTGAGTTACCCATAGCCGCCGATGTTGCTGGTGTACGTTTGCAGTTGCCGGCTCATAAGCGGATTAAAATCAGAGGGCCTGAGCCTTTGAGGTTGGAAGAGGTTGACCTATCATCATGAGCGTGCCGACACGATGAGCGCCGATATCCCGCATTTGTTGAGTGTGAGTGATTTAGATCCCACGCAGATCACTTCGATACTGGATACCGCGCATTCGTTTTTGTCGATAAAAGATCGCACTGTGAAAAGCGTGCCCTTGTTACGCGGCAAAACCATCGCTAATTTGTTTTTTGAAAACAGCACGCGCACTCGAACGACGTTTGAGTTGGCCGCGAAGCGTTTGTCTGCGGATGTGATTAATTTAAACATTCAAGCTTCTGCCACCAGCAAAGGTGAAACGTTGCTGGATACGCTGAAAAATTTGCACGCCATGTCGGTTGATATGTTTGTGGTGCGTCATGGCAGTAGTGGCGCCGCGCACTTTATTGCGCAGCAATTACTGCCTGGTGTTGCTGTTATCAATGCCGGTGATGGGCGTCATGCGCACCCCACACAGGCGCTGTTGGATGCTTTTACGATACGCCATTTTAAACCCAATTTAAGTGAACTCTCAGTGGCCATTGTGGGCGATATTTTGCACTCTAGAGTGGCTCGTTCTCAAATGGTGGCACTAGAGCGCTTGGGGGTGAAAGACATTCGTGTGGTTGCCCCTAAGACCTTGTTGCCCCGCGATTTGAGTGCATTTCAGGTGTCTGCGGGCTCCGATCTTGCGGCCGGTATTCACAATGTGGATGTGGTTATTTTGCTGCGTTTGCAAAAAGAGCGTATGTCTGGGGCATTTTTACCGAGCGAAGCGGAATTTTTTCAGGCGTATGGCTTAACTCCGGCTCTTTTAAAACGGGCCAAGCCGGATGCGATTGTGATGCACCCGGGACCCATTAACCGTGGTGTTGAAATTGAATCCAGCGTCGCCGATGGTCCGCAGTCGGTTATTTTAGAGCAAGTGTCGTTTGGTATCGCGGTGCGGATGGCGGTACTGTCGATGGTGATGAGCGGGGCCATTGAGCAGCGAGCGGCCACCCTAGGATGATCTGTTTGTATCATGAAGACGGTAGTTAATACCATGAAAGCGGTAAAGGATTCGGTTTTTTTAAAGCACATTCGAGTATTAGACCCGGCGGGGCCTTGGGATCAGCGAATGGATCTGATGGTTCACCACGGCAAGCTGGTGTATGTCGCGCCGTCGACATCAGCGGGCGTGTCGGATTTGCCAGAGTGTGTGGCGGCGGCGCAATTGGATCCTGCTGACGTCGTCGCGGCCGAGCATTTGTGGGCGATGCCTGGGGCTGTGGATTTAGGGGTTGGGATGACCGAGCCGGGGTATGAATCCAAAGGGCCTGTGTCGGGTGAGTTAACCGCAGCGGCGGCGGCCGGGTTTTCCGACTGGGTGGTGTTGCCAGAGACCCTGCCAGTTAATGATACGCCGGCAATCAGCCGGTTGTTGGCTGGCTTTGCAACGGCAGGCTTGCCTCGAATCTGGCCGTTGGCGGCGCTCACTCAAGGTTTAGCGGGTCAGCAGCTCAGTGAAATGATGGCGCTGAAACAGGCCGGTTGTGTTGCGGTGACGCAATGTGGTCGTGATGTCGCGGACATTCAAGTTCGCTTAAATGGCTATCGTTATGCCCACAGCGTGGGGTTGTCGGTGATGTCCTTACCCCAGGACGCGACATTGTCTTTGCCGGGTGGGGTTCACGACGGCGCTTTTGGGTGTGCTCTGGGGTTGCCGACGATTCCTGCTTGTGCCGAAACCATTGCGGTCGCGCGTGACATCGAGTTGGCGGCAGAAACCGGGGTGGCGCTGCATTTTTTAATGATCAGCTCAGCCGATAGTGTGGCGCTCATCGAGCAAGCGCAGCGTCGCGGGCTGTCGGTTACCTGTGGTGTGAGTTTGGCGCATCTGCTGTATACCGATGCGGCGTTGGCGGGGTTTCATTCGGTATTTCATGTACGACCGCCGTTGCGCGAAGAACGGGATCGGCAGGCGTTGTTGAATGGCCTTAAATCCGGAGTGATTACTAACCTGTGCACTGACCATCGACCCCATGAGCCGGCGGCGAAAGCGGTGCCCTTTGCTGAGAGTGCGCCAGGTATGTCGGTGTTGGATGGCTTTGTGCCAGGGTGGTTGTCTTTGGTGAACTCAGGGGCGCTGCCTTTAAAAACGGCTGTGGCGGCGTTGACGTCTGGGCCTAGGCACGTGCTGCGTGGTCAGACCTTGGGGAGTGCCCCGACGTGTTTTGCAATGCAGCAGCCTGCGGAGTTTGTGGTGCTTGATCCGGCAGTCAGCTGGAATTTAAATGAGGCGACAGGCCTGTCTGCTGGTCGCAACTCGCCGAACTGGTTGTCTCCATTAGTTGGAAAAGTGGTGCTATCCTTTATTTCAGGTAAGGCAGCTTATCGCGCTGCGAATCTTTGAGGCTAACATCAAATTTTTAAGACTAACATTGAGGTGGCTATGCAATTTCCTGAAATTCAACAATCCGATTTTACAACTTTTAAAGCCGGTGTTCAGTTAGGGCATGTATCGATTGAACAGTTCCTAATTGATGTTGGTGGCAAAGGGATCAAGGGTGCGGAATACAAAGCCAAGGTGTTAGCGGAAGCCGGCTGGAAGTATGGCAAATTGGTCTCTTACGGCGCCCACCCTGAGGTGGCCACACAGGTATTTACCAAGGTGCGGGAAGTGCTGGGTGAAACACAAGATAAAGAAGAAATCATCACTCGTCTGCATTAGCTTTTAGTATTCGTTATTTTTAATTAGCAGCTCATTATCGGATAAAGTGTTGTTTATCCATGTCATCAGTGGGTTTGAGTTTTAATTGCCCTGGCTCGTCTGGATCGTAACCCCCCTTTGATTCCATTTCTTGTTGTGAGAGCTTGATCATCAGTCGTAGGTCGTTGGGGGAGTCAGCAAATTTGAGTGCGTCCTCGTGGGTAATCATGCCTTGAATGTATAAGTCTAAGAGGGCCTGGTCGAACGTTTGCATGCCTTCATCGCGGGATTTGGCAATTCGCTCTTTTAGCATGTGTACGTCGCCTTTGCGTATGTACTCCGCGACTAGCGGGGTATTAATCATAATTTCGACCACGGCTCGACGGCTACGATTGTCTTTAGTGGGGATCAGTTGTTGGGCCACGATCCCTTTTAAGTTCAGCGATAAGTCCATCCAGGCCTGCGCATGACGCTCGGGTGGGAAAAAATGCATGATGCGATCCAATGCTTGGTTGGCGTTGTTGGCGTGCAGTGTGGCCAATACAAAGTGGCCGGTTTCGGCAAACGCCAGGGTGTACTCCATGGCTTCTTGGGTTCGGATCTCTCCGATCATGATGCAATCGGGGGCTTGGCGCAGTGTGTTTTTGAGGCCGATCTCGTAGGACTCGGTGTCTAGACCAACTTCGCGCTGCGTGACGATGCAATCGATGTGATCATGGATGTACTCAATGGGATCTTCTATGCAGATGATATGGCCTTTGCTGTTTTTATTGCGATGGCCGATCATGGAAGCGAGCGAGGTGGATTTACCGGCCCCGGTTGCCCCGACAAACAGAACAATGCCGCGTTTGCTTAATGATAAATCTTTCAGAATATCGGGTAGTTGCAGATCATCGATGTCCGGAATGTTGGTTTCAATGCGCCTTAAGATCATGCCCGCTAGGTTGCGTTGATAAAAGGCGCTGACACGAAATCGACCAATTCCGCGCGCACTTAAAGCAAAATTACATTCCCGAGTGTGCAAAAATTCGTTGCGCTGTTTTTCTGACATGATCGAAAACACGGTGTCGCGAGTTTTTTCTGGTGTCAGGGGTTTGTTATTAATAGGCAGTACTGAGCCGTTGATTTTAATGCTCGGTGGCACGCCTGCGGTGATGAACAGATCCGAGGCGCCCTTTTCGACCATTAATTGGAGCAGATCTTCAAATTGCATTGTTAAAACGCATCCGGGTTTTTGGCTTTTTCTTTCGCCACGTCGCGCCCAATGAGCCCTTGTTTTAAGAGATTTTGTAATGACTGATCTAGGGTTTGCATGCCGATGCTGGCGCCTGTTTGAATGGCAGAGTACATCTGTGCGACCTTGTCTTCTCGGATCAGGTTGCGAATCGCGGGCGTGCCGATCATGATCTCATGTGCAGCAACACGACCACCGTTGAGTTTTTTCAATAGAGTTTGCGAGACCACGCCTTGCAAGGATTCGGATAGCATGGAGCGCACCATGGCTTTTTCGGCGGCGGGAAAGACATCGACAATCCGGTCGATGGTTTTGGCCGCGGAGGTGGTGTGTAGGGTACCAAAAACCAAGTGACCCGTTTCAGCGGCACTTAAGGCCAGGCGAATGGTTTCTAAATCCCGCATCTCACCCACCAAAATAATGTCGGGGTCTTCCCGCAGTGCCGAGCGGAGTGCGTCAGAAAAGCTGAGGGTATCTCGGTGTACTTCTCGTTGGTTAATCAGGCACTTTTTGCTTTCGTGGACAAATTCGATGGGGTCTTCGATTGTCAATAAGTGTTCGTATTTATTTTCGTTGATGTAATCGAGCGTTCCTGGTGGAGATCACCATCACGTCGCCGACCCGGTCGGGCGGCAGCTCGAAACGGCGGCAGCCGTCGTCGCGGCTGAGGGCGGCCTCGATCCCGTCGAGGGCCGATAGGCGGGCGACCACATCCGCGGTCTTGCCGCTGTCGGCGAGGTAGATGGTGGCGAAGCCGCCTAGGGCTCCGTGGTGCACCACATAGGGGTCCGTGATCGGGCAGATGACACGGGCCTGACCTTCGCCCAGCCACTCGTCCATGACGGTCTGCA
>CAZECE010000068.1:0-25973 GCA_964510525.1 uncultured Pseudomonadales bacterium | reverse complement strand
TTTCACAACAGAGGGCTTTTTTTAAGCTTTAACCTTTTCTTGAACCTTTGAAAGGTTTATCAAGCTTAAGGATTTAACCCAGCAATTACGTTAAGCAGGGCATCTTGACGCTCAGGGCTTAACTTTCTCACTTGCTCGATGATGGAATATTCTTTCATCGTCAGATCAGCTTGAGTGGTTTCAGGGTTGGTGCCCGCTTCGTTGGTTTCACCGTGTAAATATTGCTCGGTTTTAAGGCTGAGTTCCAATCGCGAAACGATTTCAGAATTCATGCTGCGGTGGTAATTTTTCGCAACTTGCGCGATGGTTTGACGCATGCCTTTTGGAAGGCGAACAACAAACTTGTCTGCCGTGCGGCTGCCATAGGCTTTGGTTTCTGAGATGTCGGCATTTTCTGGCGTGTTTTCTACCGAGCTGTTTTGAATGTGGTTGTTATCGGTGGTGTTATTTTCATTGATGATAGAGTCTTGAAAAGTATCCATGGTCTATTGTCTGCTCTCTGTTGTGGTGCGCGAAGCGTGTCTTCTCGCAGGTTTTGTTTAAACCAAGACCAAACGTAACTTCCTTGTTTGGTAGCTTGAACTTTGTACTAAGAGCTAAGTGATTTACATCTGGTTAAAGTGTAAAACTGATAGCATTCTTAGCATGTAATTTAAATGTAGACCATCCTTTTGAAAAAGCGCAAAAAAAATAGCACTTAGCTTTAATAGGTTAAGTTTTCAGCAGGCGGTTGGTTTTGCAGCTCATTCTTTATTTTGTTGCGGGTTGCAGATCAGCGGATGGCGCAGGAGAGGGCGTTGCCTGTTTAGGTAAGAAAGAGTGGGGTTGATGGCCGGTGTTAGGCAGCCAATTTGGAGCATCGTCTTTAAGCAGTAGGCCAAAATCAGGCAGTGGGGGAATTTCTGCGTTGTTATTTTGTTTTTCTAATGTTTCCAAAGGTTGCCATTTAGGGGCCGCTGTAACAAATTTGGGGTTCGCTGTAATAATGGGTGCTTCTTCTCCGGCGCGATTGCCACTGGCAGCAACGTTCTGGGTTGTTAAAGCCACCGTTAGCATCACACAAGGGCAAAATGTGTAAATAAAACGGCGATGATGGATTCTGATCGAGCCTGATGTATGCATGAGAAACCTCGTTAAGCAACCTGAGAGTGGCCTTGATGCTTAAATGGAGCTTATCTTACCTCGTGGTTTTTATCCAAGAATCAATTCATGTAACGAATCACAGGTTTTATATAAGAATTGTTGATCCGATTTGTATCGTTTGGCCGCTGTTTGTTTTTTTGGGCAGCTTTACTGAGGGCGTGTTGGTACGTATGTAATCTTATGTTGCAACTCCTTTAACGTATGCAGCCTGCTTTCAGGTCGAGGCTGACGAGTGGCTATTTATCCAAAACACAAAATGGTACACTTTCGGTAATTTTAAATGTAAATGAAATACTTTGATCAGGATACGTGGCATGCGCTTCAATAAAAGTAGTCATAAAGACAGTGCTCAGGATAAACGGGATGAGGAAATCAAAAACCGAATCCGTGAGAAACTAAAGGGTTATGTCAGTAAGCAGCCCCCCGCTGATTTTGTGTCTCCTGCAGGAGGCCCCAACTCGCTGGCAGGCTACAAAGTGGAGCCTCTTACTACCAAGACCTTTTCTCAAGCGACTCAAGGCAATGTGCTTCAAGGTGTCGATCACCCTGCTTTTTAAGTTCCCGCACAGTTCCTAAACTTCGTTTCAACTCATTAGCATCTAATCGAATGTGTGGCTTGTTTTCTTATGAGTCATTTGATGCTTGATGGCAGCACATCAGCTTCGATGCTCAGAGTTTGGATTGCTTTCAAGCGAATTTTGTTAAAGGTTTCAATGAGTACAGGTGTAAATCGATTGGCTGCGATCAGTGCTTCAAGCATCTTATTAGTATCTTCAAGGTATTCGTGCACCAGTTGATTGCGCATTTCCCTTACATTTAACCACTCTTGAGTACTCGAGATGATGCCTAATTTTTCGGCTTTGTTGAGGTTTTCGATTTGGCTGGATGGTGTCTCTGCCAAACAAGTGAGCAAAGCGGGTAAAAGCTTACTGCCTAGGGAGTCTTGAAGACGACTAAAACGAGAGGAAAAGGCTTCTAAATGCGCGGCATCTTCTTCATTGTCTTTTAAAGAGGTAATCCACTCGGGGGAAGGGTTGTTTTTTTGAGGGAAAATGCGTTGCCAGCTGAATATCAGGTGCTCGGCTTCTTTTTTGCAAAGCTCCAATAAGGAGATGAGTTTAAGTTGATTTATGGGTAAGTTTTGAGAGTCACTCATAGTGCAATGGCTTCGTTCAAGGCTTGTTGGTGAAAGGGGGTGAGTATCGTATCGGAATCGATAGTAATAACATCGATTTTTTGTTCTCCCAGCGACATTTGTATTTTTGCGACTAATTCGGCGCACTTTTTAGCGGGTTGTTCGATCTTTAGGTTGCTCTTGATTAATAAATCGATATCGCCGCCTTTTTTCTGATCATCCGTCCGCGATCCAAACAAATGGATAGTTGTATTTTGATCAAAAATTGAAGCAAAATGAGATTTGATGATCTGAACTTGTTTTTCCGTTAATCGCATGCCGCATAGTGTAGCCCGGATAGAGCAATGAGCGAAGTACAAGACTCCGCCATGTTTTGTATTTTGTAGCCTGGATAGAGCGCAGCGAAATCCGGGACGACCATCTCACTAAATTAACCATCTCAGCAAATAAACCACCCAACCGGCGTCATGCCAGGCTGTGACCTGGCATCCAGGGGTAAACACCGCGAACCCTGATTTATCAAAACAAAACTGTAAATAAAGATAGTTCTTGTTACCTCTTGCTGTTACCCTAATGCTCCATCTAAGCAGTTAACAAGACCTCATTGCATGAATTCAGACAAGACATTTCATCAAGAAAACGATCGCCGCTATAAAAAACTCTACGAAAACATTGAGCTTTTTCGTGACCTGCTGACGTTTACGGTTAAACCGCCTTGGTTAAATCAGGCCGACCTCAATGCCGTTGAGCTGTTGAAAACGGAATCTTTAGCGGGCTCTCTTGCTAAACGACAATCGGGCTTGGTGTGGCGTTTAAATACCATGTGATCGATGAAGGTCGAATCACTGATTTCGAAAAAGAGAGCCTCAATCATCTATTGTTTCAGATGGAATTTTGTGAAAATTCGGCCCAATTGGTAAACTTATTTAAGCAGGCTATAGCGATGGCCAAACAGATACCAGGCCACGCCAGCGCCGCAAAGGCGGTAGGCCGCTGGATCAGTGAAACCATGTACCAGTGTGTTCAACTCGAAATGCCACTGGATGAATTTATGGATGACGTAGAGGGGACTAAACATATGCTGGCAGACACACTATGCAAATGGCGAGACGAGTTCTTACAAGAGGGTAAGGCTGAAGGTATCGCTGAAGGTGAAGAAAAAACCAAATTCGAAATGGTGAAGCGCATGCTGCAAGAAAATGTGGAAGATGCCTTCATCCTCAAAATCGCGAATATCGACCAACAAACCCTAGACCACATTAGGTCTCAGCTTTAGCCTGCCTGCAATAGGCATCTAGCCTCCGTAGCCATACTTCACGGCCTGAGTTCCCTCGATTTCGCTGCGCTCTATCGCGGCTACGGCAATAAGATCCTTTTTAATGTTTTTGTAGCCTGGATGAGCGAAGCGAATCCAGGAGGGCTCCCCCTTGGCACAACACCAAAAAGACACGTCATGCCAGGCTTTGACCTGGCATCCAGGGGTAAACACCTCGCACGTGAATGTGCTACCCATTTTCACAAACCCGCAGTACCAAAAAAAACAACCCCACATCCCCTAGAATCCAATAACCCTATTAAGGTACACTCCGCACCTTCAACGAATTCATGAATCAAAGGAGTGGTGCTGCTGAATATGATGCAGAGGTCAGGGACGACTTTTTTATCATCTGTTAACGCAGCGGTCTGTTCAGCACTGCTCATGATGTTCGGTTGTTTCTCTGCAGGCGCGTTGGCCTTTAACCCAACCCCCGCTCAAATCGAACAATTCAAACAACTCTCCCCACAAGAACAAAAAAAACTCGCAGACTCCTTAGGCGTTCAAGTACCCACAGGCCTTAACACCCCAACAACCGTGGCCCCTGAAGCGCCTCAAACCGTAATGCCAAGAAAGGCTGGCTTCGATGAAGACACGCTAGATCAAGAAATGCAGCCTAGCACTGCTGAAAAGAAAGCCAGAGAAAAAAACAAAGAATTTGATGAATTTGAAGAATATCAAGAGAAAGAATACCAACCCACCACCGGCCTAAAACCCTACGGCTACGACCTCTTCGCCGGCAGCCCAACCACCTTCGCTCCCGCCACCGACATCCCCGTCCCCGTTGATTACGTGATCGGCCCAGGCGACACCATCATCGTGCAGCTCTACGGCAAAGAAAACAGCACCCAAGAACTGGCTGTCTCCCGCGAAGGCGTGATCCAATTTCCCGAGATTGGCCCGGTTTCGGTTAACGGCTTAAATTTCGGCGAACTCAAAGCCCGCATCGATGAGCTCGTCTCTGAACAAATGATTGGCATCAAAGCCAGCATTACGATGGGCGCATTGCGCTCCATTCGCATTTTTGTACTCGGGGAGGCGTTCCGCCCCGGCTCTTATACCGTCAGTGCACTTTCCACCATGACCAACGCCTTGTTCGCCAGCGGTGGCGTCAAAGAAATCGGCTCGTTGCGCAACATCCAGCTGAAACGCAGCGGCGACTTGATTGCAACGCTCGACCTCTACGATCTCTTAATGCACGGCAACACCAACGACGACATCCGCCTGCAACCCGGTGACGTACTCTTCATCCCCCCACTCAAGAAAACCGCTGCCGTTACCGGTGATGTCCGCCGCCCGGCAATTTATGAATTAAAATCCGAACAAGTCGCGGCGGATTTGATCAAGCTCGCGGGCGGCTACTTGCCAACTGCTTATCCCCAGGCTTCCCGAGTAGAGCGCATCGATCACAAGGGCAACCGCACCGTTCACGATATAGATCTCTCCACACCCAAAGGCCGCTCAAAAACGTTGCGCAATGGTGACTTGATTCAGGTTTACTCCGTTCTGGATAAACTCGAGAACGTGGTGGTATTAAGCGGGCATGTGCATCGCCCCGGGTATTTCAAATGGCGCAAGGGCATGAAGGTCTCGGATTTGGTCGGCGAAGTGGCCGATTTAAAGCGTCACGCGGACTTAGACTTTGCCTTACTAAAACACCAAAGCGGCCCCCAAGGCTTTTATCAATTTGAACGCGTGCAGTTAGGTGCGGCTCTCAATAAATCCACTTGGGCGAACATCGAGCTACAACCCCGAGACGAACTCATTGTATTAGGAGGGGCAAATGATCGCGCTGACGTGATGATTCCCTTTAACCGTATTCTAGAACAACAAGCCGAAGATCAGGCTTACCCTAAAGTGGTGACCATTCAGGGTAACGTAAAATTCCCCGGCGAGTACCCCTTACTCAAGAGCATGAGCGTGCCCGATTTGCTGGCCGCGGCCGGCGGCGCACTACCTGAAACCTTCGGCAAGGTGTACCACATTCAACGCGACGCCGAAACGGGCTTTCGAAAAGTAAGCTTGCTCGCTTTGGATACCCCAGAAGCCACCAATCAAAGGTTAACCGCATACGATGAGGTGTATGTGTTCGGCGCCAACGAGCCCAGAGCGGCATTATTAGAAGGCTTAAATGATTCCCTGAAAGCACAAGCCAGTCAGGGGTTACTTGCTCAAGTAATGGCGGTACAAGGCGCGGTTGAATTCCCCGGCCAATACCCCTTTGTGCCGGGCATTACGATGGCCGAAGCCATTGAACTAGCCGGAGGCTTAGCAGAAAACGCCTTCGGATTGAGTGCGGAGGTTACGCATCATCGAATCAATGGTGACAATGAATTTGAAGTAGCGCATCAACCCTTAGATCTACAAAAAACAGACGAAACGGGTTTGGGGTATCAGTTAAAGCCTAAAGATCAGGTCATCATCAAGCAAATTCCCAACTGGAACGAAGTCCGTATTGTCACTTTAAAAGGTGAGGTGAAGTTTCCCGGTGAATACCCAATCTCCTCCGGCGAGACTTTAAGCCAAGTGATTGCCCGAGCCGGCGGCTTAACAGAATTTGGCGATGCGAAAGGCGCGGTGTTTTTACGCGAATCCTTAAAAGAAAAAGAAGAAGAAGCCTTAAAGAAATTCAAAGGCCAAATCGAAAAAGAGGTGGCGCAGTTGGAAAGCGAAGCGCAAGCCACGGATGATGCGCTCGCCAAACAAAAAGCCGTTGCGGCGCAACTCATGCAAGATTTAGAATCCGCCCAAGCCACCGGCCGCTTGGTGATCGATCTCCCCAGTATTTTGGCTGGCAACGACATGCGAGACGTGATCCTTCGAGAGAACGATCAAATATTGATTCCAACCAAGGTGCAAGAGGTTTCCATTGTCGGAGAAGTACAGTTCCCCACCTCTCATTTGTATGTGGATAATTTGAGCGTTAAAAAATATTTAAACAAAAGTGGTTGGCTAACGCGCAATGCCGATAAAAAAAGGATTTATATGATTGGCAGAGATGGTAATGTAAGACCCTTTAAAAAGTGGCGCTTTTTGTTTTTTACGGTAAGGAATAAAGCCGAGGCAGGAGATACTATTGTGGTGCCAATGGAAGTGGGTAAGGTGGGGGCTTTGCAGTACTGGACGGCAGTGAGTGATGTGCTTTTTAAGTTGGCTACGACGGCTGCGGCGTTGGAGACGGTCGGGGCTATTTGATTCTTATGAATTGTTTGAAACTAGCAGGGTTATATTTAGGCTTTAATTGCGGCAGCATCATTGTAATCAATCTTTTGGCCTCTAAGATACGTTTTAATATGTTGACCTGCTAAATTTCTTACAGAGTGGCCTTGCTGTTCACAAAATCTTGCCCAGAGATGGCTTCTGGAGCTGGCTCAAGGCTATGTCGCTTAACTGTTTTTTTTCGGAAAAACAGACAAGCTGAGATCTACGGAGCTTTTTCTTTTCAAGAGTTTTTATGCCAAAGAAAAGCCGTCAAATGAAAAACTTTTTTTGCGATATCCAACCCAATTGATAAAGTTTGCTTTTCCAGATCTAGTTCTACTATGCGGGGATAATTCTACTCAATGGCAATACTAGCTGCTTAAACTGTTATGCACCTCAGAGTTGAATTCGCGATATGATTACACGTGATACTTACAAGAGTATCGAAGCTAGGATAAGGAGATTATTATGATCGGCTTTGATCTTAATCAGAAAAATAAGTTGATGAGCGCCCAGAGCGGGCGAAATCCAAACAACCACTAATTTCTAGCTTTTAAAATTTGACCCCATATGTCCGACGTAGAAAAACGCTTAGATAATATAGAAAAAAAACTGGATGCTATGTCTAGTACTCCGCACCCTGTGTTTGGTAATCAGATGCCTTCGGCTGATGGCGAAATTGACTTCCGCGAGCTCTGGAATGTTATATGGGCGGGGAAGTGGATCATAATAGCAGCGACTTTCGTCTTTGCCGTTGCTTCTATTTTTTACGCGCTTTCTTTGCCCAATGTTTATAAATCTGAAGTTTTGTTAGCTCCTGCTGAAGAGAACTCAGGTGGTGGTTTGGCTCGGATGGCAGAAAAATTTGGTGGTTTTTCGAGTTTAGCAGGCTTAAATTTCGGTCGGGGCGTTAGCGATAAAACTGCTTTGGCTTTAGAAATTTTGAAATCAAGAGAGTTTATTTCAAAATTTATTCTGAAGCATGATATAGCAGTACCATTGATGGCGGCCGAAGGGTGGGATAGAAAGTCTGACAGATTAGTAATAAATCGGGATTTATACGATATGCAGGCAGGGGATTGGGTTATGGCTTCCCAGCAAGAAGGCAGCAGAAAGCCAAGTATTCAAAAGACTTACAAACGTTTTATTGGGCTACTTTCTGTCGTTGAAAATAAGAGTACCAATTTTGTCTCTCTTGGCGTTGAATTTTATTCTCCAGAAACTGCAAGAGAATGGGTGAGCTGGTTGGTTGAGGATATTAACTTAGAAATTAAACGGAGGGATGTTAGAGAGGCAGAAAAAAGTATTGCGTATTTAACGCAGCAGTTGGAAAAGACTTCCATCGCGGATATGCGAGCCGTATTTTATGAGCTTATCGAAGAGCAAACAAAGATAGTGATGTTTGCTAACGTGAGAGACGAATACGTTTTTAAAACGATCGATTCAGCGGTGGCTCCTGAGCTAAAGCACAAGCCCCGTCGTTCACTTATCGTTATGATATCTGTAGTGTTAAGTGGTGTCCTAGCGGTTGCAGTGGTACTTTTAAGAAAATTTTTTCAAGCTAGTTGAAAGTCACAAAATAGAAAAGTTTTACTATGAAAAAAAAGACAGCATTAATCACGGGTATAACAGGTCAGGACGGTTCATATTTAGCAGAACTGTTGTTGGAACAAGGGTATATAGTTCATGGCATCAAGCGTCGAGCTTCTTCATTCAATACCGAACGGATTGACCATATACTCCAGGATCGTCATGAGAAGAATCCAGAATTTTTTCTACACTATGGGGATTTAACTGACAGCTCCAATTTAACTCGCATTATTAGAGAGGCTCAACCGGACGAGGTCTATAACCTAGGGGCTCAGTCTCACGTGGCGGTATCGTTTGAATCGCCAGAATATACTGCTGATGTAGATGCGGTGGGAACGTTGCGTTTACTCGAAGCGATTCGTTTTTTAGGAATGGAAAAAAAAACTCGTTTCTACCAGGCATCTACCTCGGAGTTGTACGGGTTGGTTCAGGAAACCCCACAGAAGGAGACAACACCTTTCTATCCGCGCTCTCCTTATGCCGTTGCCAAGATGTATGCTTATTGGATAGTTGTTAATTATCGCGAGTCTTATGGCATGTACGCTTGTAACGGTATTTTGTTCAATCACGAATCCCCTCGTCGTGGTGAAACCTTTGTAACACGTAAAATCACGCGCGCAATCGCAAACATTGCCCAAGGGTTAGAGCAATGCTTATTTCTTGGTAATCTGGACGCATTGCGTGACTGGGGCCATGCAAAAGATTATGTTCGTATGCAGTGGATGATGTTACAGCAAGACAAAGCTGAGGATTTTGTCATTGCCACGGGTAAACAGATTAGCGTACGTCAATTCGTAATACTATCAGCCCTTGAGGCCGGTATTGAATTGGAATTTACAGGTGAAGGTGTTGAAGAAATCGCTACAGTTAGCTCTATTTCTGGTGGCAATGCCCCAGCACTCAAAGTTGGTGATGTTATTGTTAAAGTTGACTCTCGATACTTCCGGCCAGCAGAAGTGGAAACTTTATTGGGCGACCCATCCAAAGCAAAAGAAAAGTTAGGTTGGACACCACAAATAACAGTTGAAGAAATGTGTGCTGAGATGGTTGCAAACGATCTTAGTAAAGCAAAGCAGCATGCAATACTAAAAGAAAATGGCTATACCGTCGCAGTAAGTGTTGAGAGCTAAAATGCCTAGTAAAGATAGTGAAGTTAAGCGCGTGTTTGTGGCTGGACACAACGGAATGGTCGGCTCAGCAATTGTTCGCCAATTAGAGATGCTCAATAAGGCGGCCAATAAGAAAGTTGAAATACTAACCCGCACGCGCAAAGAATTAGATTTGACTAGTCAAGCTGCAGTATATGAGTTTTTCAAAGGCGAACAAATAGATGAGGTATATTTAGCTGCCGCTAAAGTTGGGGGAATAGTTGCAAACAATACTTACCCAGCCGAGTTTATATATGAAAATCTTATAATTCAATGCAATATTATTAATAGTGCGCACTTAAATAACGTGCAGCGTCTTTTGTTTTTGGGTTCATCTTGTATCTATCCTAAATTTGCCAAGCAGCCTATGAGTGAAACCGCGCTCCTTACTGGTACGCTCGAAGAAACAAATGAGCCTTACGCAATAGCAAAAATTGCGGGTATTAAATTATGTGAAAGTTATAACCGCCAGTATGGGCGTGACTACCGAAGTGTCATGCCTACTAACTTGTATGGCCCTGGTGATAATTTTCATCCCGAAAATAGTCATGTTATTCCCGCATTATTAAGGCGTTTTCATCTGGCAAAAATGAATGGCGATAAAGAAGTTGTTGCATGGGGTAGTGGCAAGCCAATGCGTGAATTTTTGTACGTGGATGATATGGCTGAAGCTTCCGTTCATGTCATGAACTTAGACAGGCAAACCTATGAAAGGAATGCAGAGGCGATGTTAAGCCATATTAATGTCGGTACAGGTGTTGACTGTAATATTCGTGAGTTGGTTGAAACGGTCGCAAAGGTAGTTGGTTTTGAAGGTCAAGTTAAGTTTGATGAAACCAAACCAGATGGTGCGCCTAGGAAATTATTGGATGTTTCTTTATTGGAGGCCCTTGGGTGGAGTTCAAAGACTGATTTAGAACAAGGACTTGCTTTGACTTATCAATGGTTTTGTTCGAATTTAGAAAAATTTAGACAATAAAAAAATCGCGAATGCTTCGAAGAGAGCAAAGAATGAAATTAAAGTAATGAGTTCTGTTTCGGTGACAATATTCGGAAGATACGCATTTGTATCGACTTGGCGGAATTGTGTTTAAAAAAACTAAATCCTCACATACGCCAAGCCGAAAACGAGCAACAATCCTACAGGCATTAGGTGGGTACGTAAATACCGGCATCATTATTCTACAAGGCTTGTTGTTAATGCCTCTTTATATTCGTTATCTTGGCGCAGATACCTATGGATTATGGTTGGCATCTGGTGGGATATTAGGCATGTTAGGGTTGATAAATTTTGGCATTAGCAGCATGTTGGTGCAACGGATTGCGAGCGCTTATGGAAAGAATGATCTTGACCAAGCCGGGGCGTATTTCATCAGCGGGATGGTGGTGTATCTTTCAATATTTCTTTTACTTGGCGGGTTTGGTTGGGCGCTATCAATTTTTCTTCCAAGAATTTTAACGGTAGATGGGCATGCAGCTCAGTTGTTACAGCAGTGCTTCCAGCTTGCGGTTTTGGCTGTAACGATAGCTGTTTTGAATGAATGTTTACGGAGTTGCAGTCAGGCTTTATTGCGTCCTGTTGTGCCCCATGCGAATAATGCAATAGGTCGTATCTTAGGTATCGGTATCTCTCTCTGGATGCTGTTAAACAACTTCGGTTTGTGGTCAATCCCTTTTGGCATGCTAGTTTCAGAGAGTGTAATTTTTACCTTAAATTTACTTAATGTTGTCAGTCTTTTTCGAAAGTTGAAATTAACGGCGCGAGTAGACAGAAATATTATCAAGGAATTTTTTCGCACCGGTCCGGTATTGTTTTTGGCGACTGCAGGAAATAGAGTCTCACAAGAGGCCGAACCTTTGCTGGTTACGATTATTATTAGCCCCGAAATTACAACAGCCTATATGGTGACGCGTAGAGCAGCAGATGTTGTTTTCCAAATGTTAAATGTATTGGTTGGCTCGATAATGGGTACATTTTCACATTTAACCGCGAGTGGCGATCACGATAGGGTTAGAGCTGTAGCGAAAAAGTTATTAACATTAAGCTTTTCAGTGGGGGGTATTGCGTTCGCAACTTATGTGGCAACCAATTTGGCCTTTGTCGAACTATGGGTTGGGGAGGCTATGGTTCTAGACAAGATTATTGTGCTTTTTATTGCGATTGGTTTCTTTTCTCGTACTTTTAGGGGCATGCTGAGCCAGATTCTATATGAATTGAGCGACTTTACTTATACTTCAGTTATCGTTTTAATTGAGGGGGTCGCTCGAGTTGTGTTGAGCGTGACTCTTTTGTCCCTCTTCGGTCTTGTCGGTATTCCGATAGCGCTCTCGATTGTTTGCATTATGGCGATTGTCGTGCAGGGACTTAGATTAATGCAGTTGATTAAAATAAGAATTAATTTTTTTGTTATCGCTAGGTTGATATTTTCTGCTGGAGCCTTGTTCGGTACTAGTTATTATTTATTACAGGGGGTGGAGTCTTGGTTATATTTTTCTTTACTTCTCGCGGGAGTTTTGGGCGGCTTAACTACACTGTTTGTCTTGCTTAATCTGAGGATGAGTCAGGATATGCTGTCATGAAGGGAATATTGATGGTGGGTGTTAAATCGTTGATGAAAATTTTCGTAGTGTTGCCCGTTAGGTTGATAAGGGCAATTTATACTTCACAAAGTTTAGCGTATTTAAAGTATCAGTTCGGTAGGATCGGCGAACGGACAAGGTTGAGCGGTGCAATCCGTGTCTCCTGTCCGAGACATGTTTTTATAGGAAATAATGTTTCAATTGGATCACAGGTGGTCTTATGGGCGTCATCTAAAGGTAGGATTGTTATAGGGGATGGCTGCGCAATTTCATCTGGGGTGAGAATTGTAACCCCAACACATGACCCGAAATTTCTGCCTATAACAAGGGTAGGCATAAATAAATCTATTACTATTGGTGAGGATGTATGGATTGGGACGGCGGCTATTATCTTGCCAGGTGTCACCGTTAATGATGGTGCAGTTGTTGGTGCTGGCGCAGTTGTGACCAAAGATGTTCCATCTGATTGTATGGTTGGCGGTGTTCCCGCTCGAGTAATAAAGAAATTGGAATCAAGAGAAATAAGATTGAGAAGGCAAAAAAAACAATGAAATTACATATAGGTTGTGGGAAAAAGTATTTAGACGGATACAAACATCTTGATGTGATAGATTTTGATCACGTCGACTATGTATGTGACACTCGGCAATTAACTATGATTGATGATGAATCCGTATTAGAAATTTATGCTTGCCATATTTTAGAACACGTAGAGCGTAATGAAGTAGTCGCAGTTCTCAGTGAGTGGAGGCGAGTGTTAAAACCTGGAGGAATTTTACGCGTAGCTGTCCCTGATTTCGAGGCAGTGGTTGCAGAGTATCAGAACACTGGAGATTTAAGTCAGTTCCAAGGTCTTCTTTATGGAGGTCAGACTTATGACTATAACTACCACCATGTTGCTTTTGATTTTACGCTTTTGGAAGCATTCTTTAGAGAGGCGGGGTTTGTAGGGTTCCAGCGCTATGATTGGCGTGAATTTTTGCCAGATGGATATGATGATTTTAGTCGTGCTTATTTACCACATATGGATTTTGATGATGGGCGAAGTATGAGCCTAAATGTAATAGCTCGCAAAAATTAAAGGTGTCCTGAATGTTTCTCGCGACTGGTAAGCTAGCGATTAAGAACTTCGCCTACAAGGCGCTATTGAATTTTGACAGAAACAAGTTTCCGTATCTTGATGAATCTTTTGAGTTTGCGCAGTTCAAGAATAATATTCTTTCATACACCAATGAAATGCGAGGAAGTGAGATTTACGAGTATAGATTTAGCGCGACACAATCTAATCCTGATTTATATTCATCAGTTTACGCTGTCATGCTATTGGGGTTGCTTGGGCAAATCGAAAATCTATCTCAAAATGATAGATCCAGCTGGGCGGATTATCTATTAAGCTTTCAATATTCGGATGGTTTGTTTCGTGATCAATCGCTGGAATCTGAACTAAGTGAAGATTGTCATCATTGGGGGTGGAATCATTTGGCGCCCCATATGATTGTTGCGTTAGATTATCTCAGTGTTAAACCTAAATATGATTTTGTTAAAGTGCTTTCCCTGTTTGATAATCAAACTATGGATGAGTGGCTTTTTGGGCGGGCATGGAAGCAAAATTACCTGGCAGTCAGCAACGAGATAATGAATGTTGGGATATTGTTGCAATATTCTAGAGATGTTTATGGCAACAAGCGCGCAAAAATTTTGTTGGATCAAATGAAACACTGGCTTTTGAATAATATGGTCGATAAGCGAACCGGGTTATGGGGCACAGATACGAATAGGTCGCTAGCAGACATATCCAAGGCGATTAAAACCGCATATCACATAGTGCCGCTGTACTACTATGATGGTGATGAGGTGGATCTCAATGTTGACTCTATACTTCGGTACACGCTCGAGACCCAAAACTCGGTAGGCGGATTTAGCCCTTACATTATTTCGGATGCATGTGAGGACATTGATTCCTTATATTTACTATCAGTGTTGGATCATAATAATTCTTCTGATATCAAATTAGCACTCGAAAAATTCTTTGAGTGGGTTTTTTTTAATCAAAACCCGGATGGTGGTTTTGTTTTTAAACGCTACCAAAAGTTTCAGTATGCTGATCAAGGTAAACTTTCATCCAATATAAACCAAAGCAATATGTTTGGCACTTGGTTCCGGGTTTTATCAATTGCTTTTGAATGTATTGCCAGTAATAGACCCCATCAATTTACCTTTTCTAAAGTCCCTGGGTACCAGTATTTGCGAGAAAGTGCATGATATTTATAGGCCCTAAACTTAGTGAACCAACCGCTCATTTCGTGACAAATATTATTGCTAGTATTGGTGGGGCTAACGATCTAATTGTAGATTTAAAGCTTCTAAGCGATAAAGAAAGTATATTTGAAATTATTTCAGCTCATCTTAAGGTTCATGATGAGTCATATGTAATATATAACGCATATGAAAATGAAGATTTTTTTCTAAGTTTCAAAAAAAATTTTCCAGCTTTAAAAATAATTGGATTTTTTTCCGACGATGAATGGCGCCATATGAATTATGATCGCTATGTTGCTCTCTACATGGATTATTTTACTTTAGCAGTGAGGAATAATATAAAAAAGTACGTAAATTATGGTTTAAATAATCATTTTTACATGCAGTGGGCATGTAACCCAGATGTTTTTTACCCTGTTTCTGAAGAAAAGAAATATGATGTGACTTTTGTTGGTGCTCCTTATGGTCGCAGGATTGAATATATTCGCTACCTAATACATAAGGGAATAGATGTTAAAGTCTTTGGGAAAGGATGGGGTGAAATAAACGACCTCAAAAATTACTGGGGTGGTTTTCTGACAGATCATGAGCTATTGAAAGTAATTGGTCAGAGCAGGATAAATTTGAATTTTCTTTGGACAAGTCGAGAGCCCGATCAAACAACCATAAAAGGTCGTACAATGGAGCTCGCAGCCTGTAGAGGATTTCAGCTTTCTAATTCAACGGACGAGTACAGCAACTACGGCTTTGAAAATGGTGTAAATATAGCAACATTTAATGATAAAAAAGAGATGTTAAGTCAGGTTCGTTATTTTCTTGAAAATGAAGGTCTTCGTGAAACTATTGCCCAAGCAAGTTATGATTTTGTTGTGGAAAATCACACATGGGTTAAGCGGTTTAAAAAATTGTTCTCAGTGGTTGAAAAAGGGGGGGTGCCTAATAGCATTTTTAAGCCAAAGATACTTGTTGTACTTCAAAGAGAAGTGCAACATTCATTGATTAAGGAAGATCCGCGTTTTTCTCTAGAGTTTAAGAAGCAGCCCGATTGTTCCACTGATGATTTCACAAGTTATACTGGCGTCGTATTTCTCACCCGTAATTCAACTATAAACAATGATTCATTGTTTATGATGGCTCTAGCACAGAAATTTGATGATTCTAATATAGTGCTGGCGAATTATTATGTTGCAAACAAGAATGATAAGATTTGGATTCGGTTTAACGATGTCAACTTGAAAGTGTCTGCAATTGCCAAGCACATTTTTCCAGACGAGTGTTTCTATTTTTCTCCCGATCATGCTAAATATTATTTGGTCAATGGAAGAGTGCAATGGGAAGGAGCTAGTATTTCTTTTGTTGAATATCCATCTTTTTCAATCTATGGATTAAACTCTATAACAAGACGGACCCTCAGATTGTTTTTTGGTGAATATTCAAAGCGTAAAACTCTTAGGAAATTCATTCAAGATCGAAAATATATTTGTGCGATAGATGTCGCGTTGGACTATATGATACAACGAAAAACACAATAATGATGATCGCTTTTTTATGATATTTGTTTGCTCTATAGACTGCTAATAACTTGAGGTTGAATATGTCGATTATCAAAAAAATTAAAAAGATTAAGTCTCAATTACGTATGTTCTACCATGTCAAGATTAGGAAAGATAAATTTATGGAGCAGATTTATAGGTGGAAGAATGATAGTGGCGATAAAACATTACGGTTGAACTATCCTCTAGATGAAAACTCGATCGTGGTCGATGCCGGCGGATACCTTGGCGATTTTGCGAGTGATATTTCTTGTAAATATAATTCATATATTTATGTGTTTGAGCCTGTAGAAGAGTTTTATAAAAAAACTAAATCCAGGTTTAGCAATAATCCAAAGGTTCAAGTAATCCATGCGGGCTTGTCTGATCAGACAGCAAAGTCCTCTATTTCTGTGGATGCAACATCATCTTCAATCTATGCAGCGGGCTCCGGTAATTTTGAACAAATCCAGTTAGTGTCTATTTCCGAATTTATTGACGAATACAATTTAACTGAGATAGATTTGATGAAAATTAATATTGAGGGTGGAGAATATCCTTTGCTTAGTTCTCTTATCGAGAGTAACCAGCTTGATATAGTCAAATATTACCAAATTCAGTTTCACAACTTTGTACCGAATGCCGAAGAAGAAAGAAACAAAATAAGGAGGAAGTTAAAAGCTAAATTCAAGCTGTTATGGGACTACCCATTTGTTTGGGAGAGCTGGGGGAAAAAAGATAATGTCATTTGAAGTAAGTAATATTTGGTTTTGAGTCGCTGATACGACTTTCAGAATCTGGAAGTTGGCCTGTTAAAATGTAAGCCTTTGGTTCCTGAAAATATAGATATTGAATATTTCTAAATGGTTTTAGATCGTTTTCTATGAATATTGCGATTATTCCCTCCCAAAAGAACTTGTATAAAAATAAGCTGTTCGATATCCAATCATCAAGAGATGACGTTTTAGAAAGGTTCGTTTTGCTAAAAGCGGCGCTCGAGAATGATGGCCGCTGTTGCCAAACGTTTGACCAATTTGATCAGGGAGATATTGATGTCGTTATATTCACAAGGCTAGACCATCAAGCGAGAGATATTTTTAGAATATTAAGAAACAACACATCTGTAAGCTTAATATATACAGCAATAGAGCCAGAAGTAATATGCCCGTTTCATAGAGAAGATATTCTTGGGACTCTGCCATTAGAGAAGGTGTTGACGTGGAATGATACGGCTGTAAAAAAATTTGAGCACATTACGAAATGTAATATCGGGGAGCCGGTTATAGATGTCGATTCGGTTCCTTTTGTGGCATTTTCAAACAAGATTTTCTGTTGTATGGTGGCGACCAACAAAGAATCAAAAGAGAAGAATCAGCTTTATAGTGAACGTTTAAAAGCAATTAAATACTTTTCAAAATGTAATTGCCAATTCGATCTATATGGTATTGGGTGGGACACTTCCTCTGACCCTGATGTTGTTCGATCATATAGAGGAAGTGTTGATAGGAAAATTCACGTTATGAAAAAATATCGCTTTGCGATATGTTATGAAAACACAAAGAATGAGATGGGGCTGATAACCGAAAAAATATTCGATTGCTTTGCTGCCGGATGCGTTCCTGTTTATCTCGGTGCATGTAATGTTGAAGAATATATTCCGAAAACATGTTTTATAGATTTTCGTAATTTTAAAAATTACGATGAGCTTTACAGCTTTATGATGGATATGACTGAGCATAAATATAATTTATATATGGAAGAAGTACTGATATTTTTAAAGTCGAAAGGATATGAGAACTTCACATCTAAAAGTTATGTGGAAATTGTTGCGAGGGCAATTAAAAGCTCAAGCCCTGAGAAACAAGTTAAGAGTTTATTTCGTTTTAAATTGAGTTTGCTTGCTCATATGGTGAAAAATTATAAATTCTACTTCTCAAATATTAGTCGTATTAAAAGGTATGTATACGATCTGATGTTCATTTCGTGAAAATTTTCAAACAAGTAGTAAGCCTAGTGATACGTCTGAGCAAATAATAATGCATGAGCCAATAGTTTCTATTGTTATGTCTGTCTTCAATGAGGAAGAGCATCTAGCTAACACCATTGATTCTTGTCTTAATCAGACATTTGAGCGCTTTGAGCTTATAATAATCGATGATGGTTCAACTGATAGTTCTAAAGATATCCTATCCTCTTATCAAAAAAAAGATTCAAGAATCAGGGTCATTCGCCAGAAAAACAGCGGATTGGCCGCTTCGTTAAATACGGGAATATCAGAGGCTCGAGGTGAATTGATAGCCCGGATGGATGCAGATGATATTTCTTTGATTGATAGATTGGAAAAGCAAGTAAAGTTTATGAAACAACATCCCAGTGTGGATGTCCTTGGAACAGCAGCTTTTTTAAGAAGCGTGTGTGGGAAGGATTTAGGTGTTATTAAAAAGCCAAAAGAACATGCTTCCATTGTAAGGGTGATGCATAAAGAGTGTCCATTTATTCATCCCTCAGTTGTAATGCGACGCAAAGTGATAGTGTCCGTTGGGGGGTATAATGAAAAGGTTAAACGAGCTCAGGATTATGAACTGTGGGGGCGGTTATTCAAAGAATTTCAATTTCATAATCTTCAAGAGCCGTTGATTGTTTATACCTTCACTGAACGCCTAAGCTTGATTTCAATTATTCAAGCCGCACTTATACGTGTCGTTGTAGGGTGGCGCTTGGGAAAACCTATCGCTGCGAGTCTAAGGGCATGCTTAAATGTGTTCATAGGAGTGCTTTCTATTTGTCGTTTGCATAGGTCGGGAGCAAGTAAAGGAAGGTTTCGACGTAATTGATTATATAAAAGCTTTTTAGTTTACGTTGGCCAGCGTATACATTGAAGAGTTACATTCATTAGCACGATTGGTGTGATCTTGTTTTAGTTGAAACGCCTAAATAATGTCATCGCGGAGGCTTTGTTCTTAAGTCAGCTTAGAAGCTTTTATAACACTGTGTGCTTGAGGTTTATGCGTTGAGTTTCAAGGAGATGCCATCGCCGTAAGCGTACGATTTTCAATTGTTTTTATGTTTTGGGGGAGTATGTGAAGTATTTCTTAGTATTGGGCTTCGGCCGGATGGGTATAACTCATCTAGCTCATATAAATGGTTATTTTTCAGGTGAAGCAAAATTCGATATTTATGATCCTTCATTTGTGTTTAGGGTTGCCAGTTATTTTTCAGTCAGGAAAAATTTTAATTTTATTAGGCGTCTACCTTTAAAAGGCAAATATGATGCTGTTTTCATCACTTCGCCGCCAGAAGCTCATTCGCAGAATTTCAATAGTTGTTTTGACTTGAGTAATACGTTTTTTATTGAGAAGCCTTTAGTTTTAACAGATAAAGATATTGACAATGCTGTAGATGCTAAAAAGAAAATTTATTGCGGTTACGTGCTTCGTCATAATCCGTGTGTCCGGAAAATTTGTGAATTATTCGGAGATGAAGTTGAGGAAGTAAAGGTCCGAGTTGCCTCTAACTTAGGGTTGAATCCCGGCGAGGATTGGCGTTTTGATTTATCAAAACGAGGCGGTTGTCTAAATGAACTGGGGTCTCACGCAATTAATTTGGCGTTGTCCTTTGCATCACAGCCTACTGTTTCGTCCGGCGGTTTGTTTGTTGATCACGTTGATTCTGGAAAGTTTTCACTGACTATGGGAGTGCGACCAAGACTACGTATTGAAGGTGATTGGAATATAGATGTGCGAAAAACGACTTATAGCGTGTCCGTTAATTCACCTCGAGGAGAAATACACAGTGATTTTCAATCGGTGTGGGGAAATATAGAGGGTAAACCTATTTCTTGGTCTCCAAGAGAAGCAGCGCTTGATGTAGGTTTTTATTTAAGGGGTGTAGATTTTGCTCTGCAAAATGAAAGATTTTTGACGTCGGAAAGTACTAGTAAAGACTTATTGGATGCAGTTTATACCGATAAAATAATTCAGGAGGTGATGGAAAGTGCCTAGTATTGTATTTGGTGATAATCACTTTTTTGGCATTAATCACCTGTCATTTAAAAAAGCGGATGAATATAAAAACCTTTATTCTGATAATGAAGAGCTTGAAAAAATATTTATGACATTGAGAGAATGTCATATTAGAGAGCAGATGATAAGTTCTCATAAGGCTGCTAAGAGTATTGTCGATACTGCCTTAAAATCATACGCCGGCTTGATTATTCATCCAGTAATACCCTACGCTCATGCCATCAATGATAGCGCTGCCTCACATGGAGTCGTTAAGACGGCCATTGATTTGTTGAAGCCTAGTTTGCTAGACGCCGGTTTGTCATTGCTTAGGTTAGTGTTGCCATCTTCAAATGTTTCAACGCCGTATTCTTCTGTTAAACGTTTTGTTGCGTCTCAATTGACAGTGTTCTCTAGTGTTCCAGCTTCGAATAAGGGAGTTTTATTTATAAACAATGTCTTCTGTGATTTACTCATTGGCTTTGGTTTTTACGAATGGTTTGACTACTTGCCCAAGATTTGTTCCGAATTTGGCTTTCAGGCAGGCGTAATAACATATAACCCCCGATTTTTTTTGAAACATAATTTTGATGGGGTCACGATTTGTGTGCATCACAATCACAAAGGATACCTAAGTAACTTAAATTCGTCAGAACTTAGAGCGCTTAATCAAAAGTATAACGTTTGGGCGATGGGGGTTTTTGGTTCTGGAGCATATTCAGTTAACGAAGTAACGGCCGATTTAAATAAGAGGGGGTTTAAAAAAGTGGTATATGCTTCCTCAAAGAGAAATAGAATTATTGAATTTTCCGATGCTCTGCAATGAGTGATAATTTCGCATGTTAATATTCGTAGAGTTCATGGAGTTTATACGTGCGTTAAATTTTCCGGGGAGTGATATATTTATTGCCGCTGCGGTAGGAGCTTTATTCTTGATTGTTCTTCGAGTCAAGATCAGACCTCATCTGTGGTGTGTTTACGGTTACCTCGTCATTGTTCCTATCCTGTATTCTTTTGTCAGTAAACGTGTAGAACTAGGCATTATGGGGCTCACAATTGCTATATTTTTCTTTTTTTCGCATTGTCGTAAACCGTATCTACCGTCGTTGAAAAATAGGTCAGTTGTCTTTACGGTGCTAGTCTTTACTAGCTATGTATTTTCAATAGGGGATGCGGTTTATGCGGGGTCAAATTTTAATTCTCCTTTTGTGTCTGGCAATGCGTTTATCAATTACTTGTTAATTTACGCATGTATTTTGGCTTTTCGGTTTCGTGGCGTTTTGCAGCCGGCTATCGTTTCTTTGCCATTATTAATGATTCAAACTAAAAGTGTTGTGGTATTATTTTTTTCGAATGTTCGATTTTTAGTATTTGTTTCTATGCTTTCAGTGCCCGCCGTTTTAATTTTAGGTGTAGCGCTGTTCGACAGGGTTGGCTGGATGCTGGAACAACGAGGGTTAATATATGCCTTGGGTGCAGGGCGAGTTGAACGATTAGTGTCGAAGATATCAGATTCTTTTTCTTGGGATCGAGCCATATTGGGGGCGCCGTTTGAAATTGACATAGCTAACTTTGAAATTGAGTTTATAGATGTTTTCTTGGATTTTGGGCTGCTCTACACTTTGGTTTTATACTCTGCGTCAATATATCTTATACGAAGGTTGTCGGGTAGATTATTCTATAAGATTCTGGTTGTTTTTCTTGTATTAAATCTGGGGGGGCATTTTTGGAACAATACTATTGTGGTTATTGCTTTCTTGGTTTTGGTGTTTTATGCGAACTCTTATAATTACAAACATGTACCCTGATGCATTTGCTCCTTATCTAGGAACCTTTGTTAGAGATACGTTAGATTTTTTTGGGGAAGAAGTGGACCTTGTTTATCCCGGGAACTCAATTCGTAAGAGAAAGGTGTATTTCTACTGGTTGCTATTTTGCTCGGCTTTCCTGAGGGTTTTTCGTGCTGAAAGGGTAGTGTTTCACTACCCACTTTTTTTTTCTCCACTAATATTGTTCTCACGTCTTTTAAGGCGAAAGGTGGTGCTTGTATATCATGGCGGTGAGTTCATGGAGCGCCCTTGGTCTAATAGTCTATTTAGATTTTACCAACGCTTAACTATGAAGCTTAATAATTGGTGTGCAGATGATATTTTGCTACCTTCGGAATTTGTGAGTAAAGCTTACTTTCGTGAGTGGGAAAATAAGGTTTGTGTATGGTATTCAGGAGGTGTCAGCGTGCCTGAGGGGCTGTCATGCACATCATTCGATTTTGATTTTGTTTTTGTCGGGCGTAATAGCGAAGAGAAGGGTTACGATTGTTTTCTTAAGGCCATAGAGGCGAAAGAGGTTCAAGATTCTGAGTCTTTGATCGCGATTGTGTCACGAGGCGTAACGGTGCCTTATGTTAAATGTGTTGGAAATCTTAACGTTCATTTTTTCCCAGCAATGTCTCAAGAACAAATCGCGCTTTTTATATCACGTAGCCGCTTTATCGTTATACCTTCGAGAGCAGAATCTTTGTGTTTACTTGCCTTGGAGGCGGCTTCCGTGGGGGTGGTAGTCCTTGCCCGAGGGCTTGAGCCGATTAATGAGACACTTGGTGATGCGGCATTTTATTTTGATCAAGATAATGAATTGCCAAAGCTGATGGCTCACGTGGCAAATTTTGATTTTGATCGTTGGCACATCAATAGTTCCAAATTGCAATCTATAAGTAAGGAATTTAATAGAAAAGTTATTCATGAAAAATTTGATAAGCAAAAATAAGATTGTTTTAGTCTCGGGGATCGGGGGACATGGTGAGCAAATGAAGCGACTTCGCTCAAAGCTTAATTGCGATTCCGTTTCGGTTATTGCTGAACATGGGCTTTCCTGGTCAGGGGATAGGTTTTATTATGTGCCTCGAGTGCTCGATTATCAGTCTCGCTCTAGAGTCAAGGCTGCGTTCAATTTTGTCTTGGTTTTTTATGTGTCCCTTAAAGTGTTTATTGCCATTCGGCCATCCTTATTGATATCTACTGGGCCGGCGCTTTCTGTTCCAGTGTGCATGGCGGCAAAAATGTTTGGTATTCGAGTCTTCCATCTAGAGAGTTGGTCTCGCATTAAGTCGATATCTAATACCACATCGCTAATAATGAAATTTAATCTGGCCGATAATGTCGGATATCAATATGTTGATAGTGTCCTCAGAGGAAAACCTAGATGCGAATACTGGGGGCATTTATGAGCAGATTTTTGGTTTTAACTGGTACTACAGGTGTCCCTCTCATTGAGCGTGGTATTTGTCGGCTTGGAAGGTCTAGCCACTCCTTTTTGCTTCAGACTAAAAATAAAATTGATTTTTACGAAGGTACGAATATTTCCCATTTTAATTTTCTAGAAATGGGAATGATCAACTGTTCTGAATTTGATGGTGTGATCGGCCATTGTGGTGCAGGAACGGTTTTCTGGGCGTTAGAAAATAAGTTGCCATTGCTTGCTGTTATTGATTTAAATCGTCCTGACGATCATCAGTCAGATTTGGGAGGATGGTTAAAGAAGTATAATTTTGCTTTAGTTATTGAAAATCGAGTGCCAAGATTAGGCGATTTAGATGATTTAGTGAGTCGCGATTTTCAGGAGTATACTGCTGACCCTTTTTGTTATGAAAAGATATACGATTTATTGTAAATGCTCATGTCGCCATGAGCCAGCACCAAATCCGGCTGGCATGCTTCCAGTGGGGCTTTGAGTGCGGTGAGCATATTCGCTGAGATCTCAAACAACCCTTGGTTAGGCTGCATGATGTTCAAGTCATAATCGGGGTTGATGCTAAATAACTGCAATACCTGATCCAGCATTTCGCGGTGTTGAGCCGTCACCAGTACTTTGCTTTCAATGCCGGGCGCTTGTTCTAAGGCTTTCACCACGGGTGCCATCTTTATGGCCTCGGGGCGGGTGCCGAAAATGGAGAGGACGGTTTTGGTGGGAGCCTTGGTCATTTTTGCGGAAGAGTCAGGCATTTGATTTGGTCAGGCCACGGGTATCTATAACGATTTTCTCAATCAACGAGCTTGGGGTTAAGTCTTGGAATTCTTTATGGTCGACCAAGATCAACACAATATCCGCTTCATCGATCGCGCTGCTTAAAGGACTCAATTTGAATTCAGCGTGATCTTTTATGTTGGGCTCGCACACCACTATGTCGGCGATGTCCATTTGTTGTAAAGCGGTCACGATGTCTATAGCGGGGGATTCGCGTAAATCATCGACATCCGCTTTAAAAGCCAAGCCTAAGCAAGCAATGGTCGGCCGTTTGAATTTTTCTGCTTTCGTTACGACTTTTTGAATCACCCAGTCCGGTTTGGCGTCGTTCACTTCACGTGCAGCTCGGATCAATTTGGCGGTCTCGCCGGCTTTATCAATGATGAACCAAGGATCCACCGCGATGCAGTGGCCACCGACCCCAGGGCCGGGCTTTAAAATGTTCACGCGGGGGTGGTGGTTGGCTAAATTGATCAGTTCCCACACATCGATGTTGCATTGGTCGCAAATCATCGAGAGTTCATTGGCAAAGGCAATGTTGACGTCGCGAAACGAGTTTTCAGTGAGCTTTGCCAACTCGGCGGTGCGTGCATTGGTGGTCAGCACTTCTCCACTGACGAACTCTTTATAAAACCTTTCCGCCGCTTGGGTGCTGTTGTCATTAATGCCGCCGACAATACGATCGTTCTGAATCAGCTCAATTAAAATACGGCCAGGTAATACGCGCTCAGGGCAGTGGGCAACAAAGACTTCGGTTTCTGGATTCGGTTCTTCGGTATTGTGCCCAGCATTGTTTAAAATCGCCGCGACGCATTCTTCGGTCGTGCCGACTGGGCTGGTGGATTCTAAAATCACCAAGTTGCCGGGTTTGACAAAGCCTAAAATACTCTCGGTCGCGGCACGGACGTAACTGAGATCAGGTTCATGATCGTTAATAAAAGGGGTGGGCACGGCAATGATGAAAACATCCGCCGCTTCAGGTTCAGTCGCGGCGCGCAGATTGCCGCTGTTAACCGCCGAGCGAACTAACAGATCAAGATCAGGCTCGACGATGTGGATCTTGCCCTGGTTAATGGTATTAACGACCGATTCAGAAACATCAACACCCAGTACGTCATAGCCTTTGGTGCCGAGTAGGGAGGCGGTAGGAAGGCCAATGTACCCAAGCCCAATCACACAGATCTTTTTTTGTGCCGTCATTAGAAATTCCGTTTTACGCTAATGAATAATGGTTGGAGTTTACTGGAAGTTGGGGGTGGTGGGCTAGTTTTACGTTTTGCTAAAAACTCCGGTATCATATTCCCACTAAAAAGTTGCCATTAATGGAGTGCTTGGAATGAAGTCATTTGTCATAAATAATAGTGTGCTATTAAAAACAGCCGTTTTAGTCCTATCCCTGAACTTAAGCAATGCTGCCATAGCCTGCCACCACGAAGGTAAAGGCGAGCGTGAATGCGGTGGGGAATATTGTGATTACAAGCCCAAAAAAGTCGCGCATTTGGCTAAAAAGTTAGGGTTGAATGACGACCAAAAAGCGTCAGTCCAAGCCATCATGGCCGAAGCCAAAGAACACAAAATGGCACTTCGTAAAGCTACGCATGAAAAAATCAAAGCCGTTCTGAACGAAGAGCAGCTCGAAAAGTTCGAATCCATGCATCAGCATAAGCACCATCATAAGAAAGAAGGCCATACTCATGAGGAGCATTCTGATCATTCAGGTCATGGTAATGGTCATAAGCATGGCGACCACGGTCATGAAAGTCATGGCGAGAAAAAAGGTAAGGCCAAAGGTAAAGAGAAATCTGAATAAGGTTTGTTGTTAGGTTCTTATGTTTACCGTAGGGGAGGGCCTATGTGTCCTACCTGGTTTTTTGTATCGAGGTTCTCCTAAACTTGATTTGGGAACCAGGGAGCAAAGGCGCATGTTTTGGTGCAGCGATAATGCGAAAAAACGTAGCCGCAATGAGCGTAGCGAATCGAGGGAAGGCCGGGCTGCGAGGTGCTTACCTCTGGATTCCAGATCAAGTCTGGAATGACGTTTAGCGA
>CAZECE010000067.1:0-3182 GCA_964510525.1 uncultured Pseudomonadales bacterium | reverse complement strand
ATTAGTCGTTGATCCACTTGTTTCTGATCGTGTCATGCGCTCGAGCCTTTCTGAGATGAAATTTAAAATTGAATTTCTATTGTTATTTTTAACTATCGTTATTAGAGATAACGTCCAAAAAACCTAACTCATGGGATAATTTACGAACCACCCCAAACCAGAAAGGTTGTTTTTCAATCATATCAGATGGCGTTTGTTTAAAAAACAATTTTTTCAAATTTCAAAAACCTTCTACAAAACTACCTCCTTCATGGATCATTAAGATAAAAAATCAATTCAATGCAATCTTATTTGGCAATCAAACAGGAACTGTTTTACCAAGTTGCACTATAATGTTTTACTTAAAAATATGAGGTATCTTAAGGAGTTAACCCCGTGTCAGAACCCGTGATCAATATCAATAACGAATCCCCCCAGGTTTCCAATAACACTCGATCAGAACACTGGTCTGTCATCCACCTACTCGAACAACACCTCAGCCAATCCATCATTGGCCAACAAAAACTCGTCAATCGCATGCTGATCAGCTTACTGGCTGATGGCCATCTTCTAGTCGAAGGTGCACCTGGGCTTGCTAAAACACGTGCTATTAAAACGCTAGCCGACCACATTGAAGGCGATTTTCATCGCATTCAATTTACCCCCGACTTACTGCCGGCCGACATCACCGGCACTGAAATTTATCGCCAAGAAACCGGAGCGTTTGAGTTTCAATCCGGCCCCATCTTCCACCATTTAATCTTGGCCGATGAAATCAATCGAGCCCCCGCTAAAGTCCAATCGGCATTACTCGAGGCCATGGCCGAGCGTCAGATCAGTGTCGGTAAAATCACCCACCCACTGCCCGACCTGTTTATGGTCATGGCCACTCAAAACCCAATTGAACAAGCCGGCACCTACCCTTTGCCCGAAGCACAACTCGACCGGTTTTTGATGCACGTCAACATTGATTACCCAGCGGTTGAAGATGAACAAAAGATTCTGCAATTAACCCGTAATGAAGCTCAACAAGCCACTGCCAATTCCTCCCAGTCTGTAGAACCGGTTAAAGTCTCCCAGGCCGTGATCATGGCCGTTCGTCAGGAAATTTTAGAGATCGACATGATCCCTGAGTTGGAGCGCTACCTGGTCGAAATCATCATGGCGACACGAAAACCAGAGCGTTACAACCCGCAATTGGGCAATTATGTCAGTTACGGCGCCAGCCCAAGAGGCACCATTGCGCTGGATAAATGTGCCCGGGCCCACGCCTGGTTAGCGGGGCGCTCTTTTGCGACACCTGAAGATGTTCAAGCCGTGGTGTTTGATGTCTTACGGCATCGATTCAGCGTCAGCTTTGAAGCCGAGGCGCAAGGCATCACCACGGATCAAGTCATCGCGCAATTACTCAATCTCATTGCAGCCCCGTAATAACAATAATCTGTTAACGGTCGAGACGCGATGCAACAGGCAATCAAAACAGAGAACACCTCCCGAGACACAGCAGCCTCTACAAAAGGCACAACAGCTGCCGCTGGCCGCACAACAGCAATTCCAGGCATTACCATCGACTTCACCACGTTGCACCAAGTGCAACAGAATGTCAGTGCCAGCGCCCGCCACGGTAAAGCGTTATTACAGCAAGTCGGCCAATTTTTCTCGCAATACAAAGGTCGGGGCATGGATTTTGCGGAAGTGCGCGCCTACCAAGCCGGGGATGACATTCGCAGTATTGATTGGCGAGTTACCGCACGAACCGGCAAAGCACACACGAAACTGTATCATGAAGAACGTGAACGCCCGATCTGGATCGCGGTCGATCAAAGTCACTCACAGTTTTTTGGCACCAAAAATTGCTTTAAATCGGTTCAAGCTTGTTTGATCGGAGCACAGCTGGCTTGGCAGGCCCAGCAACTGGGCGATCGCATCGGTAGTCTGGTTTTCTCAGAACAAAGCCAACACCATCATCTCCCCTGCACGGGAAAAAAAGGTCTACAAGCGTTATTTCAGTTTATGGTGGATTACAATCAAATGTTGGCTCTGTCTCCGCAAGGCAGTACTACTCATCCAGAAACATCAAACCCTAAGCCATTAGAGCACGCATTAAAGTCGCTACTGGAATACGCCGCCCCGGGCAGTTTTGTGGTTTTGATCAGTGATTTCGCTGATTTTGATTCAAACATCAGAACCCAACTGCAACAATTAGCGCACAAAACACATTTATTAAGTTATTACGTATTTGATCCCATCGAGGCGGATCTTCCCACGCCTCAAAGTAAAAAAAGACAGGCTTATTACATCGGCGAAGGCGATCAACAACTCAAATTAAATTTACAAGATAAAAAATTCCACGACACGCTCGCCAATGATTTCACACGGCAGTTTGAAGCCGTTAAAACCTGCATTCAAAATGCCGGCGGACACTTTATGAGCTGCAGTACGGAAGAGGCTTTATTGCCTGTAATGAGGAAGGTGAATCCATGACAGACATCACCTCACAAAAACTCAGCAAGAACGTCACCCCAAACTTGATTTGGGGTCCAGGGAACAACAACACTCACCGTCGTTTTATGCAATCTTTCAAATACCGAGGCGCTTGGCAGGCTGAGTATTCTTACCCCTGGATTCCAGATCAAGTCTGGAATGACGAAACCAAAAACATTACAGATCAAGTACGGAATGACATAAGCAAAAAAATTACAAATCAAGTCCGCAATGATGGAAAAAATAAAAAGCCCAGCAAGAACGTCACCCCAAACTTGATTTGGGGTCCAGGGAACAACAGCACTCACCGTCGTTTTATGCATTCTTTCAAATACCGCGGCGCTTGGCAGGCTGAGTATTCTTACCTCTGGATTCCAGATCATGTCTGGAATGACGAAAACACAAAAATGGTGAGAGCCGCATGACACCAGAAGACCCGATTACCGCTACCCTCGCGCAACTCAAACCCATTGAAGAGCTGGCGCCAGTCTCCAGCTGGCCACCGGCACTGGGTTGGTGGGTACTGACCGTAAGCATTATACTCATATTAATTTTCGGCATTCCACAACTGGTGCGCGTCATCAAACAACGCCGCTACCGAAACCAAACCATCATGTTACTCAACGCCATCGAAACCGAGTTTCAAAAACACCAAAACACTCGCCAAGCCCTTAACGATGTGATGAGTCTGATGAAGCGCATCGCTATCGGATTATACG
>CAZECE010000066.1:0-18668 GCA_964510525.1 uncultured Pseudomonadales bacterium | reverse complement strand
GCGCCAGCAATTTTTGCCACACCTCAACCGCTAACGCATTGGGTAACATGATTTCGACCTCGTGCTCACCCGTGTACCCAGCGCGCGCAATCATCATGGATTCATGCTCTGACATCGTAAAAGGCTTTAATTGCGCCACCTGATCCGCCAGCTCTGAACCCAGCCACTGCTGCAGAAACTCAAACACTTCTGGGCCTTGCAGTGCCAGCATTGAAAGATCTCGACGCGGTTGGATGACACAAGAAAAAGCGGCAGCCTGCTGCTCCAACCAAGCCACATCTTTGTCAGCGCAACCGCTGTTTAAAATTAACCGATAGCCCGACGACATACGATACACAATCAGATCATCAATAATACCGCCTTGTTGATTCAGCATGAGAGTGTATTGCGCCTGACCCACCTCAGTTAATTTCGCCAAGTCGTTGGTTAATACACCGTTTAAAAATTGGTAAGCCGTTTCGCCTTCAATATCACACACCAGCATGTGAGAGACATCAAAGATGCCACAGCGTTGTCTCACTTGATGATGCTCTGCCACTTGAGAACCATAGTGCAACGGCATCGACCAACCATGAAAAGGCACCAACTTACCGCCGGCGGCTTGATGCTGATCATGTAATACGGTTTTGCTTAACTCAGAATTCGTCATCAATCGGTTCCTTATTTTTTATGGTATTTCGTGTGGATGAGCGATTCTCTATGGTTGAGCGGCCCTTAATATCGGAGGCATTGGCAACATAAGGCCAATCCGGGCCCGCCAACGTGGCCAACTGCACCAATAATCGCTTTAGAATGTTGAGATCATTTAACCAGGACAAGCCTTGTGAACTCAAGACTTTTAAGCCCGCCGACATTGGACGTTGATACAATCGCTGCAATTGATCCGTGACCGTCACTACGGCTTTTGTATGCGGCTTACGCTGTCGTTGATATGCGCGCAACCCATTAATCTCACCCAAATCAAGCCCTTTTCGAAAACGCTCCGTTAGCACGCGTGACAGACACGCCACATCCGCCAAGCCAAGATTGACTCCCAAACCCGCCAGAGGATGCACCACATGAGCCGCATCGCCAATTAACACCACGCGATCTTGAACAACCTCATCCACTTGCAAACACTGCAACGGATAGGTGTAACGCTGGGTGCATTCGATCACCGACGCCAAATCACCTGGCACCCAAGGCGTCAAGGCCGCTAAAAAATCTGAATCACTCAGACTGGATAAGGCTTGTATCTCATCGTCTGGTCCGGACCACACCAGTGAGACCCAATGATTTTCATCTTCTGGCGCCGTTAAGGGTAAAAACGCTACCGGCCCGGTTGGCGTCATAACTTGACGTGCCTGATCACCGTGTCCACGCGTGCACTTTAGGTGGCTGATCAGCGCTTGGTGTTGATAAGGTTTTGAATCCACATTAAAGCAGCCGAGCTGCCGTATTCGAGAACGCAAACCATCTGCTCCCACTAAGATCTGAGCCTGCAACACTTGGGCTTGATGCGCCAATGTAAGTCGAACCGAATTGGCACTGACTTCAAAGCGCTCAACGTCAGTTTGCCACAGCAATCGCACATTGGCTTGCGCCTCTAATGCCTGATGCAAAACCGCGAGCAAACGATCGTTTTCAATGATGCAGCCTAGTTTTTTTTGACCCAACTCCAACGCATCAAACACCAGCTCCGACACCCCATCGGACTCCCAAACCCGCATAGACCGATAAAAACAGGCACGCTCTTCCAGCTCCGGACACCAAAGAGACAACTCATTCAACAGCGCCACCGAAGCCAAGGACAACGCACTGACTCGTGGCGACCATTCCGCACGACTTTCAGACAGTCCCTGTGCAGATTTCGGCTGTTCAAACGGAGATTGCGGCAGCCCTCGGTCAATTAAGACAACTTTCAACTCCGCACAAGCCAACTCCTCACTTGCGCGCGCCAAAGCCAGTGCCGCCACCGCACCAACAATACCAGCACCTAGGATCACAACATCTGCTTGTTTGGCGTTTTTAGGCGTTGATGTCAGCATCCTGAATCCTCTTGCCATCGCGGTGTTGGCGCAATCCACTCTTGAGCGAGATACTGTTTTGCACCCGGCATTGCATCAAACCCCATTAACCCCAAGCTGCGCAACACACTCGCGCCCGAGCCTCCAAAGCGAAATCCATTCACCAAGCCATGGCAAAACTGCTGAATGCGCTGTTGATCTTGCGCTCTTTGGGCCGCGTATTGCTTCAACACGTCATATGACGTAAAACCCGCAACACCATGGGTTTGCTGCATTTGATACAACAAAGCAATGTCTCGGACCGCCAGATTAAACCCCTGCCCTGCAATGGGGTGCAAACTGTGTGCAGCATTACCCAACAGTAACAAATGCGGTCGAACTTGCTCATCAGCAATCACCTGACGCAACGGATACAATGCAGGCTCACCCAAACAAGCCTTTACCCGTAACCGCCGCCCTAGGGCCTTTTGCGTTTTCTTTAACAACGCTTTAGGGTCAGCAGCGCCACGCTTGGCCTCTTCATTAGGCAGCGCCCAAACCAGCCAGCGGGTTTCATCCTGCCCTGGCAAGACGGCCAAAGACCCAGAGGGAGTAAAACATTCGTAAGCGGTTTTTACTTTCGTGCCCGCGCTCATTTGACATGGCAGCACACACGCCATTTGTTGATAATCATAGACCTGGGTATTCACCCCTAGCGCAGAACGCGTCTCAGAATCCACACCTTCAGCCACAACCAACAACCCGGTTTGACACACTTCACTTTTACCGCCAGATAGTGTCTCTATTTCTAACTGCCACCCTGTTTCGGTGCGCTGAAAAGGTGATTTTAATTTCGCACCTTGATACCAAGTCACATGCGACGTTTCATTCGACAAGCGCGCAACCGCTCGACTTAATACGCGACCTAAATCTTGGAACGTCACGGCCGCACCCAACGCCGCCAGACCTTCTTCTTGAGCTGAAATATGCGTTCGGCCAAGGCGCGCAGACTGCCACACCAGAATCTCTTCAATCGCAACCGTGTATGGCTGCAATGCCTGCCAGAGCCCGAGAGTTTGTAAAAAATGAATGCTGCTCAAAGAAAGGGCGAAACGACGACCATCAAAAGCGGACGCCAATTGTGCGGAACTCTTTTCATGATTAGAAACCTGGCCCTTATTTGGAACCGGATTATTGGGCGGACGCGTCGAATCCAGAATCAGAATCCGCGGTGGCGAATCACCCTGAGAAAGCGCCATGGCCAGGGTTAAGCCAACCGCTCCCCCCCCTGAAATGACTATGTCATAGGTGCTCGTTATCATAAGTGTTCATTAATAACCGGTCGCTGGCCACCATGGCCTGCTAGGGAGATGGTGCGTTAGCACTCGACTGAACCAAGCGCTCAATCTCAGCCACGGTTTTGGGTACATCTTTTGTTAACACTCGACAGCCCGTTTCAGTCACCAAAACATCGTCTTCAATCCGAATGCCAATGCCTCGCCATTGCTCGGCCACTTTTGCGTCTTCGGCAACATACAACCCAGGCTCAACTGTAAACACCATACCCACTTCCAAAGGTCGGCCTTTGTCTTCTTTTTTATACACACCAGCATCGTGTACATCCAAACCCAACCAATGACCGATCCCGTGCATATAAAAATCACGATAGGCTTTATTCTCAATGCAAGCGTCCACTTCCCCCGACAGAATCCCAAGATCAAGCAACCCTTGCGTTAAAAGTCGCACGGCTTTTTCTTGCAAAGTCGGCCACAAAACCCCTGGCTTTATCATATCAATCACGGCTGTTTGGGCATTTAAAACACATTCATACAAAGCTTTTTGAGGCTCGGTGAATCTACCAGAAGCAGGAAAGGTTCGCGTAATATCAGCAGCGTAATACTGCCACTCGGCTCCCGCATCGATCAGCACTAAATCATCTTTTTTGATCCTGGCGGCATTTTCCACGTAATGCAACGTACAGGCATTGGCGCCTGCACCGACGATACTTTGATAGGCAGGAAAGCGAGCGCCTCTAGACATAAATTCATGCAACAGCTCAGCTTCTAACTGATACTCATAACGCCCTGGTGCTGCAAACCGCATGGCGCGCCTATGCGCATCGACAGAAATCTCACATGCCTTTTCTATTTTGGCAATCTCTACAGGGCTTTTGATGCAACGCATCTCGGCAATTTGATCAGATAACCCATGAATCTCACGCGGGGCTTTAACCCCTTTACGCACTTTCTTTTTCAACGCATCTATTGAGGCCAACACAGTATCATCCAACCGGCCTTTAAGATCATAAAATAGTACGGTGCGATCCGTCAGCAGCTCCGTCAACTTCTCAGCCAGCTCTTCCAGTGGGTACGCTTGATCAGCGCCATATTCTGCACAAGCTCGCTCAGGCCCCACTTGTCGACCTTCCCAAATAGTTTTCTCCGGGTCTTCTTTCGGGCAAAACAATACATATTCCCCTTCCGCTCGGTTCGGCAACAAGACCAACACGGCATCGGGCTGCTCTAGTCCCGTGAGGTAGAGAAAATCACTGTGCTGACGGAATGGGTAATCGGCATCGTTATTGCGGATCTGCAAAGTCGCTGCAGGCAACACAGCAACCGCCGACGATGCACCATTAACGGACAACTGCGATATTAGCTGTGTCCGGCGTTCTTGATACTCTGAAGCATCTAAAGGGTCTAATGGCATGAAAAAATCAGTGTAGACTGGCAGACAGTGTCGGAGCGCTGTGGGTAAGTTTCATAGACGTAAAATTCTCAAACAAGGTGAGCACGCACAATCGAACATACTCATAAAGCTCCATCAGTTCTCGCTCGCCCGTCTCAGCTTCTGTTAGATCTGTATCCAGCCGACTAATGGAAATCATGTCTTCCAATATTTCTTTGGATTGCGCATCCAAGTGCTGGTTTTCAATGCCACTGATTCCAAAGCCTGCAATAAAACCTTCCAACCAGGACACTAGGGCTTCCGCTCGATCTTGAAACTCGATGTCGTCAGCCGGAAACATCAGCTGAAAGTCGTAATCACCGGTATTCATCGATGCTTGCGTCCATTCAATCATGGATTCGATCAAGGACTGGTCTTCAGCTGGCAGCGGGCGGTTCGGTAAAAACTCATCTTCAAATAGGCGCAGCCAGGACGTTTTCGTAATATCGACACCAATGGACATACCACACCAATGCCCTTGCAAATAACACGCGTGCGCCGGACGCCCACAAACGTCCATGATCGCCGCTATTTCGTCATAGTATTCGGTATTCGAGATATCATGCATGGATTACTACTCTTTTAAAGCAACTGCTGGTATAGTTCGCGCAGTATCGCACAATCTAAAGGAGACTGCTATGTCGTCCCAGCCAAAGACTCTCACGGTTTCGATCTTAGGCAAAGAATACCCCATTGGCTGCCCTGAAGGGGAAGAAAAACAGCTGGCTGCGGCCGCTCGCTACTTAGATGAAAAAACCCGCAGCATACGCATGAGCAGCCGCAGCGTTGGCATGGATCGAGTTCTTATGCTAGCAGCACTCAACATCGCCCATGAGTTACTACAGACCAAATCAGAACAACCGGCCGCGAAGCAAGGATAACCCTCTTGATGCGCCACACGCGCACAGCAGCAATAAAGCCAAGCCTTTGAAACCATTCACATCCTCAACTTTACACCGCTCTTTTTTTAAGACATTTCCACATCATTTCGCCAGAAAAATTTGGTGAATTCTTTTTTTTAGTTATACTGAAAGAACGCCTCCTGGGGTGAGCGCTTTGCTCCGACACAGTCCCTGAGCCGATGCTAAACAACTCGGAGGTTTCTCGTTACTGTGGGAGTGCATGTCCGCTTGTCCGGAAAGCCCGATACGGTTCAGAAGCCACCACCTTGAACTTTTGGTTCAAGGGCCGCTCGGACAAACGCCATCCAGGGGGGCTATTAATTGCCAAAGCCATATTCAACAAGGCCACACTCAGCAATACAGCCCAATCAGGCCGAAACGCGCCAACAGCTCCTCAAAAAGCGCAGCGCCTTAAGCAAACAACAACAACACTCCGACAGCCTACTGGCTTCAAAACGCCTAATCACTTTTCCAAGCTATCAAACAGCAAAACACATCGCGCTTTACTTTCCTATCAAGCGCGAACTTAACCCATTAATCATCACACACAAAGCCTTGAAGCAACATAAAAAACTCTACCTGCCCCAGATCACGAAGCTGAAAGAACGGCATATGGCGTTTAGAGCTTTTCAATCGAACACCCAACTCACACCAGGGCGCTTTGGCATACCTGAACCGAACAAAAGCCGATTAATACACACCTTTCAACTCGACTTAATCATTTGCCCTCTTGTGGCGTTCGATGCCGCAGGACACAGGATCGGGATGGGCGGCGGCTACTACGATACTTATTTAAAAAACCCCATTAATCGCCCGAAATTGATTGGCTTCGGCTACAGCTGGCAACAAGTACCCTACATCCAAAGCAACCAATGGGACATTTCTTTAGATGGCATCATCACCGAGAAAGACAGCTTCTTGTTTTAAATTTTTGATTCGAATTTTGGATTTAGATTCGCGCTTTAAAAAAGCAAAGAACTTATCGGTGAACCGAGCCTGAATCTACTGATACAGGCTTAACTTCACTCACAGTCACGTTACTGACAAAAGCCCCAAAGACAAACACAAAGACTAACACCACAAATGCATCTGGCCTTTTCCCACTTTTCATATACACCCAATCCCTGATAAAAACTCCGCTACCATCATCGCAAAAACCCACTACTTCTGATCACAACTAATAAAGCAAGAATAGCAAACAAGAATAAAAGTCAATTCGATCAGAAAACACAAGATACATGCTTATAGATTAGTACAACAATCAAGCGGATTTAAGCTTAACATTCCATAAATTGACCCAGCTCACAAATAAGCATAGGCACGCTGCCAGGAGCATTGATAAGCATAAGATAATAAAGTGATTTTTCACAGTTGCCAACAAAAAAGCCCAAGCCAAGCCCTTTCGCTCACGGAACTCACTGCAAAAATTTTTGGTACGCTGGGTTATGGGTTTCTTCCCAAAAAGGGTAACCAATCTCACCAAATCTCGACAGCAAGTGCGCCCACTCTCCTTGCAAAAGCTGCAACCCCACCAGCACTCTGCCATAAGCCGCACCATTATTACGATAATGAAACAAAGTGATATTAACCTCACGACCCAATTTCTCTAGAAAACGCAATAGCGCTCTGGGCTTTTCAGGAAACTGAAACCGATACAAACGCTCGTCGGAAACCCCTGCCGCACGGCCGCCCACCATATGGCGCACATGCATTTTGGCCATTTCATTGTCACTTAAATCATCCACCTCAAAGCCTTCACCCGTTAATTTACTTAACAATTTAGGCAAGGCAACCTCTCGATCTAACACCCCATCGCCATTAGCCAAGGTGACACCCAAAAAGACTTCTGCCGCGTTGCTGCCCTGAAATCGATAATTGAACTCCGTGACATTACGCCCGCCTAACACCTGACTCAACCTAAGAAAGCTGCCTGGCTTTTCTTCAATCCGAACGGCCAACAGCGCTTCGCTGGACTCCCCTGTCTCCGACCGTTCAACAATGTGTTTTATGCGATCAAAATTCACGTTGGCGCCGCTTAAAATGGCCACTAAGTTTTCCCCCTGCAAACCTTCTCGCGCAACATACTTTTTCATGCCAGCAACAGCCGCCGCTCCCGCCGGCTCAGCGACGACACGGGTGTCTTCAAACGCATACTTGATCGCGGTGCAAATCTCATCCACCGACACCGTCACCACCTCATCTACACACAATCTCGCGACTTCAAAGGTTTTCTCACCGGCTTGCGCCACCGCAATCCCATCCGGGAACAAACCAATTTCCGACAGCGTCACTCTTTCATCAACCTGCAACGCAGCCTGCATGCAAGCGGAATCTTCGGCTTCAACCCCAATCACCTTGATCTCTGGACGCACGTATTTAATGTAGGCCCCAACCCCGGCAATAAGCCCCCCGCCGCCAACGGGCACAAAGACCGCATGCAACGGCTTGGAGTGTTGCTGCAAAATTTCCATCCCCACGGTGCCCTGACCAGCAATGGTCAACTCATCATCATAGGGGTGCACATAGACTGCGCCTGACTGCTCAACCAGCCCTAAAGAGTGCTGGTACGCTTGCTCGAACGTATCACCCACTAAAATCACATCAGCGCCTCGAGCTCTGACAGAATCCACTTTGATACTCGGCGTTGTTTCCGGCATGACAATAGTCGCACGCATCCCCAGCTTTTGGGCGGCCGCTGCCAACCCTTGCGCATGGTTGCCTGCAGATGCCGTCACCACACCGCTCTGACGCTCAGCCTCCGACAAATGCGCCACCTTGTTATAGGCACCACGCAGTTTAAAAGAAAAGACCGACTGCAAATCCTCGCGCTTTAAATAAACGGTATTTTGCACCCGAGCACTCAACCGCGCAGCCAACTGCAGCGGGCTTTCACTGGCAATGTCATACACTCGAGACGCCAATATGCGCTTAACATAGGCTGCCACCAACTCAGTCCCCGCACCTTCCATACCGCCGCTCAGCTTCATAACTGCAACCTCATAACCCTTGTATTCAATCTGCTGGTGTACTCAATCCGCTCGCTCTGGATGCGAATTGTACCGCTAATTACCCTGAAGCGAATCCATTTTTACGATAGAATACGCCCCATGAAATCCTCAGCTGATCAAGAAAAACAAAACGCGGCCAATGCCGCTTTCGAACACCTGGAAGGCCTGCTTGCCGACAATGGCGAAAAGCGCGTTACCCTCGGCATTGGCACCGGGTCTACCGTGCAACATTTTATCAACAAACTGCCGTCCTTAATGACCAAGATCAACCACTTAGTCGCCAGCTCAAAGCAATCAACAGACGCCATGAAAGCCTTAGAACTGCCAGTGACCGATCTAAACCAAGTCAGTCTTATCGATTATTATGTCGATGGTGCAGACGAATGTGACCCCCACCTTAACTTGATCAAAGGCGGCGGCGGGGCTTTAACCCAAGAAAAAATCCTAGCCAGTAACTCAAACGTGTTCATCGGTATCGCCGATCATACCAAACTCGTTCAATCTCTCGGAAAGTTTCCTTTGCCCATTGAAGTGATTCCAATGGCGCGCAGCGCCGTGGCTAGAAAGATCGCCACACTTGGCGGTAACCCAGTCTATCGTTCAAACTTTATAACAGATAACCATAACGTGATTTTGGATGTCTATGGCCTAAACCTCAGCCAACCACTGGCTTTAGAGCATGAACTTAAACACATCCCCGGCGTCGTCGAAACAGGCATTTTTGCTCACCGCAGAGCAGACCACTTTTTCATTGCCAAAAAAGATTCTGTGGATTTCCTATCGGCTTAACGCCTATTTTTTACACCTATCTTTATCTCCCTAATCTTTATACACCTAGCTTTTATAACTAAGCTCTTGATTATCAGTCCCGCTGAGTTGACCTTATCCTCTTGATCCTCTTGAGCTGACCAAGCAGTTTATTTTTCATGCATTATACTCATTAGTGCTCATCAGCCTTTTATCATACTGCGTTTCATTTTGGTGATCATATGGGACTCTTTGTAAAAATCATCATTTTTGCCGTCATTTTAGCTATTGCGGGACCATTCTTTATGAAAGGTCCCGATGGCAAGCCTCTGATGACATTGGAAAAACTGGGAATCCCGTCGCTCTCAGGCCTCAAAAACCTTTCTCAACTCAAGCAAGTCGCTTCCTCAGATGGCCAACCTTCCGCCGAGCAGCTGGCAACTCTGGTCAAGCAAGGCTCCGGGAAACAAATATTCTATAAGTGGCAAGATGAGCATGGCATATGGCAGTTCACCACTACGCCTCCGCCAAACAAAAAATTTGACACCATCGAAACCAATGCCAACGCCAATATAATTCAATCCTTGTCAAAAGAAGCCATTGATAACGCCTTAGGTCGATCTTCAAGCAGCACATTCACAAAAAATACCCCAGATCTCGGATCTGGACTGGATGGATTGGGGGGGCTTTCCCCAACCACCGTGCCCGTAACCCAAATACCCAAATTACTGAATGATGCCAAGACAGCCCGCCAACTAATGGAGCAGCACACTAAAAATTTAGAAGGGCTGTAATCCCACCCCCAACCGACACTAAATATTAACGCTGAAGAAAGAGTTCGTTATACTCTCACCCCTTTCAAGTCCTAGAATTAGCGTTCTTGAATAGCCATTAATACAAACAAGCGTGAGATCATGACCCCTTCAGAAGCCAAAGATCTAGACTTTCTACTGTATCAGCACGGCTGCAAAGCACTCGATACCCGTGAACAAGAATCCCAATTTGAAGAGGGTTACGCACGCGGACAATACCGTTTTAGCCAGGATCCTCAGCTGCTTGAAGACCTGATGCTCATTTACGGTATAAATTTACAGCGGATTTGTGGAGAATGGCTCGCCTCCACTCAAGATGCCAGCGAATATGGAAAAACTCCTCTAAAATCAGTCGCCGAGCTCTTAAAGCGACTCCCTGCTCCTGACGTATGATTTCCTAACTAATTGATTTTTATATTAAAAATAAAATTTACAATTCACCTACGATAACCCCTCTTGTTTGGTTTTTTTTGTAAATAAGCTGCTATTCCCCCTCCTGTTAGGCTTTTTTTTTGGTAATATAGCCGGATGTAATGAATATAGAGAGAGAAGTACTATGGGCGAAATTGTTGGCATCACTCGAGCAAATACAAGCCTGATTCAATTGCTGGAAAATCTGTTATTAGACGCCAAATCTGGTCGTTTAACTGCCATTGCCGCTGTTGTATTAAAAGACAATGAAGCTGACTTTGCCATTGAAGTGCCAGGTTTAACCACCTTAGAGCTCATCGGCGCTATCGAAGTCTTAAAAGGCGAGCTACTGAATATAGAATCCTAGGCTCACAACGCTCGCCTACTGCCCCCTCTCCCTTATCCCATTGCCTTACCGAATAAAATTCGTACTCCCTCCTCAGCAATTTGCTAAACAGAAGCTAAAATAGTTATATAAGCATAAAAGTTTTAGTAACTTAGATGGCTATTAAACATCGCTGAAGGGACAAATAAAGCAATGAAAATCGAACAGTTTTTTGGATTAAGTATCCCACCACACCAATTTGATCTAGATGCCATTTTAAAAAAAACAACGCTCTTTGAGGATATTCAACATTCCAATACCGTTAAAAAGTACATCAAAGAAGCCGGCGCTCATAATAAAATCATCTCTATCGCTAAAAGGCAACTGTTTTTAAAAGCGGTGACATCTCTTATTGAGGGGGATATTCAAAAATACGACGCTCTTTGGTATACAAAAGATGTCAATACCGCCGAAGAACAAGACCGACTTTACGAAGCGGAAGAAAAATTACTCATCGCCAGCCTATGCATAGCGACCGCCCAGCCTGCCAACAAAGTGCAAGACGAGCAATTTAAGCCCTCGATCAAGAATTTACGAGACATGAAACCCAATGAGCGCATGCAAAAAATTTGGGCGCTTTTACATCAAAACACGGAAGACGACATTGTTAAGTACCAGAAAGACGCAAAACAACGGTCTGAAGAAAAAGAGGCTGATGCAACTCAACCAGAAGACAGCTCTGGCAACAAGTTCACGAAATGGGTAAGCAACTTATTTTAAGGAATCACTGCACGACTTTCCGTTAGATGCTACCCGTTTGTCACTTTTCGCCGGACTCTTCAGATTCTTGCTGCAATTGCGCCAGCGTATCTTTGACCGAATCTAATGGCGCATGACGCACATCCTTGCCTTTAACCAAATAGATTAAATTTTCTGCGATATTGTGTGCATGATCACCAATCCGCTCCATTGCACGCAGTGCCCAAATCACATTCAGTGCCCTTGAGATGCTGCGAGGGTCCTCCATCATGTAGGTGACCAATTGACGCATCGTGGCCTTGTATTCCACATCGACTTTCTTGTCATCCTGTAAAACAGAGAGCGCCATATCAACATCAAAACGAGCGAAAGCATCCAACGCATTGCGCATCATCGTGACAACCTGGCCACTGATGTGCCGAGTTTCAATGCAACCCCGAGCCCCAACATTTTGATCGGCTATCTGCAACGCCAGCTTAGCTATTTTTTTTGATTCATCCCCAATGCGCTCCAAATCTGCAATGGACCGAAAAATCGCGACCACCATCCTCAGATCACCAGCGGCAGGCTGACGCAGCGCGAGGACTTCTATGCATTCATTATCTAAAAAGATTTCTTGCTCATTAATCAACTTTTCATTGCTGATAACCGAATCTGCTCGATCTAAATTCATATCAACAATGGCAGCTACCGCATCTTTCAACTGCTGCTCTACCTGGCCTCCCATCATCAGAAACTGATTATTCAAGCGCTTTAAATCGGCATTAAAACGATTTGAAATATGCGACGTTAAATCTTCTGTTTCCATTGCCTCTCCTCACCAAAAAACCGCTATAAGTCCTTTGGTTGATTGATGTTGTTAGCCGTATCGGCCCGTAATATAGTCTTCTGTTTTTTTCTGTTTCGGATTGGTGAAAATACTTTTGGTATCAGAAAATTCGACCAAATTACCCAAATACATAAATGCGGTGTAATCCGATACCCTGGCTGCTTGCTGCATGTTATGCGTCACAATAACGATCGTGAACTCTTTCTTCAATTCGTTGATCAACTCTTCAATCTTTAACGTTGAGATGGGGTCCAATGCAGAAGCAGGCTCATCTAATAATAAAATTTCAGGTTGCACCGCGATGCAGCGCGCAATCACCAAGCGCTGTTGCTGACCACCGGACATACCCAGAGCACTTTCATGTAAGCGGTCTTTCACCTCATCCCATAACGCCGCACCTTTTAATGCCCACTCAACCATTTCGTCCAGGACGCGCTTTTTGCGAATGCCTTGCAAGCGCAAACCATACGCCACGTTCTCATAAATGGTTTTCGGAAAGGGGTTTGGCTTTTGAAATACCATGCCAATACGTCGGCGTAAATCCGCGACATCCACACTGGGCGATAACACATTCACGCCTTCGTGGATAATTTGCCCCTCAATACGACAATCATCAACCAAATCATTCATCCGATTAAAACAACGCAACAGCGTGGATTTCCCACAACCGCTCGGCCCTATAAAAGCGGTGACCGAATTCTTAACAATGTCCATTGACACGGCGTCTAACGCTTTTTTCTGGCCATAATACAAGGATACAGCCTGCGTCGATAACGCATAGTTTTCTGCTTGATCCAAGGTCGACGGCTCTGCCGTTTGAGTCGTACTGGGCACACTCACTTTTACCATTTGATCTGGAACACTCATAGACACACCTTGCTTACTATTTTGTTCGATACTGTTTTGTTCAATACTGCCACTTGGTTTAGACATGCTGTCGCTCTCACTAATTTTCTAAGCTTTTGTACTTTTCACGTAACCGATTGCGGATCATCACAGCCGTTAAATTCAATACGGCAATCACCCCAACCAATAAAAATGCCGTGGCGTAAACCAGTGGCCGCGCCGCTTCAACATTCGGGCTTTGAAAGCCCACATCGTAAATATGAAAACCCAAATGCATAAATTTACGCTCAAAGTGTATAAACGGCATGTTCATGTCAATGGGCAGACTGGGCGCCAGCTTGACCACGCCGACCAACATTAACGGCGCGACCTCACCAGCAGCGCGCGCAATCGCTAAAATCAACCCCGTCATCATCGCAGGACTCGACATTGGAATGACCACGCGCCACAGTGTTTCGGCTTTCGTAGCACCTAACGCCATACTGCCTTCTCGCAATGCCTTGGGCACGCGCGACAAGCCTTCTTCCGTTGACACAATGACCACAGGGACCGTCAACAATGCCAAAGTTAAAGATGCCCAGAGCAGCCCCGGTGTGCCGAACACAGGCGCTGGGCTCGCTTCAGGGTAAAACGCCTTATCAATTCCTCCCCCGACAAAATACACAAAAAAGCCTAATCCAAAAACACCAAAAACGATTGAAGGCACACCCGCTAAGTTGTTCACTGCGATACGAATCAAGCGCGTCATCACACCCTGATTGGCGTATTCACGCAAGTAAATGGCCGCGATCACACCAAAGGGTGTAACAAGAATGGACATTAAAATCACCATGGTGACGGTACCGAAAATCGCCGGGTAAATCCCTCCTTCGGTATTGGCTTCTCTAGGCTCTGAGAAAATAAACTCCTGCATTTTATTAGCATAAAACCCAAGCTTGGCGAACACGCCCATCGCATTGGGTTGAGAGGCCGCCACAATAACCGATAAAGACAAGGCACTTTCTTGACCATCGATTGTCTTGACCTGCAACTGATAGCGATCCGCTTGTTGATACAGAGCGCCAAGGCTTTGATGCAATGTGGTGTATTCCGCATCAAGAGCTGCTCTTCGCTGAGTAAAGCCCGCCACAACTTCGGGGTACAAACGGCCTTCCAACTCAGCCGCACGCTCTTTTAAACGTAAACGATCCAGCTGATAATTGATGCGCCCCATGGCATGTTTTTCAATGTGTTCAATCTCTGCAATCACGGCATTGGTTTCAGTGATTGCATCAGTGAGTGCGGACCAGGCCGAGTCACCTTCCGCTACCACCTGCCCTTGATCTGATAACGATTCTATAAAGCCGTAGTAATTGCCCCATTCCCGGCGTTCGATCACCACCACTTTTTCAGGCCATTTAATGTCGGTTAAGTAATCGGCCAATACCCAACGAAAATCAATGCCATAAACTTCACGATTACCGGTTTTCAGCAGTAGGCGTTCAAAATAATCTTGGTCGCCTGCTATTTCGATACCGGAGTCTTGCAACCGAACACGACTGATAACCTCTCGATCAAATATTTCGCCCATCACAATACCGTCTTCGCCATTTGGCAATTGATAATGAGCCGCCATCACGGCATTAGGCCAAAAATGCGTGGCGCCTTTAACAGCAATAAAACCTAACAATGAAACCACCATTAAAACACTGATGCACACTGCACCGGCATTCAACCACACCCAAGGGGTACCTTGTCGAACCCAATTAACCACGCTGATTATTTTCACTCGATGCCTCTTAATCGCTTCATTTTTTCAAGGTTGGTATCAGTCACTCTTTTTATCTCAGCCACTCTACAGAGAACCGTATTTACGTCGTAAGTTTTGACGAATTAACTCCGCCGTTGTATTCAATACAAATGTGAACGCCAACAACACCAGCGCCGCCAAAAACAAAATACGGTAATGACTGCTCTCCACTTCGGCCTCTGGCATCTCAACAGCAATATTGGCCGACAGCGTGCGAAAACCTTCGAATATATTCATGTCCATAATAGGGGTATTACCGGTTGCCATTAAGACAATCATTGTCTCGCCAATCGCACGACCAAAACCAATCATAACCGCCGAAAAAATACCCGGGCTTGCGGTTGGCAATACTACACGCACCAAGGTTTGCCAGGAGGTAGCACCCAAGGCCAACGAGCCATACGACAGATGTTTAGGTACTGCAAAGATGGCGTCTTCAGCAATCGAAAAAATCGTTGGGATCACCGCAAACCCCATCACAAACCCGACCACCAGCGCGTTGCGTTGATCAAAGTCGATGCCTAAATCCTGAGTAAGCCACATCCGAACATCGCCACCAAAAAACGCCGCTTGAATAGGGTCGCTGACGGCCATGGACAGCCAAACACCAAACACCACCACGGGGACCAACCAAACAGGCTCCCACCCAGGTCGTACCCAGTATTCTCTGACCGACTTAGGTAAGCAGCTGTAAACATAAGCGACCAGCAAAAAGAAAATGGGCAATACCAATAACATAACCACAATGCCCGGCAACTTCTGCTCGACCAAAGGAGCCAACCAAAGACCGGCTAAAAAACCCAAAATGACGGTTGGCAAGGCTTCCATCATTTCAATCATTGGCTTAACTTTGGTTCGCAAAGCCGGCGCCATAAAATAGGCCGTGAAAATAGCGCCGCAAATGGCCAAAGGCATCGCCAATAACATCGCGTAGAACGCCGCTTTAAGAGTGCCAAACGACAACGGCATCAAGCTGAACTTCGGCTCAAAATCATTGTTAGAGGCCGATGATTGCCAAAGGTATTCAGGCTCTTGATACCCCTCATACCACACTTTACCCCACAGACTTTTCAATGATACATCGGGGTGCGGGTTATCAACGGCGAACAAGTTGACTTGATTGGCCTGCTGCACCCACAGATAATCCCCTCGGGGACTCAAAGCCATTTGGTCTACTCGGCCAGGCGCCAGCTGCGTTTCCAGCATGATGTTCTCAGCGGTGCTGTTAACATAAGCCCCATAACCCAACGCATCCACAGCAAAAAAACCTTTACGACGACTTTCTGGCAGCAATGTCACGATGGGCTGATCCGACAGCTGAAACGATCGAATAGCCGTAAACTCATGCTGATTTTGATCATCACGAACCGGCATCCATTGGGTCACCTGCCCCTTAGCATCCCCGACTAATAAAGAAAAACTGCCCAACAAAAATTCCACTGAAGTGAGCTCAACATCACTCAGCTTTAACACGCGATACGGTATTGTCTTTTGCTGATCACTCAGATCAAACACTTGCATTTCAGCGTCTTGATACACCACATACAACCAACGCAAATCAGGCCCAATAAACACCTTTTTTACTGGAGCGGAGCGGATCGAATACTGTCGTTCGCCATCCGCTTCTAAAAAAACCTCATCAGACAAAAAAGCTTGTTCTTTTATCCATTGTTTAACCCGTATCTGAGGCGTTTCGAAAACTTCTTTTGGCGTAGCGGCGACCAGTAATGCTTCGTCATTGGCTCGAAAGCTCATGTGCGACAACGAAAGACCCGACTCCGTAAATGGCATCCACTCCTCACCAACGGGCATCTGCGTACGGAATTCGACGGAGCGATTGTTGTGATCATCAAATACCTCGGCAAACTCAAATTGGCGCCACTGTACCTGGCCATCTTGATACAGGAGCACAGAGCGTTGATTACCAGGATCGACCGCAACGTGACTCACACCAGCCACCGAAGGCCAATCCGACGCGATGGACTGCCACCCAGACGCACGTTCAGCGACAGTTAAATGGCCACTTTGGTGTAATTGAACGTGCAACTGTGTCAACTCATCAAACACGGCGTGCACCTGACCTTCCTTTCGATCATCAACCGACGGCTCGGATACCTCAAAGGCCTGCACCGCCTCCATGTTAGCGCCATAAAATAACGGCATAACTTCGTAAATGAGGTAGCCAAAAATCAGCATGAGCGCACCAATGATGCCTAACCCGCCGACATGAACAACCCAACGAGTCAGATGGTCTTTCGCCTTACGAGTAGACTGCGTAAAGCCGCTGATTAGCGGGCGTGAACTCTGATTGGACTGAGGAACCTGCCAGGTTGCCGAATTTTTCATAGGTTGGCTCGTCTATTTATTAACATGCTGGGTCTTATTAACGTACGGGATCTTATTAAGGTAATAGCTCTTTGATAAACGCTGAACACATTAGCACCACTTTATGACAGTTATGTTACAGTGATTAAATATGTTGCATAGCCCTCAATTCGCTCACTTTTAGACGTCAGCTGTAGAGGGCAGGCGTTAATCTGACACTCATAACAGCTCGACTTGAACCTTGCTCCACATCTTGTTAGCGTTCCTTAACTTTATTTAAGGTGCCGACTATTTAAGCTTCTAAGCTTCGTGAATTTTCATGCTTCCTAACTCTCTACCTCAATACCTTTCAAATGCTCTGCCCAAATACATCGATAGCATCAATCAAAAAATTGCCTTAATGGCTTCATTTTTTAGCCTATTAATGCTGTTAAACAATGCTTTAGTTGTCTTTATGCGCTATGGCCTGGCCAAAGGATCAATTGCCCTGCAAGAAATGATGATTTATCAACACGCAGCCCTTTTGCTGCTGGTGGCCCCTTGGGCGTTACAACACAATAAACATGTTGCGGTTGATTTAGTTTTCAACCGATTGCGCCCATCGCAACAAGCCTGGGTCACACGTTGCGGCACTGTACTCTTCTTATGGCCTTTTTGCGGCCTGTTGTTTACCTTAAGCCTGCCGTATGTGGTCTCATCCTGGACCATTTTAGAGCAGTCCTCCGAAGCTGGCGGTTTGGCGTTTGTGTATCTGCTGAAATCTCTATTGCTCATTTTCCCGGTGCTGTTAGCGCTGCAGGGCTTATCTGAGTTAATCAAAACCTGGCATAACCCAAACAAACATGACAAATAACTCATTTTCATGACTAATAACTACCGTTCCAAATGACAAATAACTACAGCTTACTGATGTTTGTACTGGTCGCGCTGGCCATGCTCGCGGGTTATCCCGTGGCCTTTACCTTGGCCGGTGTGGGCATTCTCTGCGCGGCCATTGGCACGCTCTTACACGCTTTTGATTGGCATCTATTGCAGGCCTTGCCCAGTCGGTTGTATGGCATCATCACCAATCCGACCTTGATGGCGGTGCCCTTATTTGTCTTTATGGGCGTCATGCTTGAAAAAGCGCGCATTGCTGAAGATTTGCTGTCCGCTTTGGTCGGTCGCTCGAAACAAACGGGCCTTGCGATCATCCTCATTGGC
>CAZECE010000065.1:0-4382 GCA_964510525.1 uncultured Pseudomonadales bacterium | reverse complement strand
CTCTCCTTCTTTATTAGTGCTCGTCAGTTGGATATTGTCCAAATTACCAATGGGTTCGTAACTCAGGCTTTTTGATATAAGATCAAGCTCAGGAATGATTCTATCTCTAATGGCGTCCCCCCATTCTTCTCTTGTAGGGGCTTTTTTATTTTTACCGAAAAAAGCTGTTTCAATTTCCTTAGTGGACTCCCTGAAATTGTCTTTTCTCTTCACTTCCTTCCCGCGTTTATTTACGTTTTTGATTTGATAGAAATCTCTAAACCAATCATTAGGTGTGTGGCCATCTGCAAACACAGCCTGTGCATCTACAAGTTTCTTTTTGAACTCATTTATTACATTTTTAAAAATATATCCCCAAAGATCATTGCTACTAAAGTCTGCAAAGCTACTTAAGATTATTTCATCGCGACCTATGGCTAACCGATCGCTGTTTTTTCTGGCGTCTTGCTCTCTCTTAGTAATACCGCGACCGTAGGAGACTGTATATGATTGCTCAAGATGTATATAGGCTTGGTATTCCAAGTTTCCCTCTTCATTTATTTGCCAGTCAATGGTTACAACGTTCTTTAAACCATATAGATCGAAAGTCAATTCTTGAAATCCGGAATCGGCTTGTGTGAATTTAGAAGCTTGAAGCGCTTGTGACGAACTGACTCTGAATGCGTTATTTAAAGAGGATGAAGCTGGCTCGTTCTGAAGCTCTTTATCTATAGCCCTGAAAATATTCGTGGTGGCTCTTGTTGCGATGTTTTGATCCATTAATTCTTGATAGACGCTATTTATAAGGTATTCCTTTGTTTCCGTGCCCTTTTTGTCGTCACTTTCTTTTGATCCATTACCAACATATTTACTCGCTAGGACGGAATATAACTCGATATCATCGGAATTATCTATCCAGCTTTTCGCAATTTTTTCGAAAATGGTATCTATAACATCTTCAAAAGAGAAGTAGTTATTAGTAACGTCCGATATAGATCCGGAAATATTAACGGGTTCGTCTGTAATGCCAGCAAACGATTCTGAGGTCCATGAAATAGCACCTTCCCAGTTTACAGAAATAACGCCTTCTTTAGCTTGAGAAATGGTTACATCTAGGCTTACTGTAACGGGTAAAGCTTCTTCATGATCATCGAGGGAGCCACCTAGTCCATCTATAACAATGTTTGTTGTGATAGAGCCACCATTATCCTCCAATATTTCGGAAATCGATCTGATGTCTTCTGATTCTTCGCTGTAATAGGAAACCAAGTCGCCTGATTCGTTAACATAAACACCAGCAGCCCATTCTTCCGCGGACATTTTTTCTGCTTGGGCATTCCATTTTCGGCTCTGTCGCGTCAGTCTATCCATTTCCTCAACGGTGTCTTTGTAATCCGTAAGCGCTGATTTGGTCAGTAATTCGTTGATGCGAAAAGAAAGCACCATAACGTCTAGGAAATGGGGGACGGTATCGTCGTGGCCGGTTTTGTCCTTAAACTCAATATTGCTCGCTCTGAAATCTTCTCTTACAGAGCGAATATTACTATGGCTATTACTATTACCGGTGAATTCCATAAGGGTACTCGGATTGTATATATGGTGCTTGTTTTAATGTGTCTAAATTAAATACTTTTAGATAAATACAATGATCTTAAAAAAGGAGGGCGAGTTGAAAGGGCTTTCTGTAAGTGTTTGTTACATTCTGTTCTACTGAAGCGTTTTCGAAACTGGCTTAACCTGTTGATTCAGCCACTGGCGGACTTTTTTTAAAATCAAATCCGTGTCCGTTTGTGTCAACATATCCAGCGAGGGTAGTGGATAACTTTGATAAAGACTGTGGTTGTTTTGTTGCGCTTTGATGTGTCGCTGTTCGCCTTGAGAGATGTTATTGGCGGTGTTTTTGATCCACTCCATGGTGGGGGTCGTCTGACCAAGCACCACCTCGGTCAGATTAAACTCTGTGGCGGGCAATAATTGGTATCCATCCACTAATAAGTGCCCCAGCACGCTGGGAGGTGTGAGCCCGTTTTGGACCGCCGCAAACCACGTGTGAGCACTTAAACCAAAGGTGATCACGAGTGCTGGCCCTTGTTCCACCGATTGCCAAAAATCAATGGCGCTCTTCAATCGAGCTTCACTGATGGCGAAGTAGGTTTTTCTGTTGTCCGGCTCCTCTGTGTTGTCAGGGTTTTCTTGAAAATCAGGTAGAGCGACGGACAATGTTGCCCAACCTTCCTGTGGTAACTCGGTCCGCAAGGCTTGAAGCAATCCAGGCCAGTTAAGATGCTGGCCGCGATCGTGCAGTATTAAAACACTGCCGTATCGTAAGCCCGATTGATCGGCGCGGTAAAGCGCTAGAAAACGTTCATTCGTTTCATTAGTTGTTTCTGTCGTTAACCAGGTGACATTGCTGCCATCGTTTACTTGGTTGGAGACATCCGTGAGCCGGATTTGTTCTTCATGGTTGATGTTTGGATTAACCCGGTTGTCGGTGGCCGCCGCTGAGGGATAGCCAGAGGTCGGAGTAAACACAAAAAACAGCCAAAAAAGCGTGAGTTTTATAAAAGCACTCTCTATAATTTGTAACAGCATTTTGCTTAGTTTACCTTTGTCTTAATTCCGATCTTTTCTGGCGGGGCGTGCCGATGAAACCCTGGATCACACCTTCAATTTTAGCAGCGGATTTTGCCTGTTTAGGCGAGGATGTCGCGCGAGTCGTCTCTGCAGGAGCGGATGCCATTCACTTTGATGTCATGGATCAACACTATGTACCGAATTTGACCGTAGGGCCTATGGTCTGCGCGTCGTTAAAGCGATTTGGGGTTTCTGTACCCATTGATGTGCATTTGATGGTAAAGCCCGTTGATTTAATGATTGAGCGCTTTATTGAAGCCGGAGCTGATTATATATCATTCCATCCTGAAGCCTCTGAGCACATTGATCGCAGTTTGCAGCTGATCAAGAGCGCGGGCTGCAAGGCCGGTTTGGCGCTGAATCCGGCTACTGGTTTGCACTGTTTAGAGTATGTCTGGCATCAATTGGATTTGGTGTTGGTGATGTCGGTGAACCCTGGGTTTGGTGGTCAGCAGTTTATGCCCAGCTGTCTTGAAAAGGTGCGAGCCATCAAAGAGAAAATAGCCGCTTCTGGGCGAGACATTCGCTTACAAGTCGATGGCGGGATCAAAGTAGACAATATCGCAGAGGTGGCCAACGCCGGTGCGGATACTTTTGTCGCGGGGACGGCGATTTTTGGGCAACCGGATTACGAGTGTGTCATTCAGCAAATGCGCGACCAAATCCACGCAGGGCAAAACGCATGACGCCTGAAGTGCTCAAGTCATTAATCGCTGAGGGGTTTAATCGCATTCCCATTGTGAAGCAGGTGTTAGCCGATTTTGATACCGGCTTAGGTCTCTATCACAAAGTCGCTCAAGGGCCTTATTCTTTTTTATTTGAATCGGTACACGGTGGGGAGCGCTGGGGGCGTTATTCCATTATCGGTTTGCCCGCAAAAGAATGGATTAAAATCCAAGGTCATACCGTCACTGTTGAAAATCAACAGAGCCGAAAAACCCAAACGGTTAACGATCCGATCGATTATCTCAATAACTATTATCAGCAGTTTAAGGTGCCTAAAAGCGCCTCTAAAAAAGCCGGAATGCCGCGCTTTTATGGTGGGCTGGTAGGGTATGTCGGATACGATGCGGTGGGTTTTTTTGAAGAAAAATTACAAGCGCAATTACAGAAAGCAGACCCATTAAAGTTGCCGGATATTTTATTGATGCTGTCTGATGAGATGGTGGTATTGGATAACTTGTCAGGTACGGTCAGCATTGTGGTGTATCTTACGGTGGATGGGACTACCTCTGTCGATGGCCGTTCAGGTTCGATTCACGATCTAGATGCAGCGAACAAACGCTTGTCGGAATTGGCCAATGCGTTGCTAGCGCCTCAACCGGCCTCGGCCAGTAGTTTTTCAATAACGCGCCCCACGCCTGTGGATGAAGCCAATATTGGGTTTCATACATCGCGAGAGGGGTATTGTCAGCAGGTTGAGCGCATCAAAGAGTATATTGTCGCAGGGGATGTGATGCAGGTGGTCCCCTCGCAACGTATGTCGGTTCCTTATCAGCATGACCCTTTGCATCTGTATCGCGCGCTGCGCTATTTAAATCCCAGTCCGTATTTGTTTTATTTGAATTTGAGTGGCTTTCATATTGTTGGTTCTTCTCCTGAAATTTTGGTGCGCAGTGAGTTTGAAGGCGAAGAAGAGGCTTCAGGAAAAAAAGTCACTTTACGGCCCATAGCGGGCACGCGGCGTCGGGGCAGCACCTTATCAGAAGATCGTGCTTTGGCGGAAGAGCTGCTGAGTGATCCGAAGGAAGTAGCCGAACATGTGATGT
>CAZECE010000064.1:0-4629 GCA_964510525.1 uncultured Pseudomonadales bacterium | reverse complement strand
AACCTTTCAGCTCCTTAGAATCGAATTAAATTACCTCCAAAGAAAATTACCCTCAAATAGTGCATTCTTACTCTAAGGAATCCGATAGGAAGAGGATATTGCCTTTAATTCGATAGACGTTTATCGTTCTTTCTCTCGGTGTATTCAAGCGCCTTACAGGTATTGAACACGCCTAATCATATCGTAACGAAGCCAAAAACCATTATGTCGGTATCCGTCATCATACCTGCTCTCAATGAAGAAGCGTTCATTCAAAAAACAATTAGATCTATCAGGCAATATGCACCGCCATCAACCGAAATCATCCTGATAGATAATGGTTCAACGGATAAGACGGTTGATCTTGCCAAAGAAAATGGGGCTCGCACCAAACTCGTGCCAGGTGCCACAATCGCTCAATTGAGAAATGAAGGGGTCGCATTGTCTAGCGGAGACGTCCTGGTGTTTATTGACGCCGATGTGCAAGTCACTCAGCAGTGGGGAGAGGAGCTAAACAATACGGTTATCCCCTTGCTAGAGCGTACCCCGATGACCGTCACCGGCTCTCGCTGCCTTGCCCCGGTAGATGGTACCTTCTTGAATACGCATTGGTTTAATTTGTTAACCCAGTACGAAGCCCCCTATATCAATTCTGGCCACCTCATTACGACACGGGCGTTGTTTCAGGCCATCAATGGGTTTTCCGAGCACCTGGTGACAGCTGAAGATTATGATTTTTGCCAGAAAGCAAAACTTGCCCACGCCACAATTATCAACAATTCAAAGTTGTCGGTGTTTCACTATGGCTATCCAACGACTTTAAGTGGGTTTATTGCTCGGGAGAGATGGCATGGCAAGGAAGACTTTATCTCGTTCCAGTCATTTGTCTCGTCCAAAGTCGCCATCATTACCTGTGCCACTCTGTTGGTAACACTGTTGCTAATAGGGCTGCTCTTATTAACTCTCAATGCCGTTTATTTACTACCGTTACTGCTTTTCCTAGCCACAACAAGCGTTGCTTTGACGCTGGTGAAATTTGGCAGAGGTAAGGTTATCGCATTAGCCCCAACCGCTTTTATTTTTGTGCTCTATCTAATTGGCCGATCGTTGTCTCTGTTTGACCGTCTAATGGGATTGACGAAAAGAGGAAGTTAATCAACTTTACTGCTCCTGTCACTTTTTCTGGGCCAACCTTTTCAATCCTTCGTCATAAATTTGTTTCATTTTTTTATTGCGCTCTTCGAAGGAAAACTTGGTTCGTGCAATTGCTAATCCCTTTTGCCCCATTGTACGCCGCAATTCAGGTTGTTCGATCAGCGTCTTCATATGCTCGTACACTTGATCCGTCATATAATCGTGAAAATCTTGGGGTATGTCATCCAAGATGTATTTTTTGCCCTTGCGAATGTAGTCAAATTGCGCGGTCGGAATTAAAAATCCACTTTCCCCGTCTTCAATGATTTCTGGAATCGCAAAATGCCGTGTTGAGATCACTGGGATGCCGTACGCAGAGGCTTCTAAAATGGCAAACCCAAAGGCTTCTTGAAAAGTAGGAGACACAAACACATCGGTTTCAGGCAGCACCTCTTGCAACATCACGTCTCTTTGCACGGGGCCAAACTCTATATTTGAATTTGCTTTCAATTTGTTTAAGTATTTAACACGCAATTTGTCATTTTTTATCCTAACCATGTCCGGTAGCGTGCACACACGCAAAGCAATGTTATCGTATTCTTGTTGTAAACGTTCAAAGGCGTCAACAACACTCGCTCCCCCCTTTCTGAAGAAATCACCGCTAAACGTAAAGTTCACTTTATCGGTGTTATAGCGAATGTATTGATCTTCCACCTCGCGCATACAGGGGTAGGCAACATGCACTTTCTCAAAAATGCGCTTATCTTTAACGCGCCCGTAACTTTTCAGCGTCTCAACGCCGGCTTCACTTTTAAAGACTAATCCAAGAAAGTTATCTCTGAGCATCAGCTGCTTAATCAAAAATACCCGAATAAACTTGGGAATGGGTATCCCAAGAAAATTAAAGCTGGTGGCTCCGGAAAATCTTGCGGGTGTATACACCCATGGTTTCCGGGTGAAAATTGGGAATAACGGCGCTTCTAGAATATCGCAGTCATCGCCTTCAAAATAGTCCAACACACCAATAGCTGAGCTTCTTAAAAAGAAGTTGGTCCAAATGGGGGTGTTATCGACCTTAAGGTAGCGCACGCCTTCTGGTGGATTAGCCATTACTTCTTGGGCAATACCGTGCAACTCAGTAATCCCAATTTTTATCATAATACAACACCGCGCCTGTCCGATTATTATCCGAGGTCACGGAAATTACAACAAATCACCCTATCGGTCAAATTGGGTAATCTAAGGGATTTGGCTCCTACTGCTCAATGATTTCCGCTTGGATATTGCTGGGTGGTAATGGTGCGGATCGAATAAATTCGACGGCACCAATACTGGAGCTAATGCCTCTATTAAAGCCGTATATATCTCGAGTTACGGTAGTTGAGGCTTTGCCTATAAGAGGTGAGTCAGCCGATAATGCGAATTGAGACCCTGATAGTGTTATTAAGGGGTCACTGACGCTTGAGCCTATACTCGAAGGCACCACGGCTCTTGTAGGTGATGTAGCTGTTGTAAAAAACAGATTCCCAGAGCCAGTCACGTTGTCGACCATAGAACTGTCGGTGATCATCAGATACGGTTTGTCTTCCAAGCCGTAACACAGGTTGTCATTGATCTCGAGCTGGAGGCTCTCGTTCTGGCCAAGAACGGCTATACAGGATTGACGCGTATCAGTGTAATTTTCTCTGTCCCATTCGTAAATGGTGTTATTGTAGATCTTCGACGTCGCGTTAGTGCCTTGGCGAACCACAATGGCCGAGCCAAACATTTTGGTGCCACTGTCACTACCAAGACCGGTGTTAATCAAGACGTTATTGTAGATTTCAAAGGGAGCTGTCCAACACGTGGATTCGAGAAATATCCCTGCGCTTCCTTGATCGACAACAACGTTATGATGCACTTTAACCGTTCCGGTGAAGTCACCACAAACATCCCCCGAGCCTGCATTTTCATCAAAAAAATGCAAGCCGTTCTTCGGTCTGTTGTTTTTCAGATAGTTATACGACACTTCGGGGGGGCCAAAAGATCGGTTGTCATCATTGTCTCGAATCGTAATGTAAGTTGTATGGTGCAGATCGTTTGATTTGATGCACCCATAATCATAAATGTAGTTCCCCATAATTTTTGCGTAGGACACTCTGTCTTTTCCAGTGGTTATGGCTCCCGCCATACCGGTTGCACAGCCGCCTGGGATATCCGTGACTGCATTGCCGATCACACGGCCAAAATCCGTCGCCACAATACCGTCTGAGCCGCTTATACCTGAACAGTTGCTTAAAGATTCGTCGGCACAGGTGGAGCTGTACACCATGTACTTACTGAATACGATACCCGTTGTATTGTAGGAAAACATGTTTTGTTGACCGGTGACAGTGGGTCGAGTGTCTGGGTAAGATACGTACGCCATTTGATTGCTCTGGTCGGCTTTGAACCCCTTGTTGTTGTAGATATTGCGTCTTTCACCATAGCGACCGGTATCCACATTGTGGATATACAGAGTGTCTCCGGCATTGGCGACGCTGTCGCCTTTACCCACGGTAAGCCAAGGGTTATCCCAGCTGCCATCGCCGCTATCACTGCCTGAGCTTTTGACATGGTAGATAGTGCCGGCTCGTACAGTAAAAGGCAGTGTTGAGGTGCGGTTGCCTTTGGTCAGTTGAATCTCCCCCGTTCCTTGTGCGCTGTCAGGAATAGAGAACGCAATTTCTTGCATGGCGTGAGACTCGAACAAGTTCGCAGGGCCCCCAGGTAGATTACCGTCAGCATTTTTCCAGTAGTAGAGGTAACCCTCTCTGCAAACGCCCTCGCTGTCACAAAACTCCAGAGTGCCATCACCTTGACTTGAACCTAGATTTTGCCCCCAAACAGTGACAATCACACCGCTGCCTTTACCATCACCTAGTCCGACGTCAGGGCCCGTAATGAGGTCGGAAAACAAAAGCACTGGAGAGTTTGCCGCAAACACAAATGCGGGTAGTAACATCATGAACAAACCCACAAGCTGCCTAATCTTCATATACTTAGCACACATAGGACTCTTCCTCATTAAACACCACAAAATAAAACTATAAACTTACCATAGAGTAAATCCTATTAAATTGGAGTATGCTGAACGGCTGGTTTATCTGCTTTGTGATGCAAGTCAAACTAAAATAAGCCAATCTAAAAATAGAGGCTTAGCCTGGCTGTTTCTTAGAAAGTTATTAAATTGATGGACATTATTATAGGGGGTCTTGGCATTCATGCGCTTTTTACCTTGTTTGCTACAAAACCAATCACTTTTTTGCGTTCATTCACATCTAAGGCACTGCAATAAACGACGGCTAGGTAACAGAATGTGCAGATTAAGGCAGATAGAATGATCTCGAAATAGGAGTCAATCACAAATGCTTGACTCACAAAATGAAGAGTTCCAAATAGGGTAGCCACTGGGAGCAGCAGCTTTAGGTAGGTTTCCTTGAGGTATAGCACAAGACTCAAGCCCAAGGTCATTGAGACCAGTTTGGGTACCATCAG
>CAZECE010000063.1:0-26280 GCA_964510525.1 uncultured Pseudomonadales bacterium | reverse complement strand
GGCAGCGGATTCGTAGTATTGATCGACAAGCGTATCGAAGGTAATGTTTCTAGCACTGGGGTCGTTAACGTCAGGTGAGATAGAGGCCGTTCGGTTGGTCGGTCCTAACACCCCGGCAACATAAGCGGGCTGGTCGGGATTTTCGGATCTAAAGAGTTCAATAGCCTCTCGGGCGCGTTGGGCACCGGCTTTATTCAGGTTAACGACTTCGGATTCCAGGCCGTAATCTGCCTGGGCGACTTGGGTGGCATTGAAGGTATTGGTTTCGATGACATTCGCACCTGCTCTCAAGTAGGCCAGGTGAATGTCTCTGATTAAATCGGGTTTGGTGATGCTGAGTAGGTCGTTGTTGCCCTTGAGAGGGAAAGAATGCTCTTTAAAGGCATCACCTTGGTAATCTTTTTCTTCTAGACCTGCTTTTTGGATCATGGTGCCCATGGCGCCATCGATGAACAAAATAGTGTCGTGCAGCTGTTTTTTTAAGGTTTCAGTTAGATTTGGGGATTCAGTTAGAAAAGTGGGAGAGTTTAATTCAGCGGTTTCCATGTCTGACCTAACGAGAAAAAAGTAAAGGGATCAGATGATATCAGAAACTGATTAAACGACCCAGTATCGAGTAGGAACAGGGATGTATTTACCTTGACCGTTTTCAGAGTGGTGAAAACCTTGGCCGGCATGTGAATTTTCAATCTTCGTAACGGGACTGTCGGCATTTTTACGCAGTCGACGAAATGCTTCGTCATCAGCAGCATTGAAAATGGGGTGGCTGCCGCGATTGGGTGTCATTGCAGGGCCACGATCGGTGGCGCCAGCGTGATGGGCTGCGAGCTCCATGTCTCTTCGGTCGACTGGGGCTTGCTGTTGGGCTTTGTGGTGTGTCGTTTGATATAAATTGATAGGACTGTGGTCAGCATATTCCACGGACAAGCCATCAAAATGTAAATGATTATCTACATTGCTCGGCGATAGAGCCGTGGTATTGATCCAAACAGTCATAATTTGCTTCCTTGAGAGCGTTATTTAAGCTTCCAGGCCTTAGTTTTTTTATTTTTCTTAGTAATGAAATGGGTTTGTAACATTAAGTAAAGATTGTTACAGGATGTGATCATTCTGTCAACAGATTGTGAGTCTTGTGTAACGAAGGATGTGTTAATTTAATTGAATTGTAAATATTTGGATGCAATCGTTTGCCGAAATTTAAGTCAAATTTAGGTATGATGGGGGCATGACGGCAACTCAATCACCTCAAGTCGGAAATCATGTTAGTGCTGGGCGACCTACGGCAGCACAAGGGCTTGATCGATCCTCTTTGTTGAGTTCGGTAGAAGGGCTTTCGACAGGCCGCAGCCGCCTGCCTTCATTAGCTGCTTCCATGCGGGCGACAGCCAATCATTCGACGTTTTTGACGTCAGTTTCAGGCCCTCTTTGGGGGACGCATGCCACTTTGGATAATACGCTGCAAGAACTGCTAGCCAATATTAAAGAATTTATGGAAGAGGTTAGGTTGGGGTTCTGGCCGGCGCCAGTTGAAAAGCTAGCCTTGTTAGCGCGATTTGAGTTGACAATTAAGGTGTTAATGCAAATGCTTTATAAATCGATAAATAAAAAAGCTAAGTCTTCTTCGGCTGATCAGCAGGAACACAGAGAGCCAGAACATGAGGAAGGTACGACTGAGCGTTAGCCGTGGTTGATAAAGGACTCAATACAAACACCCCAGCGATTACCGATGCGGACTTCTTTACCTGAGGCAAATGGCACGTTGTTAACAGTTAATGTACGGTTGCGTGTTTGCGCATGAAGTAGCTGTGTAAAGTAATGAAGCAGTGAGTTAGCCTCGTTATGAGTGGTTAAAAAGCTATCACTAAACACGTCGACTTTATGAAGCGAGCCGGCATCATATGAATTGTGATCCTTAGCATAAGCTTGTACGCCGCTTTGGCTTAATAGAATGGTTTCTTCTTCGTTTAAACGAATGCCCCAGTCTCTGGTTTGATCGCCATCCATTAACAAGACATCTCCAATTTTGAGGCTTTCGAGCAACTCGCTATCAACTTTACAGCCGGATTTAAATAACGAAAAACTCAGTGGTAACACTAACCTTGGCGTCTGTTGTTCAGATGCTTGCTTTGTTAGCCACTCATACAGTTCCGCTAACAGGTCTTCTTGCATAGTTAGATGTGCTTCGGATGAATGCGCCTGGTTTGATACACTGTATTTGAAACTTAAGGGGCTGCCAGTGTCGTAATGCCCAGTGTCGTCAGGTCCATTATCGTCAGGTCCATTGTCGTTAAGCAGGTTGACTAGGCTAATGTCTTGGAAAGTGAGTGGGTAAGCGTTCTGCTTTGCCGCTTCTCTGAATAGCGCTACTATGACAGAAAAAGTTTTCAACTGTTGAGCAGGGGGTAGTTGTGATAGATCAATATCAGTATCTTCCCAGCCTAATAGGTAATAAATAAAAGCCGGACTTAGGTGAAGGCTGCAAGGGTGAGATTGCCAAGTCAGTTCTATTTTAATGGCCATTGCGGGTGTTGCTTGTGTTAACGAATCACCTTCTTGGGCCATTTCTTTTTTGAGCATTTTTATCTGGTAATCCTGATTGGCCAATGTGACGTTCCAGGCAGCAGACTTAATTAATAGTTGATTATTAAAGCTGGCTGTTATGGCTGGAATTGAAGGAAACTGGATAGAGTTCGCGTTGTTCATGGAATTAAGCTTAATAGTTAAGTAGTTAAATCGACAGTGAGGTTAATGGCATTTGGGGGTTTTGGAACAGGGCTTGGTGGGCTTCGCCTACCTTAATGCCTTGCTCTTCTTCAGGGTCGCTTTCCTTTACATCGATTTCGATGTGTTGTCTAGAACCACCTTCGGGGCTGGTATCTAATTTGGATTCAAGGAACGCTTGGAGCTCGGCTGTTTTCTCTGACATGAATTGAAATGAGTCGCTATCCTGCGTCAAAAACGTAATATGCCAACCCCCGTCAGATTTGGTTATGAAAATTTCCATGCCATTGAACGCAGAATTGTTGAGTTTCAGTGCTAGGGTTTGTGTACCACTTTGGTAATCTGTATTGATCAAACTCATCCGGGCAACCAGCTTATTGGCCAGTTTTTCAAATGCCACTTTAAGATCCGATTGTTTTGAAGCAACGGGCTGGTTATTTTCACTATGTTGGGCTTGGTGATTAAAAATACCGGACTGCTGGATTTGGTTTGAAATTTCAGACAGGCCGATCGCTATTTCCTCTGAGAAGTCTTCTAAGCCATCTTCAGACGCAAACCCATTGGATTGAAATGAGAAGTCAAAGCGGTTGTTTTCTTTAGAGCTACCGCCTTCTTGTTGATCGTCATTATTTTTTTTGATATTAGTATTTTCGTTTACTTGGTTACTCGAATCCGGTTCAGAGAAATTCGATGCTTGAGTGTCTTGCGAATCTTCAGACCTGGATTCATCGGAAGCGCTGGTTTTGCTCTTGGATGTCGCCTCAGTTTGTGAGTTTTTTGCTTCTTGAGCGGCCATATTAGCAATGGATTGCTGAAGTTTATCAGGCATTTGAGTCAGCAGTTGATTCAGTAAATCAGGGTTTTTTTGATACAGTTCCTCAATCTGCTCAGGATTTAATTCTTCTAAAAACTCGACTTGCTCTTCAGGCGATAATGTCATTAAGGTTTCTTCAATTTCTTCGGTTCGAAGATTTTTAGGCGAATTAAGCGTTTCCTCTGTTTTAGTCTCATCGACTAATTTATTATCATTGATATGTGTTTGAACGCTTTCTTGAATTTCTGGTGGCAACTGTTTGAGGTAATTATCTGTTTTTTCAGGTGGCATAAAGTTCAGTACTCTGGATAAGGCGTCGCCTTGTTTTTTTGCAAAGTCGGTTTGTAGGTGCTGAGGTTGTTGTTTCAAAAATGCCAGCTTTTTCTCCGGACTGAGAATGTTGGCCAATTGGCTTTTCAATCGACTTTCCATTGTCCCGGAGTTTTGTGCGTTTTTTTGTTGAGGCAGCTCTGGCACGTATTTTACGATTTGAGACATTCGATTGTTCAGTGCTTGCTTTAAGTTGTGCGGCAGTTTTTGCTGCATTTTAGTGAGATAGTCTGGATTGGCTTTGGTTAATGCCGTGAGCATTTGCTTATTGTTCAAAGACTTGAGCGTATCGTAAGCGGCTTGAGCTTGTTTGGTTGAGATGCTGCTACCTTGACTTTGTTGTGTATTCCATTTGGCAATTTGTTTTTCAATGCTTTTAGGTAGATTTCCGTTTTTGGTAATGTCTGTCCAGGATGTTTGTTTGTTTTGCACTTTGTTTTGCACTTTGTTTTGCGCGATCAGTTGCTGTTGTAACTTATCAAGACTGGTGTTCGATTGCGCCTTATTTTGAGCTGAGATTAAGCTGTTTTGATGATTTTTACGATTTACATCCGTTATTAAACTGTTTAAAGACTTTTTCAGTTCGGCTTTACGTTCGGCATCTTCTCTTTTGGCTTCGTTATGGCTTTCAATAGCCTGATTTGTATAGAGAGAGTTGGTATAGCTGTTGCTGATGAAAGCTAAGTTGGTTGAAAAGCTTTTGGCGGTTTCCGGCATGGTCATAACTGCGTTCTCTCAAATACTCAATTTTTTACTTTTTTAGCAACGTCCCTATTCGCTTAATAATCCATTTTTAGCTGGTTTTTAAAAAAATTTAATCAAAATTAAAATTAAGAATCATATCTTCGTCTATCTCGTTTTCTTCTTTTTTATTCTTCGCGTATTCAGCTTTGGCTTTAGTCTTTTTGTATACCTTTTCAAATTTGTTTTTGCGTATGCGCTTGTCTTGATATTCTTGGTAGGCTTTGTCTTTGTTTTCTTCGTAAGTAACAAGCTGGGTAGAAAGCTTCATTTCTTCTTCGGCTAATGCCAATTCTTCAAATTTGTATTGAGCTAGTTTTTCTTTGATTTTATCCAGTTCTTTTTTTGAAACAGGTTCCTTTTTTAATTCATCAAATACACGAGTTGATTCTTCGGCACGCCACACTCTAAATTCAGCGAGTCTTTTTTTCAATTCTTCATGTTCTTTTTTATATTCTTCATAAATGTTTTTTTTATCGATAAAGGTTTTTAACGCTTGGTCTTCGCGGCGACTCTGAATGTCTACAATTTGTTTTTTCATGGTTTAGCTCGCTAGTTTTACCAGTGCTGGAATGGTTTCTGAAAACAAAATATTTTCGTGCGGTCGTTGTTGCAAAAACTTTTTAATAGCAGAAATTCGTTTAACCGCTTTGTCTGCAACAGGGTCGTTGCCGGATTTAAATTCACCCAATTGAACCAATAATTCAATTTCATTGTATTTGGCGTACAATTTTTTTATTTCGTTGGCGGATTCCAGATGCTGGCTTTCAACAACGGCATCCATTACACGGCTTTTACTGGCGAGCACATCAATCGCAGGGTAGTGTGCTTGATCCGCTAAATCTCGTGAAAGCACTAAGTGACCATCGAGAATGGAGCGTACTTCATCTGCAATAGGATCGGACATATCATCACCTTCGACCAAGGTGGTATAAAAAGCGGTGATGGAGCCTTTGTCAGAGTTGCCCGATCGCTCAAGCAGTTTTGGTAAGGCGCTGAAAACCGAGGGTGGGAAGCCTCGGCGGGTGGGGGGTTCCCCCGCTGCCAGGCCAATTTCACGATAAGCTCTGGCAAAACGAGTGACGGAGTCCATTAACAACAGGACTTTTTTACCCATATCTCTAAAATATTCTGCAACAGCCGTTGCCACGAAAGCCGCTTTCACTCGCTCCATGGGGGGGCGATCAGAGGTTGCAATGATGACAACGGATCTTGCGAGGCCCTCTTCGCCCAACTCTCGAGAAAGAAATTCGTTGACTTCACGCCCCCGCTCACCAATGAGAGCGATCACATTGATATCTGCTTCACTGTTTTTGGCCATCATGCCCAGCAGTGTGGTTTTTCCGACGCCGGCGCCTGCGAAGATACCAATTCGTTGGCCTTCACCGCAGGTAAGCAGTGCATCGATTGATCGAATACCCAATGAAAAATGATTCTCGACCATTTTTCTATCGAGAGGGTCGGGTGGGTCTGCATAGACTGGCCAATCCGACGCGTTGCTGAATTGAAAGTCGGTTTTATCTCTGAGTTTACCCATGGCATCATAAATATGGCCGACCATATCTGGTGAGACTTGGATGGAGTGCGTGCTGTCAAAGCATTGTACATAGGATTCTTTGGCAATACCGACGATATCACCCAAGGGTGTCAGTAAGGCGTATTGATCCGTAAAGCCGACAATTTCGGCGTAGAAATTTTTTTTATCATGAATATTGACGATCTTACATAATGCCCCCACTTTTGCTTTGGGCAAAATGGCTTTGATCATCGTTCCCTTGACTTCGATGATTTTCCCCAGTGCTTCAGGTGCCTGTTTGTGGGCGACGCTGGACTGAAGTTTTTGAAGAATTTCGGGTTGTTTTAGCATAGCTTCATCACATTTAGAGTGTCTTAAGTGCTCATTATTGTAAACTTATTCGATCAATAGGCTGTACAACGATTTCTTGAGTTAACTCCTGATAAGATAGCACCGGCAAATCGTATAATTCGACTTCTAACAGTTTTTTAACATAACGACGAATGTCCATCGACGTTAACAACACGGGTTTAAAGGGTTTTTCAGCCAGATTCCCAATGACGCGCTGTACACCTTCAATGAATTGGCTGGTGATGCTGGGCTCTAAGGCGAGATACGACCCTGCAGAAGTTTGTCGAATCGAACCACGAATCGTCTCTTCTAAATCTTGATCTAATAAATAGCAAGGTAATATGTTTTCACCGTTACTGTATTTATAGCTGATGTATTGTTTTAGGTTACCTCTAATGTATTCTGCAAGCAGAACAGTTTCCTTTTCTTTTTGTCCCCATTCAATCAGAGATTCAAGAATGGTTCTTAAGTTTCTTATTGAAATGTCTTCGCCTACAAGGCGTTGGAAAATTTCGGCAATTTTCTGTATGGGTAGTATGCGTTGAATTTCTTTGATGAGCTCAGAATATTTATCTTCCATTTTGGTTAATAGGTATTTTGTTTCTTGAATACCAACAAACATAGCCGCATATTTACGTAAAACGAAAGACAGATGGTAAGTGGCTAATCGTGGTAGCTCCATATAGTTAACGTCAATTTTATCCAGATACTCGAGGTATTCTTCAGAAACCCATAGAGTTTCTGTATCAGGTAAAAATTCTTTACGACGTTCATAAGGAATATTGACATCTTCTAAGCTTGGTCGTTCAAACCCGCGAACAAAAACATGATGAGGTATAAAGTCGACTTTAGAAACGGGGTTTTCATTGAGCATAATGCGATACGTATTTTGACCAACACTTTGCGAAAAACGAACGTGGATGCCTGGAAAAGGAACGCCTAAGTCGAGGTACATGGCTCTTCTGAGCTCGATCATGTCTTTATTGAGTTTATTGACGTCAAAGTAGGGCTCTGCGTCCTCATCCACTTCCAGAATAATCGGAACCGTAATATTAAATTCATCTTTTGAATGTGATACCGCTTTTTTGCTGGCCCCTGGTGCGTCGTTATCAGCGGTTAGTGATGAATAATCAACCTCATCATCTAAGGCTATACTGGTTTTTTTGTTTAGGTACCAGCCACCTCCCAGAAGTAATAAACCAAAGATAATAAATACGGCTTTTGGAAAACCTGGGATAAGTGAAAATAAAACTAAGAGCACACCGCTGATGATTAAGGCATTGGGTTTACCAGTAACCTGTCGGCTGATGTCCGTACCTAGGTCCTCCGATTCATCCGTGGTCACACGGGTAACTATGATACCGGCTGTAACTGAAATAATGAGAGCAGGAATTTGGGCTATTAGACCATCCCCAATGGTTAAGATAGAGTAAAGTTGTGCGGCTTCGCCAAAACTGAGGCCGTTTTGCATCATGCCGATGGTAATACCGCCAATAATATTGACAATAATGATGATGATGCCTGCAATTGCATCACCTTTTACGAATTTCATCGCACCATCCATCGAACCGAACAGCTGACTTTCTTTTTCAACATCTTGGCGTCGGCTTTTTGCTTGCTCCATATCGATGAGTCCAGCGCGCATGTCGCTGTCAATACTCATTTGTTTTCCGGGCATACCATCCAGTGAGAAACGCGCGCTGACCTCTGCAATCCGCTCAGACCCTTTGGTAATCACAATAAATTGCACGACAGTAATGATTAAGAACACAACCACACCTACTACCAGGTCACCGCCAATCACAAAATTACCAAAGGTTTCGATAATCTGGCCTGCATCGGCGTCCAATAAAATAAGTCGTGTGGTGGTAATTGATAACGACAGACGAAATAGCGTTGTTAATAGGAGAATGGAGGGAAATGCAATGAATTCAAGCGGTGTAATGAGGTACACGGCGACCATAAGTAAGATAACAGAAAGACCGATGTTGAAACCAATTAATACGTCTACTAACCAGGTGGGTAGGGGTAAAATCATCATAAAGATGACTGACATTAAAACGATTGCGACCAGTAAGTCGTTTCGGCCGCTGAGTAGAGTTCCGATTTTAATGAGCTGTTGTTTCATAAAAAGTCTGCTGTAGGTTAAAGAAGTTGAACTTTATTTCTGATCTCGGTTACGTTTTTGGTCGGTCATCTTTTGTAGGGTCAGGCGTCTGAGCTTTTCAATTGTGGAGCGATCGTATTCTCGACCACGGAAAGTCAAAGAAGTTTTTAAGAGTTTTTCACAAATTTTTAAGGCCATATCAAAATTGGCGGTTTCCATGTGCACATAGGCTAAATTAACTAAGCCATCGATATTACCGGGATCAAAAACCAATAACGTTTCAATGAGTATTTTTGCCGTATCCCATTTTTCCAATTGAATATATAAATACCCAATTTGGAGCATCCATTCAATTTCTTGTTCAGAAAGCTCTCGGAGATGATCGAGTGGTGCAGACTGAGCGGGAAGGGATGTTTCGTTTGACATTGAATTTAAACCTTTAACCTTTAACCGTTGCGGCTTTGTAGAGATTGAGCAAGTGCGTATCGGATTGTAAATTTTTCAATAAAGCAGCAGCATTCTTCATCAAGGAACTTGTTTTGCGGTTTTTTTGTTTTGCAAAACGGTTCGTGTGTGCTCTTAATACATGACGAGTAGAATCTAAATAGGTTTGATATTTATTTGGTGTCGTAATGGCTGCGGAGAAAGTATAAGGTTTTATTGATTTGAATAATTGTTCTTGCACGGTCTCATATTGACTGAAGATATTCGTCATGTGCCTTTCAATGGCTTCACCTTGAGTTTGAAAGGAGGTTTCTTTTGGAAAAACGCCATGAAAAACACGATCATAGTCAGGTAAGAAGGATTCAACACCGGTTTGGAAGCGGACTATATCGACCATGTAGATTCTCTCTCTGTTGCATTTTAAACACTACTCAATGATTTGAGCTTTAAAGTTCCAAAGTGTGTCCACTGATTGGATCAAGTGCGTTGTCGTCAGTTTCGATTGATTGATATGGACGGCAACCACAATATTAGAATTGTATAAGCCAATTTTCAGAGGTTCTGTGTTGTTTTCTTTATAATTCGTTTCAACGTACATCTTTTCTAGGGTTCTAGAGACAATATAGGGTAAAACTTCAAATGATATGTAAACCAATAAGCTGGCATCGGCTCGTTCGATGTGTAAAGTTTCGCCACTGTCTACTTCGATTTGTAACTGATCGTTAAAATCGAGTTCTAAATCAGGAATACCCATTTGTTTGCCAAATTCAGTGATGACGTCTTGAATTTCTTTTTCTTCCATATTGGGCCTTTATCTTAGCGTGTTTTAACCTTCGTCTTCGAGTTCAAAAATGAGGTCGTCCATGGTTTCTTGTAAATCTTCAAGAATTTGATCTCGAGATTTGTTATCCATAAAAATTTTTTCGGGTAATTCGCGTATTAGGCTAACAACGCGATTGAATAAGTGTATCTTTTGGTCTGAACGGTAGATTTCTGCCGATGCGGCTATATCGGTTAAAAATTTGTTATCAACAGAGCGCCTCTTTTGAATGATCAGTAATTTTTTTATGACATCGTGACACAGCGTATGGGTTTTCACTAAGGACAGTCGCTTAATGTTTTTAAGTGCTTGATGTAGGCCTTGGTAAACCTGTTTCAATGTTCTTAGCTGCTCAATATCGTGAATAATGGCTTTTAAATTGTTAGGGTTAATGGAAGAGCCTTTCGAGCCTAAATCGGATCCGAGAGCTTGCAATAAATAATCAATGCCCACAAAAAAACGTTCAACACCGTATTTGTCTAATAATTTTTGATAAGCGAGGCTCAAGCTTTTGTAATCCAGCACAGCGTCTCTGTAAAAGCTAACGAGATTTTCCGTGTCATCTAACCCAGAGCTCATATTAAATTCTTCTGCGATTTGCATCACATTGAGGCCTGCTAATAAGTCTCGCTTAGAAGTCGATTTTAATATGGCATTCAGTGCTAAACGAATATGGTGGAGGCACCCAGTAAGCTTGTTTGCCAATCTGATGTTGTTGGTTTGAATGGCTCTTTGTAGCGCTTTTTCTAGTTTGTTGTGTAAGTGCTGAAGTGCAATATATTTAAAACTGACATCTTTGTAGGTTTTATTAAGTTTCTTAAGAATCGCGTCGTGGGTTAAGTTGGTGTGACTCAGGATTTCTTTTAGAAGGGTTTCAAGCTGTCGATTTTTATTTATTTTCGGTGCTTTTTTTACGATTTCTTCGATTTCTTCTTGGCTTTTTAATAGGTTGTGACCTCTGGCTTGGACTTTTCTTTCAAAAAGATCTTTATGCCGTCTTTCGCTGGCGGCGAATCCAGCCTCTTCTGCGGCTTGAAGCAACATGGATTGGCCGCCTTTAACGACCTTGGCCTGCTTGCCTTTGAACGTGCCGCGACCGTCTTCCGAGCGAAGACCACCGTATCGATCTGATTTTTGTTTTAGTTGCGCGCTGCTGACTTCAATTATTGCCATAAATTAGTATTCTGATCCGTAAAAAACATTCTTTGTGTTGCCCATGTGATTCAAACCCAGGTACGTTTGTGTGCCGCTTTTCTGTTGAGTTTTTTTTGAGCATCATGACGTTGGTTAGCGTATGTGGATGCCATGGCGCTATCTGCAGCGTTTTTAGCCTTCTGAAAACTTTCTGGTGACTGCTTTTTTAAATCAGAGGCTTTCTTAACTATTTTTTTATAGTCTTCTGGTGATAGCGCTTCTTTAAAGAAGCGTTTCAATAAATTGTCTTGGTCATTGGTTGCGTCATGCAATTGTTGCCTTTGGTTTTCGATTAATTCATCGATGGCATCGTATTCATGGCTATTAAACATTGGGTATTCATGCCTTTAAGAAGTAGGGTATCTGCGTGATGTTGATTCTATTCTATTTTTTAAACCCATGTTGTTTCAACTCGTTACATTCTTGTGGTCAGCAAAGTGATGAGTGGAATAAGATGTTACATCTTGTTACTTAATTGTGGCTGAAACGAACCTTCAACGCATTCAGAATTGTTTCAAGCTAAATCGTGATGAGTTTTATATTTTATGGGTCAAGCGTTTGAAGGCAAACAATATAGTTCTGAAGACAAAAAACACAGCTCTGAAGACGAACAATATAGTAAAGACATTGATCTTATCCACAAGACAGATTCTTTTATAGTTATTGCAAAACAGAGACTGGATGCGTTGGATCAATCGTTGGAGGATGTGGAGTGTGTGGAGGGCGATCGAGAAGAGATTGTGTATTACATTGAGCAGTTGTCACCTATTGAGTTCAGAGACATCCAAAACTTCCTTGATAACGCTGAACGCAGTTATGAGCAGAGCCAAAAAACTAAAAAGAAGAGTAAGCAAATCAATCATTTTAGAAGAAGGGTCATGATGTCTTGTTAAATCTGGTATGTGATTTTAATCAAATTTTATTTACTGAGGAATTTAGGAATGCGTGGAAAAAAAATTAAAAGTGTTAAAAAAGTAAGTTCTGAGTATGAAAAGATATTCGAGCAAAAAAAACAATTGAATAAAATAAATCACCAATTTAATAAGCTGAAAGAAAACTACAAAATGTTAAAAATTGAAGAAGAAATGAATGGTACAGTGACTCAAGCACTAAAAAAGCTGAGCAAAGATGAGCTTAATGAAGTGAAGAAGATTCAAAAAATGATTAACCAAGAACTTGATAAATTGGCGCCATTGGAAACAAAAAAACAAGCCAAACGTGCGACCACTCGACCTAAAAGTAAGAATTTTGAATTTTCACCTTATATGGTTCGATAGTTGATTTCGATTTTGGGATTAAAGCATGAATTATTGTGCAGGAGAAACATTAGATAATCATGAATTTAAGCTTTCGGCTTTGATTTATGATTATGAAATTAGAAAACGGGAGATCGATGAAATAATAAATCGCTTAGAAAATTGTAATCAACAATTGAAGCAATGTGTTGATCTGCTTAAGTGGGTTCATTTAATTTCCAAGGAGACTCGTTTCTATGACGATTTTGGAGTAAATCAAGAAAAGCTATACGAGGCGGTAGGCGAAAAGTTAGAGATCTTTAATGTAAATGAATTAAATCATTGGATTAAACTCAATTGTCCAAGCTTCAATGATATTAATGATGATTTTAGCCTCTTATTAAAAGATTTTGAACAGAATAAAGAAAATATTAAGTTCGAACTATCTGAGTGTGAGGTTACTCTGGAAAACAAACTGACACAGATTTCTCAAATTCATGCAGGTATCATTTCTTTGTACGATTATGAACCTGATGCTTGAGTTGAAACGCTTATGATGAATCTATTTAAGAAATTAACTGGAAAGATTAAACAAGTCACAGGTCAGGATGATCAGGAAATCTGTATATATGAAGAATCGCCTCGCTATAAAGTGGCGTTGTATGATTCTTTTAACCAGTCTAAAGAAAAATTCTATCAAGAATATCAATCAGATCAGCAGCTGAGTACGATTAACAAGAAAAGGCGATGGAATCTTGATGTTACGCGTATCGAGAATAATATGAAAAACCTCAATCCTAATGAGTACACTAAAAATAAGTCTGATTTTTTAAATGGTAGCCCTATTTACAATGGTGATTGCAGTAATTTTTATGGTAAGGACGTTAAAATGAAGCGAGTTTTTTACAATAAAAGAAAAAATATAATATAGGCTAAGTATTTGGAATTGTAGCAATGAATAGAAAAAAACAAGTTGTTGATCAAATAATTGATGCTATTGATAAGCTTGATGTTGATGATGATAGTGGTATTGGAAAGCAGCTATTTCGTGACGTCATGGAGCATAATCTGTCGATTAAGAACTTGTTTAAAGTTGAAGATAGAATGCTGGATGCACTATATGCGTTAGGTTATTCTCAATATAAACAACATCAATATAAATCAGCCGGTGAGATTTTCCATGTGTTGGTTTGTATGGACCATAAAAATTTAACATTTATTATTGCTTTGGGTATGTGCTTCCAAATGCGTAATGAATATGATCATGCGATAAAAATCTACCTTTCTGCTATTCATCAAAATCCTAAGTTTGCGCTTGGTTATCTTCGTTTGTGTGAATGTTATTTTAAACAGTCTAACTGGGACATGTTTTCTAAGAGTTTTGAATTGCTTACTAAGCTTGAAAAGTTGGGGTATGTTGATAAAGCGATGCTAAAACATAAAGCTACTTTGGCTTCTAAATATGAAGTGCTTTCTTCCATAAATCAGAATAAATAGAGGGCTATTTAAAAGATGTCAGGCGGTAATGTGGGGGGGTATGCGGCTCATGAAAACCTTAATGATTCCGTTAATAATTTAAATCGTTCAGAATACGATGCTGCAATCAAGAAGTTAGATAGTTGGGAGCAAGAAGCGTATGCCGCGGATCAATTATTTGAAAGTTATGAGCGTTTAATAGAGGATCCAAAAATGGATTTGCTGACAGCTGTTTTGCTTGCAGGGCAGTTGTCTTTGATTCAAATGCAAAACTTTTCGGCATTGCAAGCAGAAGAAATGGAGCGTCAATACGATCGTTTGGTTGATTACAAGCAGAGCTACCGTAAGTTTATTAATACGTCATTAGAGCTTTCTAAGAAAGAGACTGAGACTTTTGCTGATCTGCCAACGCCCACTACTCAAAGTGGGCTTGAATCGTGGGTGTCTAAGATTAAGAGTTTCTATAGCGAAGCTTTTAATAGAACGGAGGACAGTGGTAAAGATTTTGACGAACTGTATCAGGCTTATTTTGGTCAAAGCATAATGGATGATGATTTGCCTGACATTATGTCGGTTTTTAATGGAATCAATGCAGATACCATGATTGATAAAGCTTTTGATGGAAATCGTGCCTGGCAAATATATAAAAATGTTGAAGGATTTTCAGCTAATTTATTGCTGGGGGCGCGTGCCGAAAAAGTAATGCCCGGTACGGATGTTATGGGTAGAGGTATTTTTCAAGCAAAAGATGCGTTGAGCAGTTATTTGGTGGCAATTAATAATGCAGCTAAAAACAGAATGCAGGCAGTAATTAAAAGAGAGCAAAGTCAATATGATATAACTTTGGATGTGTTTCAAAGCCTTGTCAGTGATTTTGGTTCCGCTCAACTTCAAACTATCCGCAGAATAATGGAGATTTACTATAATGCGGCCTTAAAAATAGTTGAAAGAACGCTTGTGTAGAAATGACCAATATAAGGTATTTATGTTATGTCTAAAGCAGGATTTGATGCTGGAAATCACCAGGTGGGTGGCACAGAGGAAGTGCTCAAGAATAGCCACCAATATATAGATTGGGTATCAAATAGGTATACATACGGTGATGATCTAATTTCAAGCTTTTCGCCTAGAGTTGATTTTCATGCTCGGCTTCCACCTATGCCTAAAATTGATATTGATAATTTCAATGGTAATATTTTCTTATTAGTTGCAATGGTGGCTGATAAAGTTGGATATATGATGAATACACTTTCGTTAGAACAGCGTCAAGTAATGCGTGATATTTCCAATCAAGAGCTTCAAACAATGTTGAAAGCAATTAATAAGAATTTGAATTTTAAAAATCTTCAATCAAAAAAGATGCTGGAGGGGGCTGAATTCCAATTATCTGCTGGAAAAAAGATAATGGAATTAACCAAAGTTCAATATAGATTAAAGCTGGCAACTGCAGCTACCAAGGCCGTTGAAAGTTTATTCGCTGCTTTTGGTTTTGGCTCGAGTTTGGCCTCTGATATTCTTGGTGCGTCGGTTGGTGTTTTAGATAATGTAATTCCTGTTATTAGAGATTTGGCGAGTGCGCAAAAGGAAATGTTAGACGCTGTTACAAATTTACTCGGCGCCCATGCGGATGCCACGATGCAAGAAGCGAATGCTGTGGTTCAAAAACTGGGACACATGTATCAGCTGGTTCAAGAGTTGGCGCAAATTTTCAGACAAATTGCGGAGCGAATTGCGCAATTGGTTGATCAGCTTACGTCGAATGCATATACGGGGGCGACGTTGCCGGTATGAGCGATGTAACTTTTGATAGTGGCCAGCCGAGTCGTGGTGACTTTGATACAACAAATGAATTTGTTGAAGCGCTGTTTTCATACATGTTCGGTCAGTTTGAACTGGTTGAAGGGCGGATGCAGGAGATTGTTAATGTCATTAGAGAAAACATGCTGATGGCGGCAAGTCTTACGGATTTGATTGCCATGCTTAGAGGTTTGAACGCAACCGATTCCAGTGCAGTAGGGGAAGTGGATGTAACGTCTCCTGATATTGAAAGTGAAGATGTAGATGGAAACGATTCTGATGATACGATCATCCCTGTTGGTGAAGACCATTTTCTCGTTATTGTTGATGACAAAGCTTATATGTTGGATGCCAATGAAATTACCTGGACTGATGATGACGGTAACACTGTATATTTAGATGCAAACAATATTGATGAATTTTTTGCTAAAAATTCGAATAATATCGAAGGTCTAGGCGGGGTCACTAATGTAAGTGATGCGTTTAACAATGGTGAGAGTGTCGTATTTGAAACGTCGAGTGGACCAATTAAAATAGATTTTGCGTACGGGGATGGTGAGGATGGTTCTGGTGATATTTTGATTACCAGTGGTCAGTATGGGGTAAAAATAAAGTTAGGCCCGGAGGGTGGGCCAGCTGAAGTTACTAGAACAACTACCGAGGGTCAAGATTGGGACGATGCGAGTACGGATTTTAAAACAACTGTTTATGATGAAAATGGAGTTGATGTTACATCAGAAGGTTCAGGTTATGTAGATGAAGTTGGCGAATACGATGAAACCAAAGGGGAATTGTATTACTCAGAGCGCGTAATTGAAGGTTTCATGCACCTCGGCGGGGAAGATGGCACATCGGATTATGATGAATGGTTGGCAGGAAAATCCTCTAGTGATATTGACGGTAAGTCCGATCGTGCGCTAGTTAAACTATTTGCCGAAGAAGTGTACGGTATTAGCGAAGATACATTTAATTCAATGATGCATCCAGATAATGCCGATGCTGTTATCGATACGCTTAATCAAGAGATAGATAATATCACTAACTTGAATCAGATTGAAATGTTAGAAGCTCAGCGCTTTCTTAATCAATACGCGGCACTAATGACGGCGCTTACTAATGCCATGGATCAGCTGGGTAAAGCGCTTCTCTCTATTGCTCGTAATATGTAATTGTTATAAGTTGTTTTTTATTTTTTCACGCCTTTTAATAAATGCCGTATTCAAAAGCGTTTTCTACTCCTCTTGTACTCATCATGGGTCCTACCGGCATCGGTAAAACCCAATTAGCCATTGCATGTGTCCAGCGTTTCCCGCTTGAAATCATCAGTGTTGATTCGGCGATGGTCTATAAGGGCCTGGATATTGGCACCGCTAAGCCTTCTTTGGCTGAATTAAGTTTGGCGCCACATCATTTAATAGATGTGTGTGATCCCTCAGAATCGTATTCTGTTGAGCACTTTTGTCAGCAGGCTTCAGAATTAATTCATGAAATTACCAAAAAGGGCAAAATTCCGTGCCTGGTAGGAGGGACGTTTTTGTATTTTAAAGCCTTGCTGCGTGGGTTGGCGGAGTTGCCCTCTGCAAACCCTGAGCTTCGAGATCAGATTATGATTCGAGCAACGCAATTAGGATGGCCTGCTTTGCATCATGAGTTGCAATCCGTTGACCCGGTTACAGCGCAACGAGTGCACCCAAATGATCAGCAGCGGATTCAGCGAGCGTTGGAAGTTTTTCAGCTGACGGGTAAGCCTTTGTCTGATTGGTTGGCTGCTTCACAAAACACTCAGCTGGGCGACAGCGTTGTCAATCAGCGTTTTAACGTGTTGGCATTGGGGTTGTGGCCTGGTAACAGGTCACAGCTACATCAACGATTAGAGGCTCGCTTATCACTCATGATGGCCTCAGGTTTTGTTGATGAGGTGGCCGCATTGAAGCAAAATCCGGCTTTGCATGCTGACTTGCCCGCTATGCGCAGTGTTGGCTATCGTCAGATTTGGCAGTATTTGGACGGCCTGCATGATCAAGCTGAAGCTCAGTATCGAGCGCTGGTGGCAACTCGCCAGTTAGCGAAGCGCCAAATGACCTGGCAGCGTCAGTGGCCAGACCTGACGTCTTTCAAAACTGATGATACACTGATGAAGACATCAGTTTTTTCTAGACTTGAAGCCTTTATTGCGTCTTAATATGTCCGGCCAAAACGTGTCTTTGTTATATATTTGATCACCTAAAGATCGTGAATAATGGCCTTTAAGCCTGTAATAATAATCGAGGAGAACTCACACCATGTCCAAAGGGCACTCTTTACAAGACCCTTTCTTAAATGCATTAAGAAAAGAACGTATTCCTGTTTCCATTTTTTTGGTTAATGGCATTAAACTTCAAGGCCAGGTGGAATCTTTTGATCAATACGTGGTGCTATTAAAAAACACAGTCAGTCAGATGGTTTATAAGCACGCCATCTCGACCGTTGTTCCAGCGCGTAACCCTCGTACACAAAACGTCTCTTCTAATGGTGGTGCACAGCACGATCACCATGGTATGGATCAGCAGCCTCCTATGGACTCTTACGGTAACGGCTGATTTTGTTATCTGTTAACCCATTTTTGCTGATGAACGCTTAGTTTTGCAATTATTTGATAGACCGCAGTCTGGTGAGGTTGCGGTTTTGGTTCATATTGAGCTGCCCGAACCCGATGCCGTAGAAGGCTTGGATGAGTTTTTTTCTTTGGCTGTTTCCGCGGGTGTTGAACCGGCGGCATCCGTGGTAGGCAAGCGAACGGCGCCGCACCCTAGGTGGTTCTTGGGGGCTGGCAAGCTTGAAGAGGTTCAGTTGGCGATTGAGGGCGAGTGTGCTCAGGTCGTGCTGTTCAATCATGTGCTGTCTCCATCCCAGCAACGAAATCTAGAGCACACACTTAAATGTCGAGTGATTGATCGAGTCGGGTTGATTTTGGATATTTTCGCTCAACGTGCTCGTACATACGAAGGTAAGCTGCAGGTCGAGTTGGCGCAACTGAGTCATTTGGCAACTCGGTTGGTTCGTGGTTGGACGCATTTGGAGCGTCAAAAAGGTGGAATTGGGTTGCGAGGGCCTGGTGAAACGCAGCTAGAAACTGATAGACGTTTGATCCGGGTGCGTATTCGATCGCTCAAAAAGAAGCTGGCCAAAGTAAAGCAGCAGCGAAACCTGGGGCGTCATGCTCGGCAAAGAGCTCAAGTGCCTTGTGTCGCTTTAGTGGGCTATACCAATGCAGGAAAATCCACGTTGTTCCACCGATTGACGGATGCTGAGGTGTATCAAGCGGATCAATTGTTCGCAACACTCGACCCGACGTTGCGTCAATTACCACTTCCGTATGTTGGGCAAGCTGTATTAGCGGATACGGTGGGTTTTATTCGTCATTTGCCGACGACGCTGATTGAGGCTTTTAATGCGACATTGGAAGAAGTCGTGCAAGCCGATTTGGTTGTGCATGTGATTGATGTCTCAAACCCGGATTTTCAAGACCAGGTTGAGCAAGTGGAAAAGGTTTTGGATGATATCGGGGCCGGTGAATTGGCCAGGATCAACGTGCTGAACAAAGTTGATCAATTTGAAGCGCAGGATCTTGACGATGTGTTGATGGGGCTGCCCGATGTTTTAAAAAGTGCCGCTCATGTTTCGGCCAAGACCGGCGAGGGGTTAGAAGCATTTAAATCCTTGTTAAGTCGCCATTTACTCGGGACATTCCAGCATTTACATATTATGATACCCACTCATTTGAATGCGTTTAGAGCGTTTTTGTATCAACAGGGAGCGGTTAAGTCGGGTCAGATCCCTGATGACATTTTTGGTAAAATGCCCGGCCTGTTGGCCGTGAAATTGGTGTCTTTGGAAGGCGATTCTAATGGAGATCTTAATGCAGCTCTTAATGGAAGTCATACTGACTGTCTTGCAGAGCACGCTATGAAGATGGAAGTGATTTGCTCGGAAGAAGATTGGCGTCGATGGTTACAGAAATTCAAGCTAACCACTATAGCTATAGATTGTAAGACCAATGATTCTAAGACCAATGATTCTAAGACCAATGGATGAGTTTAAAATTTTTGATTTAGGGATGTTAGAAGAGGTGTTTTATGGGGTGGAATGATTCAGGCGGTGGGCGTAACCAAGATCCATGGAAAGGGGGTGGGCGTCAGGATCAAGGGCCACCCGACTTGGATGAATTATTCAAAACGCTGTCTAAGAAATTCGATGCTTGGTTTGGTGGTGGTAATGGTTCGGGGCGAAACTCAAATGGTGCTGGTGGAGCCGGAGGCATTGGCGCGCTGATTATCCTAGTGGTCATTGCAGGTGTTTTTTGGGTGGGTAATGGCTTTTTTAAAGTGTACGAAGCCGAGCGGGCTTTGATATTGCGCTTTGGAGAGAAACACAAAATTGTGGGGCCAGGTTTGAACTGGCGGCCGCCTATCATAGACGAAGTGATGAAGGTGGATACCCAACAGGTTAGCTCATTAGAGCACGAAGCTTCCATCTTGACGAAAGACTTAGACATCGTTGAGCTTGAAATCAAAGTCCAGTACAAGGTGTCAGACCCTGAGAGCTTCTTTCTAGAGGCTCGCACCCCCTTAGTGGCGCTAAAGCAAGCGACAGAGAGCGCTCTGCGTCATGTGGCGGGTGAAATGGAGATGGAGAGCATCATTAACCTTGGTCGTGAGCAGGTGGCTCCAGAGGTTCAGTTGATGCTGCAACGTTACCTTGATTTCTATGAAACAGGCTTGTTAGTAACCAAAGTAAACTTAGAGCGCGCTGATCCGCCTGCACCGGTGGAGGATGCTTTTGACGATGTGACGAAAGCGCGCCAAGATCGTGAGCGCCTGGTCAGTGAAGCGGAAGCCTATCGTGATCGGGTGATTCCGAATGCAGAAGGTCAAGCGCTTCGTCTCGAAGAAGAGGCTAACGCTTACAAAGAGCAGCGCATTGCGCAGGCCCGTGGTGAAGCCGACCGGTTTGAAAAGTTACTGTCTGAATACCGTAAAGCGCCTGAAGTAACGCGCAGTCGTCTGTACTTAGAGTCGATTGAAAATGTGCTACAGAAAACGTCTAAGGTATTGCTGGACACGGAGGGCGGCCAAAACCTCACGTATTTACCTTTGGATAAATTGATGTCAAATAACGGTGGAGTAGGAGAATCGATGCCTCTGAACTCAACCACAAATACATTGAGAAACACATTGGATTCGGCGGTTAACCGCTCAGATGTTCGTCGAATTGGTCGAAGCCTTGGGGAGGGTCGGTAATGAGTCCTAAAAGTATCATCATATTATCCGTTCTCACGGTTGTCGTTCTGGTTGGGCAGCAATCTTTGTATACCATTAAAGAATCCGAGCGTGGGGTTAAGCTGCGTTTTGGGGAAGTTATCTCGGCCGATTTACAGCCTGGTTTAGGTTTTAAGTTGCCCGTTGTGCACGAGATTCGGCGCTTCGAAGCTCGTAACCAAGTGTTTGATATGGATGTGGGGAAATACAGGGTTCTTTATAATGAAGCGCCTGTGAGTGTGGATGTCGATTCCTATGTGATTTGGCGTGTTAAAGATGTCAAAAAATACTACACGGATACCAGTGGCGAGACGGATCGCGCGCATTATTTAGTTGGCTCTCAAGTGGAAGCGGGCCTAAGGGATAAATTTGGTGCGCTTTCTTTAGAAGAGGTGGTGTCTGGCAAGCGTGAAGAATTGACCCGTGAATTGACTGCAGAGATAACCAAAAAAACCGAAGAGCAGCTAGGCATTGAAGTGGTTGATATTAAGGTCAAGAAGGTTGAGTTGCCCGAAAGTATTACTGAAACTGTTTACAAGAACATGCAAGCCGAGCGCAAGAAGAAAGCAGATCTAGAAAGAGCAACAGGCAGTAAAACCGCTGAAGGGATTCGAGCGGCAGCAGATCGTACAGTAACAGTGACCTTAGCCAACGCATATGAAGAAGCGGAGAAAGTGCGTGGTGCTGGTGATGCTGAGGCGGCCGCTATCTATGCCAAAGCTTTTGGTCGGGATACTGAGTTTTATGACTTCACCCGTAGCCTGAAAGCTTATGAGACGGCCTTTTCATCTAAGCAAGATGTGTTGTTGTTATCACCTAGCAGTGATTTCTTCCGTTACATTACTAACTTAGATTAAGTATTTAAACAAAATTTATGAGTACCTATACCCCTTCTTATGAGGTTTTGCCAGCACTCAAGTGGCGCTTGCCGGCCGGGGTTGAGGTATTGCTGCCCCATCAGGCGGAGCAGGTGGAATTGCTTCGACGTACCTTACTGGATCTGTTTCGTGGGTGGGGGTATGAGCTGATTTCCCCGCCGTTGATTGATTCACTGGAAGCGCTGAAAGTAGGGGCGGGTCAAGATTTAGAACAGCAAATTTTTGTTTTATCGGATGTTGCTAACGGTGAACTATTAGGCCTGCGACCTGATATTACACCTCAGGTTGCCCGGATTGATGCACATTCCCTAGCGCAATCAACAGTTACCCGGTTGTGTTACAGCGATGCGGTTTTGCAAGCGCGCCCTTCGCGCGTATCTGATCAACGAATGCTAATTCAGACCGGAGTTGAACTGTATGGTCACCATGGTGTGGCCAGTGATGTAGAAATGCTTCAGTTGTTAATGGCGACGCTTGATGAGTTGGCTATTGATGATTACCACCTTGATGTGGGCCATGTGGGTATATTGGATGCTATTTTGGCTGGTTGTGATTCTGGGGATCTTAAGGCTACCCAAAAGTCTCAGCTTCTACAGATCATTCAGCGCAAATCGATGCCTGACCTCAAAGTGTATTTGTTGCAACAAGGGTGGTCTGATCAGGTGGTCGGAAAGCAGCTGTGCGCGTTGTTGCGTTTTCATGGTAGGGCAGATGTGCTTGCCTTGGCTAAGCAGGCTTTAGCCGATATTTCGCCCCTCAATCCTGCACTGATGGCAGCTTTTGATGAGCTGGAAGCCGTTAGCCAGTGTCTTATAGATAGCCTACCAGAGGAGCGGCTTATTTTTGATTTGTCTGAGTCTCGAGGCTTCCAGTACCACACAGGCCTGGTGTTTGCGGCTTATGTCCCGAGCTTTGGAGCCGCCCTAGCCATGGGGGGGCGTTACAACGGAGTGGGGCGTGAGTTTGGAAACGCGCGACCTGCGATTGGATTTAGTTTGGATTTATTAAAAGCGGCCTCAGTTTCCGGTCGCCAAGTGGTCAAAAACATGGCAATCTATGCGCCTGCTGAGCTAGTGACGTCGGCACTTTCGCTGATATCCGATCTGCGTTTGGCGGGGGAGCGAGTCATCTTGGGCTTATCGGACGATGAAGTCCCTGATGCCTTGGGGTGCGACCGTCAGATTATTAAAAATACCGATGGCCAATACCAGGTTACTTGGCTGGCAGAGTAATTGAATTTAATTATTTTTATACGATTAGTAGGACATTATGGGTAAGAACGTTGTTATTTTGGGCGCTCAGTGGGGAGATGAGGGTAAAGGTAAATTAGTTGACTTATTAACGGATCAAGTCCGTTGTGTGGTTCGTTTTCAAGGTGGCCATAATGCGGGTCATACTCTGGTCATCGGTGAAGAAAAGACCGTCTTGCATCTGATTCCTTCCGGTATCTTAAGAACCAATGTGACCTGTGTGATTGGCAACGGTGTGGTCATTTCCCCAGAAGCGCTGCTCGAAGAAATGGCTTACCTTGAAGATAAAGGGGTTGAGGTTCGTTCGCGATTGAAGTTAAGCCCAGCTTGCCCGGTTATTTTGCCTTCTCATATTGCTTTGGATAAGGCGCGTGAAAAAAAGCGTGGCAAAGACGCTATTGGCACCACGGGTCGCGGTATAGGGCCGGCTTATGAAGATAAAGTCGCGCGTCGAGGTTTGCGGCTTGATGATTTGATGCGGCCGACTCGATTGGCTGAGCAGCTACAGAAATTATTGTCTTACCATAATTTTTTATTAGAACACTATTATGATTCGGATCCCATACCGTTTGAGGCCTTATTGGAAACTTTGGAGGCTCAAGGAAAACAGCTCTCTCCAATGTTGGTGGATGTGCCGATGTTTTTGGATGCGGAGCGGCGTGCGGGTCATTCGTTGTTGTTTGAAGGTGCGCAAGGCAGTTTGTTGGATATTGATCATGGAACCTATCCGTATGTGACTTCCTCTAACACTACCGCGGGCAGTGTGTGTACAGGCGCTGGTTTTGGTCCGACGTACATTGATGATGTGATTGGTATCACTAAAGCCTATACCACTCGCGTTGGATCAGGTCCTTTTCCTACGGAACTGCAAGATGATATAGGTAAGCATTTGGCGGACAAAGGCCATGAGTTTGGGGCCACTACGGGTAGGGCAAGGCGCTGCGGTTGGTTGGATTTGGTGGCCTTGAAACGCATTGCTGTACTGAATGCGTTAACAAAGCTGTGTTTAACCAAGTTGGATGTTCTGGATGGTCTGTCTGAGATTCAAGTGTGTGTGGGTTACCGCAATGGAGAATCAGAAGAAGTCAGTGATTTATTGGCCGGTGAGCTTGGTGCGGTAGAGCCCGTGTATGAAACTCTGCCGGGTTGGCAAGAGTCCACGGCCGGTGTGCATCAATTTAATGAGTTACCAGAAGCGGCACAAAATTATATTCGCTTTATTGAAGAGCAAATGGACATTCCTGTTTCAATCGTTTCGACTGGCGCTGAGCGAAATCAAACCATAATGATGCGCTCTATTTGGTAGTCAGGTCTCGATGTATCGAGAGTGGATATCATTCTGCTCACTCACCATATCATTGATGTCTTGAATAATTTTATTATTAACTTGTTTTATCTGTTGAAGCCATTCTAATTGCGCTCTGTTTGCATGTGAAGCATCATGTTTTGAAAAGGCTGTTTGATTGCTATGTTTCGTGTTTAGCTCATGCCATCCCTCTAGGAGTTGCTTTTTAAGTGTCTTGAGTTTCGCATAGTTTTTTCTTTGATCTCTATATATTTGGTCCATATTCATTTTATCGCTTTGGTGAAAGCCCCAGTTGTGTGGGCTGGCCAACCAAATGGATTAATTTTAAATGGTATTGAGCCTAATAAGGATTGTGGTGCCAGTACACCAGGCTTAATTTCTTATGGAGATTCTTACGATCTGTTTTTTGGAATTGCTCCACGTAATTCAGAGGGTATTTGCAAAAACGCTTTACACGGCTCTATTCATAGATGGCGTTGGGTTACTCAATAATTGCTTTTAGATATTTTGCTGGATTGGGTAGAGCCATGAATGCTCATCCCCCGTTTATTGGGTAGAGCCCTCATGCTTTACTTGGTGCCCCTAGAGAGGCAGTTATCAAACTTAAGTGAAGCATTTTTAGCAGAGGCAGAAGACAATAACAAGGTATTTCAAAACTGTTCGGAATTTGATCCAAATGCGGAACATTTCACTGAGCTTTTTAATGTGCTGGCTGAGTGGAATAACTACCTTGAGCGTTATGCGCCCGAAATCGTAAGTATTTTAAATGATGATGCGGAGGTGCAACCATGAGCCTTCCATTATCACAATATAGTAATTGCAGTACGATATTTGGCAAGGCATCAGGTATTGCTGATAAGCCAAAGAAGAAAGTAAAAGCACCAACGCCCTTTGCGATTCGATTTTCCGATGAAGAACGCATCTACTTAAAAGAATTGGCTGGCAGCAAGCCCCTTGGTACATTCATTCGAGATATCGTGCTGAGCGATAAAGTTCAAAAACGTCGTCCAACTCGACAACCCAGCATTGATGAAAAACAACTCAGTGTTGTTTTATCCGCCCTGGGGCAATCGCGCCTGTCTTCCAATCTCAATCAACTGGCCAAACATGCCAATGTCGGCACGCTGGATGTCAGTCAGGATATTGAGCAGCAATTGGAAGATGCGTGTGGGGCTGTGATTGCAATGCGTGATGCTTTGATGATTGCTCTGGGGCAACGTCCTAAAGGTCATGGAGATTAGCCATGATCCTTCAAGGTAATCAACGGGCTGGTGCGCGGAATCTTGCGCGCCACCTTCTCAGCTCAGAAAACGATCATGTGGATGTGCATGAGCTGCGCGACTTTGTGGCTGATGATCTGCAATCTGCACTGGATGAAGCCTATTTCATCAGCAAAGGCACGAAAGCCAAACAGTTTCTATACTCGCTCAGTTTAAACCCACCGATTGATGCAGATGTTTCCACGCAGGATTTCATCAAAGCCATTAAACAGGTGGAAGATAGACTCCAGTTAAAAAACCAACCCCGCGCCATAGTCTTTCATGAGAAGAATGGCCGTCGTCATGCTCATTGTGTTTGGTCACGGATCAACACCGACACCATGACCGCCATTCACTTGCCGCACACCAAGCGCAAATTACAGGAAATTTCCAGATCACTTTATATTGAGCATGGGTGGGACATGCCGCGCGGCTTTATAAACAGCGCACAGCGTGCCCCCACAAATTTCACTCTTGCTCAATGGCAGCACGCCAAACGTATTGGCAAAGATCCACGGCAAATCAAGCAAGCATTCCAAGAGGCTTGGGCGATCAGTGATAGTCGCTCAGCGTTTCAGCATGCTCTTAAAGAAAGAGGATTTCTTCTTGCCAAAGGTGATCGGCGTGGATTTGTAGCGATAGATCATCGCTGTGAAGTCTTCGCCATTTCAAAATGGGTTGGTGTTAAAACCAAACTCGTCAACCAAAAGCTCGGTGATCCCAATGACCTTAGATCTGTTCAAC
>CAZECE010000062.1:0-7926 GCA_964510525.1 uncultured Pseudomonadales bacterium | reverse complement strand
ATTAAGTTCTAAATATAATCTCGGTGAATCTACTGGCTTATTGATTTGAGCTAGCTCACTGTCAGTAGAGCTACAGCTTGGTGATTCCTGATTATTAAAAGGAATATCGCTAGACTTTAAGAAACCATCCACTTTTGGACTCTCATCCAATTGTGGGCTTAAGTGAATTGCTTTTTGAACGACTGCCCCCCCATCAACCGCAACTTTCAACCTTTTAGGCTCTTTATGCAAGGCCTTATCACTGGGTTGAGACATTTGTTTTGATTTTTTCCCTGGACCCTTTGTATCAATCCCCCCGACTTGATAGAAACTAAAAGCTCTTATCTCGTTTAAGTTTTCTTTTTTTTTCTTAAGGTTAAAAGTAGAGTTACGTTTTTCTGACACATCTGGGAAACAAAGGTTTTCGGATTTACTAGTGACGAGGTTGCGATTAGCGTGACCTTGTGTGTCACTCAGTGAATTTACCATAATATTTACCCTCTTATTATTATGTTATGAATTAATAAAACGCTTTTTCTAAAGCGGTACACCCAACTTTCTGGCGACCTCTTCATAGGATGCCACGACATCACCTAAGTCTTGACGAAAGCGGTCTTTATCAAAAGGCTCTTTGGTTTCACTGTCCCAAATACGACAGCCATCAGGCGTGAATTCATCACCCAACACAAGCTCTCCTTCATAAACCCCAAACTCCAACTTGTAATCCACCAACCACAAACCGGCCGCTTTAAAGCTGGGCTGCAAAATACCATTGATGGCCAATGTCAGCCGTTTCATCTCATCAACCTGGCTCGCAGTCGCCCAACCAAAGGTCGCAATATGAGAGTCGTTGATCATGGGATCACCCAAGTCATCGTCTTTTAAAAAAAACTCAAACACAGGCGGCTCTAACATCTGCCCTTTTGATAAACCCAAACGTTTGCAGATACTGCCCGCCGCCCAATTTCTTACTACACACTCAACGGGTAACATCTCCAACTTTTTGACCAGTGACGTGTTGGCGCTGAGCGTTTCAATATGGTGGGTTTTAATGCCCGCCGCTTCCAGCTTTTCCATAAAAAACGCATTAAATTGATTGTTGATCTCGCCTTTACGTGACAGCTTCGCCGTTTTTACCCCGTTAAAGGCGCTGACATCGTCCCGAAACTCCATCATAAATTGGTCCGGGTGTTCGGTGGCATAAACAGACTTCGCTTTACCGGAATAGAGAGGGTCTTTAGTTTGAGTTTGCATTAAAAGGTCCTACTGGTTTGACTGCTGCTGCATCTTGGCATACAAAATCTCGAAAAACTCTTGGCTGACATCCTTGGGCGCCAACTCATCCTGATTCCTAGATAACGTGAGTTGCGAACCTTGTTCATTGCGCATCAAGTGCAACTCAAAAATTTGCTCCGCCAACTCAGGACGTGAGCGTGACGGAATACGAATGAAATAAATCGCCAACGTACGATCCAAATCTTCTACGGGGACGCTTAATTGAAGTAAAGTTTCGCCTACCAATTCCCAGCTCACCATAAAGTCTTGGTCTATTGTGAGCATCGGATACCCATTGCCATCTTGCACCAAGTTCACGGTAAACGCATCGACGGTTTGCACCGCAGCCACCGACTGTTCTTCTTGCCAGTGAGCCGTCAAATACTCATAAAGCGTATCGGTCCACTGGTTCGCCAGTTTTATCTGAGCCTCAGCGGTTTTGGGGTCTTTCTCACGCTGATCCACGAGCACCGGCTTCCCCGCTTCCCAGCGCACCAACTCGGCCGCCACTCGAATCGTGTAGGTACTGGGGGTATCCGCTGAAACGATCTTAAAAGACAAACGCCCTCGAGTGTTGTTAAAGAGGCGTAATTTACCGAAAAACCCTTTTTCAATGCGTAACTCGCTTTCGGTTAACCAGCGTGTTTGAAACTGACTCAAGGTTTTATGCGCTCGATCTTCTGGCAAGTCCTCAGCCTCTAAAAACTCGGCCAACAAAATAGAAAGCCGTTTTAAGGATTGATCCGACCAGATCCACTGCTCCGACTCCAGTCGCCTGAGCTGCAAGCTGCCCCCAAAGCCGGAGCGCGCTACCAGCTGGGCACGAGGCACTGGCCGCGCTTCCGACGGCACCCAAGGACGTGGATGCGAGCCAACAGGCGGGACTAATAATTGGTACTCTTTGGCCGTTTGCACCTCGGCTATGGGCTCAACGCTGTTGGCCTGTAAGTAATCAAAGCTTCGGTCTCGAAACGGGCCACGCTCCCCGGTCAGCGCACTGCAGCCAAGAGCACTTAGCAAACAGGACAATAACCCAAAACCGGTCAATGTTTTCATGCGATGACTCATGTGACCATTCATATCATACAACCACGTCACCCGCCGCCATCCACTCTTGAGTAAGGCGCTGAGTTTGCTGTAGCACGTTTTCCAAACTTGGCCTTAAAGAATCCGATAACGTCGTTAACGGCAATCGAATACCCGCTTCAATGTGCCCCATTACTTTCAACGCCCATTTCACCGGAATCGGATTGGATTCAACAAACATCACCTCATGCAATGGCATGAGTAGCTTTTGTAACGCACGCGCTTGGTCATGCCCTTCTGACTCCCGACACAACTGACACAAATGGCTCATCACACGCGGTAACACATTCGCTGTGACTGAAATGTTGCCCATTGCCCCATGGAACATCAACTCAGGCGCCGTAAAGTCATCGCCAGAATACACCGCAAAGCCTTGCGGCACGGCCGCCAAAAGCTCAATCCCACGCGCAACATCGCCCGTCGCATCTTTAATACCAACAATCGAATCCAGCTCAGCTAATCGTAAAACCGTCTCTAATTGAATGTCCACGGCCGTACGACCGGGCACATTGTATAACAGCAATGGCACGGATGACGCCTTTGCTACCTCTTGATAGTGCTGAAACAAGCCTTCTTGAGTGGGCTTGTTGTAATAAGGCGTCACTAACAAACAGGCATCAACACCGACTTGCTCTGCTTGTTGCGTCAATTCTATGGCCTCTTGCGTGCTGTTGGCGCCGGTTCCCCCAATCACAGGAATTCGCCCATTCACCCAACGCACCACTTGCTGGATCACCTCTTGATGCTCGGCCATACTTAAGGTCGCCGACTCTCCTGTGGTGCCAACGGCAACCAGCGCATTGGTGCCTTCTTTGATATGCCAATCAATTAACTTTTCTAGGGCGGGCCAATCAATCGCGTTGTCAATGGTCAGCGGTGTGACCAGAGCCACAATACTTCCTGAGACCGCACTGTCTAAGAATGCACTGCCTGAGACTGGGCGGCCTGAAACAGTACGACCCATGATCGGGGAATTACTCATTTTTTTCTCTCTATAACGGTCAAAATGACCAACATTTGCCGGCGTTGTTACTTTTGACTCACCGCCCTGAACTGGGTAGATTGTCGATCTTTAGCCGCATTCTATAGGAAGGTGCTCTTCATGGAAAATTTGCTTGATTCAAATACACTGACTGTGGGAGATGTCGTTCCCGATTTCACCGCAACCGCCACGTCAAATAAAAATGTGCAGCTGTCTGCCTGTGCGGGCTACCCCGTAGTCTTGTTTTTTTACCCCAAAGATAATACCCCAGGCTGCACCTTAGAAGGTCAGGATTTCACCAAATATTATAACGATTTCAAAGCTTTACAGACCTGTATTTTTGGTGTCTCGAGAGACAGTTTAAGCTCTCACGAAAAATTCAAAAGCAAATTTACCTTTCCTTTTGAGCTGATCGCCGACCCAGACGAAAGTCTGTGTAATTTATTTAATGTGATTAAGATGAAAAACATGTACGGACGCCAAGTGCGCGGCATCGAGCGCAGCACCTTCCTGATTGATGCCAAAGGTACCTTAGTGAATGAATGGCGAAAAGTGAAAGTCCAAGGTCATGTCGAAGCCGTACTGGCCGCCGCCAAAGCGCTGACATAAAACAAGCGCCCTGACAAAAAACCTAGCCTCTGACAGAAAAACACACCTTGCTTCATCGAGCGCTCTGGACCCTTGCCCTCTGCAGCCTATTTGCTGGCTGCAGTTGGTTGGCGTGGTGTGCATTGAGTGTCATCGATTTCGGTTACCCACTCTGGCATTCCTGGCTAGACATCACCAGCTTTATTCAAACCTATGGCCCTAAAAACCTCTACAAGCAAGGCTTTGAATTAACCACTGCCGAAGAGCACTACCGGCTATTCAGCGCCATTAACACCGCCATTCATCAATCCGGCGCAGGACTTGAAAGCCTAACGTACCATTACACCCAAAACGGGCAAGTTTTTCATGACACCCTGCTGCGCCCACCCGAGATTGTGCACCTCAAAGACGTCGCCAACCTGGTCACCGTTTTTCAGTGGGCTGGCATGCTATTGGGTGCTTTCAGTTTATTACTAATAGGTGGCCTTAAATACCAACAATCACTCTTTCCCAAGCCACTTCAAATTCTGCTTGGTTTTGTTGGGCTACTGGTCATAGTAGGGCTCATATTAGCTATATTTGGCCCCACACACGTGTTTTACCAATTACACATTTGGCTGTTTCCACCTAACCATCCCTGGTTCTTTTATTATGAAGAATCTTTAATGACCACCCTGATGCTGGCCCCCACGCTGTTTGGCTATATTGCGTCCGCTTTGATCATTCTCACCAGCGTTCTATGGCTACTCGGGTTATACGGACTGAACCGGTGGTTTAAATAGACAAATATCACCTCCATCTAACATTTGTCTTGACTTTTGTTAGATAGGCATTACATTTGTCTAAATGAAGCGCTATCTTACCCCTTTTATCGAAAAGGATTTGCCTAAAAAAATCATCCTGTTATCCGGCCCCCGCCAATCAGGCAAAACGACCCTGTCTAAATCCATCAACTCCCAATACGAGTACCTCAATTACGACATTGCGGAAGACCGTCAGGCCATTGCGAATAAAAGCTGGGATCGCAGCCAACCTTTATTGATTCTGGATGAGCTTCATAAGATGCCTGAATGGAAACGGTGGCTTAAAGGTATTTATGATGGCGAAGGGCTCACCCCTCCGATCATGGTGACAGGCAGCGCCCGTCTCGATACTTTTAAGAAAGTAGGCGACTCTCTGGCCGGTCGTTACTTTCCCTTTCGGTTGCATCCTTTAGACCTCAAAGAGTGTGTGGCTAATGGGCTGAAAGCGGAAGAGGCTTTAACTCAACTGATGCAAACCGGAGGGTTTCCAGAGCCATTCCTAGCGGGTGATGCCGATTATTACCAGCGCTGGCGACGCACGCACCTGGATATTATTTTAAGACAGGATTTAATCTCTCTCGAGTCGGTTCGAGAGCTGACTAAAATAGAAACCCTGATTGAGTTGCTTCGAGAGCGAGTCGCCAGCCCCATTTCAGCGCGCTCCTTAGCAATAGACTTGCAAGTCAGCACCCAAACCGTTCAACGCTGGTTAAACATTCTCGAAGATCTATTCGTCATTTTTAAAGTGACGCCTTTTCACAAAAACATCGCCCGCAGTATCTTACAATCACCAAAAATTTATTTTTACGACCAGGGTTTGGTCAAAGGGGATGCAGGCACTCAGTTTGAAAATCTGGTTGCCTGCGCACTGTTAAAAGAGATCCAGTTTCGGCAAGACTGTTTTGGTAAGACTTGGCAGCTGCATTATCTTCGCAACCGCAATGGCAAAGAGGTCGATTTTTATGTTGCAGATGAAAGCCACCAAGCCTGCTTGGTTGAGGTCAAGCTGTCGGATGACTCCCCCAGCCCGCATTTAAGGTATTTTCTAAACACGCTGACACAGGCATCGGCCATTCAAATTGTGCATGCGCCCTGTAAAACACGCCATTATCCAATCAAAGTGGATCAAAAGCAGACTTCTGACGAAACACCTTCTACAGCATCTGATGCCACCTCAAAGGAGCGCTACATTGTGGTACAACAAGCGTCACACTGTTTGGCAACGATGGACTTTTTTTAAATCAGCCCAAAACTTCTATAAGAACGTCACCCCAAATTTAATTTGGGGTCCAGGGTTAGCGGCACAGAGCTAGGCCTTCGCATAACCCAACAAACGAGCACCTCCCCCTGGATACCCGGTCAAGCCGGGTATGACGCATAGACGTTTTATGGGAAGTCTCCTCAAGAAAGTGGGCGTTTTTTGAAATTAGGCATCCACCAACTGAAAATGATTGCCAAAATCATGCAAGCCTTCTTCATAAGGAATTGGCTCTCGTCCAGGAATTTGCTGTCGATCGTGGCTGGCCATGACTTGAATCATGTCTTGTAAAATACTTGGATGATACCGGCAGGCACTGTGGACGGAGACATCCCCTCCTCGACGATCTTTCAACCCTTCAAGCGACGTGCTGTTGGCAAAATTTTTCACATCAACACAAATCAAATTCCGCGGCAAATTGGCGTAATCATTGGCACCATGACGACCCAAACGGTTACCGCCAAAACGTTTGGTACTGGACGCTTTCAAAGCTCGATCGAACTTTGAATAATACACATGCACCCGACGCGAAAACTGCATGATGTATTGGCCCTTTCCGCCTAGCTCCATATCCGACGAAGCTAAATCAGGCGCAATCATCAAGGTTTCGGCAAACATCATCCGCCCCATTGGAGAACCCAGCGCATCGGATAAATATTCCATGCCTTTGCGCAGCAAATAATTACCCATCGAGTGAGTAATGCAATAGGTGGTAGAAAAACACTCGCGCTCGTTATTCGTTAATAAATTATTAATATCCAACAAAAATCGGGTAAAAGCCGGCACCGTATCGCGCACCTCTTCTCTATCCGATAAGTAATTGGCGACTTTACCTGACGACGGCCAGGAAAAACCCACGATCACCGGCGCATAACCAATCTCTGCTTTCAGGCTTTTTTCCAAGTCAACGATCTGATCAATGCTTTCCTGGAAAGTAGTGTTATAACCGTGCACAAAAAGGCCCACCTTTGGTGTTGAAACCCCTTCTTCATCGCGTAACCGAACCAACTCTTGCAACAAAGCGGTTTCAAAACCTTTTTGGCCTTTTTTTATAAAACCATCTTGATCCGCTGGCTTAGCATCGTAGTCGTATAAATACTCGTACTTATACGCAGGACGCTCCTCGTCACTGTATTGGCCATCAATAATTCGTCGGTTAGTCACCATAAATAACATCACACACCTCCTTGTGAACAGCTGAACTGCATTACAGACTAGACGCTAAGCGAAGCCTCTAACGATAAACAGTGAAAAAATCACACTTTTTCTAGATGGGTTATGACTGGCTGGAAGGAAAACCAAACCAGGCCGCAAATCGCCCTCGGATTAGAAATAGGATTAACCCAAAAAACATCACTAAAAAAGCGCCCCAAAACTCCAATGTTTTTTCCCAAAAAACGGCCCAAAGCTCGGCCGCTCTCATCATCACATAAGCGCCCGTATTGACCTCCACATTGACCGCTAAGGATGCCACGCTCTTTGGAATGGGGGCACCACTGCAATCCGCAGAGCTGTATAAGCTGACATCCGCACCAACTTTAAATTCGCCCGATTTCTTAGGGCTCAAACTAAAACGCACTTCGGAACCGCTGGGGTGCACTTTAATGCATTGACTTTCAACCGGCAGGACGTCAAACGCTGGTGCATAGGGCGTGACTTTAGCCGTCTCCCCTGTCACTCCTAATACAGCCTGATCCGTCACCATGTCCTCGGAAAACTGCGCGTCAGCAGATTCACTGCCAATCCAGACGCGCAACTCACCGGGCTCTCCTGGAAATTCTAACGCCGCATCAACCCCTAACTCCGCTTTATAAGCCTCAAGTGGGTTACTGTTTTCTCGCTGATTTGACGCGGCCTTCTTGATTGCTTTTTTCTTGGATAATACTTTTTTGGATGACGCGCTCTTGGATGCAGAACGGCGCATTGGCTCGCTTGTCATACCATAACCGCTAGCA
>CAZECE010000061.1:0-32691 GCA_964510525.1 uncultured Pseudomonadales bacterium | reverse complement strand
CTTGGGCATCGCGCAATGAGAGTTGCTCAAGGTCGTGCATCCAGCCAATAACGGGGGTGTGGTAAGGATTGCCAGGTAGCGCATGGTAATAAAATCGCTCGAATGCCGTGCTGTTAGGGTTGTCGTCGGTTCTTTGGCGACGCTCTTCCATGACGACGCTGAGCTCTTTTGTAAATTCATCGTTTGAGAGTACCAATCGACGCATTCTATCGGCTTCTATCGCAAAGCTGAGCTCTAAATATTCTTTTGCCCAGACCTGATAGTAGGCTGTGAAATCTCGAGAGGTGAACGCATTTTCTTGGCCGCCAAATTTGGCTACCCACTTTGATAAGGCTCCGGGTGGTAGCGACTCTGTGCCCTTGAACATCATGTGTTCCAAGACATGGCTGATGCCTGTTTTATTAACGGGTTCATAGCTGCTGCCGACACGATACCAAATTTGAAACACGATCATGGGGGCGCGAGTATCTTCGCGAATCACCAGTTTCAGGCCGTTGTCTAATGTGTGGGTGTGTGTTTGTTCGTACAGCGTTTGCCATGGCGAAGGGGTGGGGGGGCTATCGCGTTCAGGGGTTGTCGCTATGAGTGGCCCACTGGAGCCAAGAGATAAAATAAGCGCGGCTTTCAATAAGGCTTTCTGTAAATTAGGCATGGATATAAGAGACATGGCTGGCTTTGTCGGTGATTTCGCGTGCACTTGATGGTAGGATATTCCCCCCGCGTACACAAGTTCGCGTTGATGGATTTTCTGAATCTTTACTATTACTCAATCTTTAGTGTTTGTCGTGTTGGGAGTAACCGAGAAAAAATGGCTGAGTCTTACGCACATGCGTTCTTTGATCGGGCCTTTAATTTTAATGGGGATGCTTATCATAGCGATGCGTCGAGTGGCTCGCTAAGCGAGCGACCTTGGTTGCAGGGCGAGTCTGTTTCGGTTGCCGGATTCTTTCGGTTTTACTTTGATAAGACGGTGACTTCTGCTGTTGTTTCTGTGCAACCCGTTTCAGCGGAGCCTGCGCGGTTAGAACAGTCTACCCAGCTTGATCAGCCTGTATCTGAAGCAGGCGAGGTATTAACATCCCCGGCTGAGCCTTCTGCCGCTGATGCTTTAACCTCAAAGCCTGCGGTGTTCTCGGGTGTTTTTGAACGCTTGAAACAGGGACTGGGTAAAACGCGTCAACAAATAGGGGCTAATTTGCTGGCCATCTGGACGCGAGATGGCGATTTTGAAGAGGTGTTAGAGGATATTGAAAGTCAGCTGTTGATGTCCGACGTTGGCATGGAGGCGACGGATAAAATCATTGAGCATTTACGAGGTTTGCCCAAGTCAGCTAAAGGCAACGCCGATGCCTTGAAATCCGCGTTATCTGAGGTTATGCAGCGTTTACTGGTGCCCGTCAACGCATCGGATGATGGTCGAAGCGTTGAGAATCCGTTATCTCAAGCGAATTTAGAGGTTCAAAACCCAGCGAATCACCCGTTTATGGTGTTGATGGTTGGGGTGAATGGGGTTGGTAAAACCACGACCATTGCTAAGTTAACGGCGCGATTTCTGGCGGCCAAAAAAACCGTGTTGTTAGCGGCAGGAGATACTTTTCGGGCAGCGGCTGTCGAACAGTTGAAAACTTGGGCGGATCGGCATCAAGTGCCTGTGGTGGCGCAGCAGCAAGGTGCGGACAGTGCTTCGGTGATTTTTGATGCCTTTTCGAAAGCCAAGGCCAAGGGGGTGGATTTGGTGTTAGCGGATACTGCGGGTCGATTGCACAATAAAGGTCATTTGATGGCGGAGTTGGAAAAAATTGGCCGTGTGCTGCGTAAGCAGGATGCGATGGCGCCGCACATGGTGTTGTTGGTGCTCGATGCTTCTACGGGGCAGAATGCCATAAATCAAGCGCAAGCGTTTCATGAGGCCATGCCCTTGTCTGGTATTGTTTTAACGAAAATGGATGGAACAGCCAAGGGCGGTATTGCATTTGCGTTGGTGGAAAAGTTAGGCTTGCCTATCTGGTACATTGGTGTCGGTGAACAGGCTGAAGATTTGCGGGAATTCGATGCGGCCATGTTTGTCGATGCCTTATTATCCAATGACGTGCATGAGGACCCTAAATGATTCGCTTTGATCGAGTCTCGAAGCAGTATGCTAATGGTTATATGGCGCTGTCGGATGTCACCTTTGGCATTGGTGCGGGTGAGTTGGTTTTTCTTACGGGTCACTCTGGTGCAGGGAAAAGCACCTTGTTGAAGCTGTTAGCGTTGCAGGAGCGGCCGACTTCTGGGCAGATTTTGGTTAATGAGCAGCCGGTCCATAATTTAGCGCAACGAGCCGTGCCTTTTTATCGTCGTCGGCTGGGCATTGTGTTTCAGGATCATCAATTGTTGATGGATCGCACGGTGTTTGAAAATGTGGCGTTGCCGTTATACATCGCGGGCTTGGATTCACACGACGTTGGCCGGCGTGTCAGGGCCATCCTTGATAAGGTTGGTTTGCTGCGGCATGAACGCTTGTATCCAATGTCATTGTCCAGTGGTGAGCAGCAGCGTGTTGGGATTGCACGCGCGATGGTGCATCGCCCTGCTATATTGTTGGCGGATGAGCCGACAGGGAACTTGGATCCCGCGTTGTCGGAAGATATTTTTGAACTTTTTGGTCGGTTCGCCCAGCTGGGAACGGCTATTTTGGTGGCATCGCACGATACTCAGTTGATTGCTCGTTTTAAATTTCCTGTGTTGCATTTGTCCGGTGGGCATTTATCGGAAGCGGCTTTGCCGTTGCCTGATGCAGAACCCCTTTCGGATACCTCGAACCCAGATTATCTGAGGTGCCAACAGGGAGTTGCAGCCGTTAATGTGCATGAACCACAGACCCTAGCAGTAAAAAGCCTAGCTGAAGAAGAGGTGGTTTGATTTGGTTAAGAAACGTTCTGGAATGGCAAAGCGCCGGGTTCCGCCTGCGCGGAGAGTTGGGCTGAAAGAGACCAAAGGTTTGTTTAAAACTTCCTCGGTTGCTGAGCCTCTGAGTCCGGTATCTGACAGCGATGCGTCGGAGGGTCAAGTGGCTCCCGGTCTTTTGGGGGCTGGGGCTGATCACGATACTGAACATCATACGGAAAACCATGTGGTGTTGTCTCAATCCGGGCTGTTGGGCGGTATTCGGCAGTATTTTTTAGCGCACCGGCGTCAAAGCTTGGCGAGTTTTCGGGATTTAATGAAGCGGCCTTGGGCTAATTTGTTGATCGTGTCCATGTTAGGGGCAACTTTATTTGTTCCTTTGGTGTTTTACGCCACGTTTCAAAACGCCGATGCCTTGCAGGGTGAATTTGATCCTAGTCCGGTAGCGACGGTATTTTTTGCCCCGGATGTTGATCACGCCCGAGCGCTACGAGTTGCCAGTGAGTGGCGGAGCTTTCCTGGTGTGCTCAGCGTGGAAGTCATCAGTAAAGCCCAGGGCATGAAAGATCTGCTGTCTTCGGATCGACTGTCTGAAGATTTGTTGCGAACGCTGGGTCGTAATCCGTTGCCTGAGGTGGCTAAAGCCAAATTAGAAGGCCTGAGTCATGATCAGGCTAAGTTGTTGGAGGCTCGCTTGAAAGGCGCTGCAGGCGTGGATTATGTCGTTTTGGACGCTATTTGGACGGAGCGCTTTGTTTATTTCTTATCTTTGATGAAGAAAGTGGCTTATATATTGGTGGTGGCTTTTAGTTTGGTGGTTGTGTTGACCATTGCCAACGTGACTCGATTGAGCATCGAAAATCAGCGCGATCATATTAAGGTGGCAAGCCTTTTTGGTGCTTCGGCTGCTTTTTTAAGACGTCCTTTTTTGTATCAGGGGGTGTTGCTGGGGCTGTTCGGTGCGTTGATTTCGGTTGTTATGTTGCTGATTACAAAAGGGTTTATTGCGAATCCGCTGTCTTATTTGCTGCAGAGCTATGCGCTTAATGTCGCCGTGCTGCCATTGAGTTTTGGTACCATTGTCAGCATATTTATTATTGCTTGTTGTTTAGGGGCGGCTGGTGCCCACTTGGCGGTGCGTCAGGTTTTGGTTAAACTGGGCCGCTGACTGTTTCATAGGGATCTGGTTGGTTTCGTAGGCCTGTGGTTGGTATTATCCCTGATACAGGGCGCGAGAATTTTTTTATACACTTATTATAAAGAGTACGTGCTTATAAATATAAGTGGCTGAGTAAAGCAAGATTGATTGGGTGTTGTGATGACAAATATGCTGTGTAATCAACAAGAGAGTGGTTGTGACTCGAGTAAATCCTTGGTCTTGGCCTCTCAACTCAATGTGCCAGGTGCCAACCTGGAATCCTATATCAGCTCGGTGAACAGCGTTGCTGTTCTCAGTGTTGAGGAAGAAAAAGCCTTATCAGAGCGATTCTATTATCAAAAAGACGTGGCTGCGGCGCGTCAGTTGGTGTTGGCCCACTTGCGGTTTGTGGTTCATATTTCTAAAAGTTATATGGGGTATGGGCTGCCTCAAGCGGACTTAATCCAAGAGGGTAATGTGGGCTTAATGAAAGCGGTTAAGCGTTTTGACCCTTCTGTTGGGGTGCGCTTGGTGTCTTTCGCGGTGCACTGGATTAAAGCCGAGATTCATGAGTATGTGCTGAAAAACTGGCGAATCGTGAAAGTGGCAACCACTAAAGCGCAGCGAAAACTGTTTTTTAATCTGCGGAGTAGCAAAAAGCATTTAGGTCGCCTCAATACGGTAGAAGCGATCGACATAGCCGAATCTTTAGGGGTTACGGCAAAAGACGTCAAAGAAATGGAGAATCGTCTTTTGGTCCATGATGCGCCGTTTGATGGTGCGCCCACAGTGGGCCATGATGAGGAGCGAACCGTAACAGCGCCGGCTTATTATTTGGAAGATGCTGAAGCGGACCCTGCTGTTCAGTACGAATCTTTTGAAGTAGCCGATACCCAGGTAGAGCGGTTGAAAGCAGGCCTTGCGAGCTTGGATGATCGCAGTCGAGCTATTTTGCAGAGACGTTGGTTAACAGAGAAAAAGTCAACGCTGCATGAATTAGCGGCTGAATACAATGTATCTGCTGAGCGTGTGCGTCAGTTAGAACAGGGCGCGTTCAAAAAGATGAAGGCTTTTTTTGCGGCTGAGGGTTTGAGCTTTTCAAGCTCAGGTTTTGTGTTGGCTTAAGGCGTAAACACCTCATGCCACAAGATTCAGTCCAAGTGTTAGTCAATGGTGAGAGCCGCCAGTTTTCTCGAGAAACGTCATTAATTTCTTTATTGGCCAGTTTAAATGTGGCGAGTAAACGAATTGCGATTGAGCGAAACTCACAGGTTGTTCCTAAAAGTCAATATGGGCAGACGATTCTCGAATCTGGCGATCAAATCGAAGTGATAACAGCCATCGGTGGAGGATAAAGCAGTGCCGGAATGTTTAGTGGACGATTGTTTGCAGATTGCAGGCCGATCGTTTTCGTCGCGGTTGTTAGTTGGTACGGGCAAGTATGCCTCTATGGCTGAAACCAAGGCCGCTATTACGGCCTCTGGCGCTGATATTGTGACGGTTGCTGTGCGGCGAGTTAACTTAGGCCAAGACGCGAGTGAGCCGAATCTTCTGGAGGTTTTGCCGCCTAATCAATTTTGTATCCTGCCTAATACCGCAGGGTGTTATACCGTTGAATCCGCTGTTCGCACGTGTCAAGTGGCCAGAGAGCTTTTAGATGGACACAATTTGGTTAAGCTTGAGGTGCTTGGAGATGAGCGGACGTTATACCCTAATTTATCTGAGACGGTGAAAGCGGCCGGTATATTGGTTGAGGATGGATTTGACGTTATGGTGTACACCAGTGATGACCCCATTGTTGCCAAAGAGCTGGAGTCCGCTGGTTGTGTGTCTGTAATGCCATTGGCCGCACCTATTGGGTCCGGGTTGGGAATAAGAGACCCTTATAATTTGCAGTTGATTTTAGAAAGTGCAAACGTACCTATTATTGTGGATGCTGGAGTTGGAACGGCCTCCGATGCCGCTGTTGCGATGGAGTTGGGGTGTGCTGGAGTGTTAATGAATACGGCCATCGCTGAAGCTAAAAACCCGGTATTGATGGCTGGTGCCATGTCTTACGGGGTTCAGGCTGGCCGGGCTGCTTATTTGGCGGGCAGAATGCAAAAGCGACATTACGCCAGTGCGTCTTCACCGGCATTGGAGATGGCTGAGTGTTAGGTTGATGTAACGTGACGCTGTTGATTGCATTATGAATCGCCCGATAAATCACCCGATAAAAAGTTTCGTTAATCGCCATCGTCGTTTAACGGAATCTCAAGCCAACGCCTTCAAGCAACACAGTCACTTGTTATTGCCAGAATCTGCGCCGATTGTCTTGTCGGATGCGTTTGCAAAACCTCAACCTCTTGTTGTGGAAATTGGTTTTGGGAATGCGGAGGCCTTTGTGTCTATGGCTGAGCAGATTCAAGATCACAATTTTATTGGTATTGAAGTGCACCCACCTGGAGTGGGTCAAGCGTTACGGTTGATTGCCGAAAAAGAGTTGACCAATGTGCGGGTGTTGCAGGCGGATGCAATGCAGGTATTGTTACACTGCTTGCCTGAGTGTTCGGTTGACCGTGTGAATTTGTTCTTTCCGGATCCTTGGCCAAAAAAACGGCATCATAAGCGGCGCATCATGAGGCCCCTGTTTTTGCAATTGCTGCGACGTGTTATGGTGCCCGGTGCGTATTTGCACTTTGCCACTGATTGGCAGCCTTATGTGATCTGGGTTCGTGAGTTGTTGGATGAAACGGACGGTTTTACAGAGGTGCCTTATCAATTTGAGCGGCTGCCTCGTTTTCATACTAAGTTTGAAGCGCGTGGTGAACGTTTAGGTCATGACGTTTCCGATTTGGCTATTCAATTTAGTATGACTAATTAGGAGGCCAGCCAGGACAGGAAGTCAATAGTAAAGTTTTTTGATTGTTGACCGATACCCTGATGACAGGGTGATTTTGGTTGCAAGAGGAAAACGCTATGTTGGCGCAAAAAATAAAGCTACATCAAAAAATAAAGCTTCCCCAAACTATTAAGCTGCCACAAAAGATACAGTTGCCCAAAAAAATTAAAGCTTGGGGCAAAAAACAAGCTAGCTTGACTGAGTACTCTAATGAACAGAAAAAGATGCTGGCGATCTTAAATGACTGGCGCCAAAGAAGAACAGTACTCAAAATCAATTTGCTGGGCTACGAAGGTGTCTTTCAGAGTTTTGTGTTAAAAGCCGATTTAGAGCAAGGCGTTTTAATATTAGATGAACTGTTTCCAAAAGTGGCCATTGCTGCTTTGCTTCCGGGGCAGCGCTTTAAAGCGACTGTTGAGGACCGTGGTATTGAGTATTTGTTCGATGGACTATGTCTGAATGTAGCCGAATTTGAGGGGTTGCCAGCATGCTGGCTGCAGATGCCTGCTCGTTTGACTCATGTGCAACGGCGCCAAGCCTTTCGTTTGCCGTTGACGTCATTGGCAGAGCGCCAAGCGCTGCTAAAGGTAAAAGATGTTTGGATTCAAGGCATGGTCGAAGATTTGTCGGTTATGGGGGTGGGTATCGAATTGCTGGGCGACTGGCGAAATCAGTTGAATATTGGAGACCATCTGGTAACGCGTTTTGCTGTAGAAGACTTGATGGAATCAGAGCAAACGCTGGTTATCCACCGAATGAAATGGCATGAAGCGTCCTCTTCAACCTTGGTTGGCGCCACTTTCCATTCTTTAAGTGCTTTTGAACGTAATGAGCTGGTTAAACGTTTAATGGAAAAGCAGCGGGTGTTGGCTCGAGAGCCGCAACATGATCTGGTGGCTTGATCCTAGGTCGCATAATCAATGCGGGCATCTATACTGATTCAATAGGGATAATACGCTTTATTGACATGATGTCGGGACCATGGTGCTAACAAGCCCCCATACTTATTTAAGTTTGAAGTGGAAGCTGCTAATTTTTTCAACACTGGTGTTGTTGGGTGTTGCCAGCTTGTATTCTATGATGGCGCTGCACTACTACAGAGTGCAACAGCACGCGCTTTTTACGCACGCGGCTGGCATCAATCATCAGCAGTTAACGGGTCTTACGCAGCAGTCCGCTTATCGGCTACAGCAACTTGCCAATCAAATTATTACCAAAGGTTCCTTTAAAAGCGAGCTTAATCGACGTCAGTATAACGCCATAAAAGGTCAATTTTTAAGTACGGTTGATCAATCAAAAGGCAGTTACCATCTGCGTTCAATGGGCTTGGTGGCGGTAGATCGTCGGTTAAAAGCGGTTGTTGGGCCACAATTACCCGACCCTTGGCTTATTGAGCAAACATTTGCTAGTGGTGCGCCGCAAACGGCTGTTCAGTGTCAAAATCATTGCTCGTTATACGTCACGCACCCTGTGCGAGTTGCGGATCGTGTTGAATGGGTTTTGATATTGTCAGCCAGTGTGGATCATTTGGTTCAAGATTATCGGATGATTTCTGGATCGGATGTGGCGTTGCTCAGATTGGACGCTGAAGGAAATGGGGTACGCCCTTTATTGCCTTGGAATGCCAGTGTGCTAGAGGTCAGTTCGTCGGATCGAATGATGAGTTTTTTATCGCAGTTTTCGGCTATGTACTCACTTGATGCTCTGAGCGATGGGGTGTTATTTGATTCAAATAGTGATCGAATATCTTGGGTCCAAATGATGCCAATGCTAGGAACTATGCATAAAGCGAATACGTTGCAGCTTGTTTTTGTTGATGATGTCACGCATCAGGTGAAATCGCAGCGTGCAATTTTAAAAAGAGATATCTTTTTTGGTGGGGCTATTTGGTTTTTGTTGCAACCATTGTTGATTTGGGGTTTATGGCGGCCAACGGATCGTATTCAGCGTTTGCTTAAAGAGTTGCCGCAAGTCAGTCAGGCGCACTCTGTTACCTTGTTGGATCATGAACAACCCACGTCTGCGTCACTTTACGGTCAGGTTGCACAGCAAAAATTGTTGGAATTGCGAGACACCTGGGAAGAAAAAAAATTATTTAAAGACGAAAGTTATACCTTGGTTGAGGTGGTGTGTCAGTTTTTAGATCGCATGCAAGAAACGGAAGCTCAGCTGATTAAGCGCAGTGAGTTATTGGATCATCAAAAAATTGAATTAGAAAAAGAGCGGGATTTTATCAGCTGCTTGTTGGATCACTCTCATGCGTTTATTTTAACTCAAACCAGTTTGGCGGCCATTAAAATGGTGAATCGTCATGGCGTTCTGCTCACCGGTCGTAACGAATCAGAGCTGCTTGGGCGGCCTTTTATCTCATTATTAAGTTATCAGGAAGAATTGCCAGATATTCGGTTTCAGCTCGATGAGTTGGCTAAGGGAATCAAAAGTGAGTTTTCTCATGAAACTGAGTTCATACGTTACGATGGTAAGCAAGTTCATATGGTTTGGCACCATGCTCGTTTGCCTGAAAAAGACGAGTATGGGCATGAAATTTTAACCGTGGCTGTGGATATCAGTCAGCGCAAGCATGCAGAAGAATATTTGGGTTGGCTGGCGACCCATGATGCTTTAACAGGGTTGATTAACCGTAAGAAATTCATTGAGGAATTAGAAAAAGTGCTGAAGTCGAGCGAGCGGTATGGGCATCAGGGTGGCTTGTTGCTGTTTGACTTGGATCAGTTTAAAGACGTGAATGATTCTTCCGGTCATCATGTGGGAGATGACTTATTAAAAAAAGTGTCGAGGGTATTACGTAAACATTCGAAAGAGTCGGATGTCGTGGCCCGTTTAGGAGGCGATGAGTTTGCCATTATTCTAATGGAAGCGGATGATGTGGAGGCGGGTGAAACCGCAGAGGAAATGTGTCGCGCTTTAAATAGAATCCAAATTTCTGGGGATAGTACGTCTCATAAAGTGTCAACCAGTATTGGGGTGGTGATTTTTCCAAGGCATGGGCGAACGGTTGAGGATTTGCAAGCCAATGCTAATTTGGCTATGTGTCAAGCCAAAGAAGCGGGCCGTAACGGCTGGAAGTTATTTGAAGACGGCGATGAAACCTGGAATTTGGTGCATGAGCGCGTTTATTGGAATGAAATGGTTAAGAAGGTATTGGAAGAAAATAAGTTTCCTATCTACTACCAGCCGATCTTAGATTTGAACCAAAATAAGATTTCGCATTATGAAGCCTTAATGAGAATTTTCAGTCCTAAAGGCGAGCCGCTGTCGCCCCAGAAATTGTTTTTATCCGCGGAGCAAAGCGGTACCGTGCAAGAGCTCGATTTGCGGATCATGCGCAAAGTGTTCGAACAAAAGAAAATATTGGAGCGGACCGGCATTCAAACCAAGTTGTCGGTTAACCTCTCAGGGCTTTCCTTTAAAAACCCACACTTGTTGTCTTTTGTGACCGATTTGTTTGAAGAAACCGAAATACACCCGGATGAAATTATTTTTGAAATCACCGAAACCGCAGCCGTATCGGATGCTAAAGGTACTCGGATTGTGATGGATGCTATTAAGAAGTTGGGGTGTCGGTTTGCATTGGATGATTTTGGCGTCGGTTTTTCTTCTTTGTATTATCTGAAAAACTTTCCATTCGATTATGTGAAAATTGACGGCTCCTTTATTAAAAATATTACGGAAGACATGGACGATCAGGTGATGGTAAAAGCTCTGGTGGAAGTGGCGCAATCCTTCGGCCAATACACGGTTGCAGAGTTTGTTGAAAACTCAGAAGCCGTTGATTTGCTCCAGTATTTGAGAGTGGATTTTGCCCAGGGGTATCATGTTGGGCAGCCTGCGGCCCCTGAAGATCTGTGGCCAGCGGCGTATGCTAAAGACGCTGATGTCTGATTCTCTTAACGAACACTGTTTTACGCCCTAGCTAAGCTCCAAGCGTCTACTTCGCGTGCCCCTGCTTGCAGCAGGTGTTGGGCGGCCTTTTCAATGGTGGTGCCCGTGGTAATGACATCATCAATAATAGCCAGTGTTTTTCCTTGAATGGTCGCTTGCCCTGTTTTCGTGATTTTAAACGCGTTGGTTAGGTTGCGTTGCCTGGCTTTGGCTGAGAGCCGGCTTTGTGGTTCTGTGTGCTTGGTGCGACGCAGTACCGATGCAACGGGGATGTTAAGTGCTTGGCTTAAGCCCTTACTGATCAGTACGCTTTGATTAAAGCCCCTGTCTCTTAACTTCTTAGGGTGCAAGGGAATGGGGATTAACAGCTGTGGCCGCTTGGCGATGTCATAGGTGTGATGAATGTTGTCAATGAGTTGGTCAAGTAGGGGTGAAAGATAGTGCAACTTTGCGTTGTATTTAAACGCCGTAATCATCCGATCCACAGGGAACTGATACAGTGCTCCTGAGAGAGTTTTGCGTCTGAATGGCGGGGATGTTAGACAGGCTCCACAAGAGCCTGTGCTGTTCAAGGTGATGGGTAGCCCGCACTGAGTGCAGCTGGCGGTCGAGGTTTGTTGGCGCAGAATGTCGCGGCAAATGTGACATAGCGAGTCGTTGCTCGGGTGCTTGTTGTTGAGGCTCTCGTCGACGGATCGGCCCTGTTTGCAAAGACAGCATCGATCGATATTTAATCTGAATGGATTGAATCGATGAAGTCGAATGTGTTCTAATGCCATGCTGAATTTTGGAAGTATGTCTATGAATAACCCTATGAATAAACCGATGAACAATACGGCGGGTCTGTCTTTTAAGCCTGATTTAGAGGCGTTGTGTTGTGGTGAGAAGCGGCATAACTGGACCCGGCTCGAAGTGGCGACATTATTTGATCTGCCTTGGCTGGAGTTGGCGTATCGTGCTCACCAAGTTCATCGACGCTTTTTTAATCCCTCAGAAGTTCAAGTCAGCACCTTACTGAGCATCAAAACCGGGGCTTGCCCAGAAGATTGCCAATATTGTTCCCAAAGTGGCCACTATAATACAGAGCTAAAAAAAGAGCCATTGATGTCGCTTGAGTCGGTTGTTCAGCAGGCTGAAGAAGCCAAAGCTGCGGGTGCGAGCCGTTTTTGCATGGGGGCGGCTTGGCGGTCGCCGCCAAAAAAAGACATGCCCAAAGTGGTTGAGATGGTGCGCTCCGTCAAGGCGTTGGGCTTGGAGACCTGTATGACATTGGGCATGCTCGATCAGGATCAAGCCGATGAGCTCGCGGCGGCTGGTTTGGATTATTACAATCACAATTTGGATACCTCCGAAGACCATTACAACCGCATTATTAGCACCCGTTCTTTTGAGGACCGCTTGCAGACGTTAGATCATGTTCGTAACGCGGGGATTAATGTGTGTTGCGGTGGTATTTTAGGGTTGGGGGAGTCACAGCACGATCGGATGGGGCTGTTGCTGGCATTGGCTAACTTGCCAGAGCATCCGCAAAGCGTGCCGATAAACCAATTGGTTGCCATCGAAGGCACGCCTTTAGCTTCTGCGGACCCCGTTGATCCTTTTGATTTTGTGCGTACCTTAGCTGTGGCTCGTTTGATGATGCCGACGTCGGTGTTGCGCTTGTCAGCAGGTCGAGAACATATGAACGAGCAGCAACAAGCTTGGTGTTTTTTTGTGGGCGCCAATTCTATTTTTTATGGTGATAAGCTGCTGACCACATCGAACCCTGATGAGTCGGAAGATGCGGCCTTGTTTGTTAAGCTGGGTTTGCAGGCGTCATCGTTATCTATTGAGTCTGAAGTTGTTGAGACCTCTCAGTGCGCCAGTTGCATCGACTAACCGCCGAGCTTGATCGCATAAAAGAACAAGGCTTGTGGCGTCAGCGAACTCAGAATGAGGTGGATGATGCTTCGTTATTGAATTTTTGCAGTAACGACTATTTGGGTTTGGCTCAGGATGCGGACCTGATTAAAGCGGCGCAAGCTGCTGTTGCGCGATGGGGCGTCGGCGGGCAGTCCTCTCAATTTGTGTCTGGTTACTCTCGGCTGCAAGCCGATCTTGAGCAGGCGTTAGCCGATTGGTTGCAGCGAGAGGCGTGTCTGATTTTTTCTTCTGGATTTTTAGCCAATGTTGGTTTGCTTCAGGCCTTGTTGACTCCAGCGTGTGGTGTGGTGGCCGATAAATTGTGTCACGCCAGTTTGATTGATGGTATTCGTTTGAGTCAGGCAAAATGGTGTCGTTACCAGCACCTTGATCCTGCGTCCGCTGGCCGGCAGCTCAAACGCTCTCAGCAAGAGACCGGCAGTCTGTGGGTGATCACCGAATCGGTGTTTAGTATGGAAGGGGATGTGGCGCCTTTAAAGTCGCTGAGTGCGCTTGCACAAAACTACGAGGCTGCGATGGTGGTTGATGAAGCGCATGCTTTGGGGCTGATTGGTCCGGAAGGGCGTGGTGTTGCTGCAGAACAGGGGTTAACGCAAAACGATGTCCCAGTATTAATTGGCACCTTTGGTAAGGCGTTTGGTGCTAATGGCGCGTTTGTTGTTGGGCCTCAGCGTGTCATTGATTATTTGCAGCAAGTGACGCGCTCGTTGATTTACACCACTGCGCCGCCGCCAGCCGTCTTGGCGGCCGCTCAGGTGGGGTTGGATAAGATAAGGCAAGGTGATGCGTTGCGACAACACCTGCAGTTGCTCATTCAAGAATTTCGGCAGCAAGCGATGGCGTTGGGGTTGCCTTTGTTGCCGTCCAATACGCCGATTCAGCCGGTTATGATTGGTTCTGCTCAACGTGCGGTGGCGATCAGTGATGGATTGCGAGCTCAAGGGTTTTGGGTTCAAGCCATTCGCTCGCCGACGGTTCCTGTAGATCAAGCGCGGTTGCGCTGTGTATTAAATGCGTCGCATTCGGTTGAGCAAGTTCAGGCCTTGGTCGTTGCCTTGGCCAAGGTGGCTGACTCGAATGGTTGCTTGGGTGTTGGGTGACTGGGTGTTGGATGATTGATTGGGTGCTGAATGATTGATTGGGTGTTTGTTTCCGGTTGGGGGATGCCAAAAGACGTTTGGAAACCCCTTTTGGCGGAACTCCCAGGGAGTTCTGTAAATCAGTGCTTTGATTTGTACGGGGACGAGGTGGCTTCAGATTTTTCTTTGGCCGATGGTTCTTTTGGTGACGTCTTTGATTACGTGGTGTCGCAATTAGCGGCGCGTGTTTTTAAAGGTGGAGAGCGCCAGAAAGTATGGGTGGCCTGGTCGTTGGCTGGGCTGGTGGTGATGCGGCTACTGCAGCAGTTTCAGCGACACAAAGACCCCCTGGTGTTGTTGGCGAGTACGCCTTATTGGCAGCGTGATGATGACTGGTCATTGGGGTTGGTGTCTGAGCAGCTGGAACGCTTTCGACGTCAGTATGCGCAAAATTCGAGGCGTGGGTTTAAACGGTTTTGTCGTGCCTATGTGCCGGAAATTGCGTCGGAAATTGACCGAAGTTGCCTAGAGTCTGATTTGGGGGTGCTGTTGCATCAAGGTGCTAAGGCGGCATTAAGTTTGCGTCTTTTGGATTTTTTTCTTGAAGTGGATTTGCGAGGTGAGTTGTCTCAATGGTCTGGGCGTGTGTTGGCGCTGTTTGGTGGTCATGATCCGTTATTGCCGATGTTGGGGGTTGAGGATTTTCGACAGCAATGCCCAGATGTTGCATCAGAGGTGATTGTAGACGCAGGGCACGCTGTGTTTTGGTCTCACCCCAAGTCTGTTGCTCAGGCGTTACAGGCTTTTGCAGCGAGGTCTATGTAATGTCTGCGCTAGAGGCTGTGTTGGAGACTAAGTTAGAGTGCTCGCCAGAAAACGTTGGTCGGGCTTTTTCATTGGCCGCTGATCAGTATGATCATTACGCGGCCTTGCAATTGCGCGTGGCTGGGCAACTGTTGTCTTCGTTGCTCAAAGAGTGCTCTCGTCAATTTTCTTCGGTGACACGTATTTTAGATGTGGGGTGTGGCACAGGGTTGCTGGCGGAGGCCTTGGCTCTTCTATTCCCGAAAGCGGATATTGTGGCAATCGATGTCGCGGAAGGCATGGTGCGTGTGGCTCAGCAGCGCCTTGCTGGGTATTCCTCGATTCATGTGTGCCAAGCGGACGCCATGCAGTCGCTTACTCATTTGGGTAAATTTGATTTGGTGGTCAGCAGTTTTACGCTGCACTGGTGTGGTACGCCACAACGGTGGTTGCGGCGTCTCTCTGAGGTGGTGGTGCCTGGGGGAGGGTTGTTATTGGCAATGCCTACGGCAGGCAGTTTGAGTGTGTTGCGACAAGCTTGGCAGCAAGTTGATGATGAGTGCCATGTAAATACTTTTCCTGAAGTGGCGGCTGTGCAGGAAGCAATTGAGCGACTGTCGTTAACAAGGCTGTCATCCGGTGTGATGGAGTGGCGTCAATTCTACTCAAGCTTGAAGTCCTTGTTGTATGCGTTAAAAGCGATGGGCGCCAATACCGTGTTGGATCGGCGGGCTGCAGCGGGTGTTGCTTCGGGGCTGCGTGGTCGAACCCAATGGGCTACGCTGGAGGCGGCGTTTAGTAATTATGTTCAGGGCTCGCATGAGCCATTTGTTTTGGATTATCGGGTGTGGCGAGGGTTGTTGCGGTTATGACGGGGTTTTTCATAGCAGGTACAGACACTGAAATTGGAAAGACGCTGGTTACTGGTGCCTTGTTTCATGCGTTAACAGAGCAAGGTCGTGATGTAGAGTTGTTAAAGTGGGTCTCTGCCGGAGCAGAACAGCAGGGCGATGCGTGGTTCAATGAAGATGGACTGCATTTGCAGTCGTTATATGAACAGCCGCCAGCGTATGAGCGTATTAACCCAATCGTGCTTCCTGAGCCGGCTTCACCTCATATTGCGGCGGATCTTGTCGGTAAAGCGGTGCGTCAGACGGATGTGGTGTCTTGGCATCAACAGCGAGTGACCTCTTTCACTTCCAATACCCTGTTTTTAGCGGAAGGGGCAGGAGGTTGGTTCACGCCATTGAACCCATCTGAAACCTTGGCCGATGTGGTGGTGGCTTTGCAGTTGCCGGTGATTTTAGTGGTGGGCATGCGTTTGGGTTGTTTAAACCACGCCATGTTAACGGCGGCGAGTGTTCGTCAGGCGGGTTTGCCTTTGGCTGGCTGGGTGGCGAACGTTGTAGACCCTAATATGCGTTTTTTAGAAAAAAATATGGCTTATTTACAAAAAAATTTAGCCTGTCCTTTTTTAGGTGAAGTGCCTTATTTGGACGGTCAAGTGGCTGAATCTTGGCAACAAAAAGCACAACTGGCTGCCCAGTACCTTTCCGTTGAAGGTCTTTTATAGGCCTTTTCTTAGAGTTTTTGGCCACTATTCCACCTTGTTTGATTGCAAAATAAGGCTATTATTTAATCAGGTCTTGTGAAAGTAATCTGCTTTTAGGCGCTGTGGGAGGTGTCTTATGACTGATGTTCTGGCCGCGGGTTTGTCTGGTCTTCAACAAGGTGTTTCAGCCTTGAATCAGGCGGCTTCGCAACTCACACAATCGTTTGGTAATGAATCCGCTGATGATGCCTCAGGTACTGCGTTGGCGAATCCGGCTGCTGAGTCTCAGGATGCAGCTAATGCTAATAGCTCTGATAGTTCTGGTGGCAATACTGATTTGTCTAATTTAGCCAGCTCTAATTTAGCTAATAATGTTGTCTCTTTGAAAGAAGCGGAGCAGCAGGTGGAAGTCTCTTCGAAAGTTGTTGAGGCCGCTGATGAAACTCTCGGTACTTTATTAGATGTTGAAGCCTAGTTGCGCTTTAGCGCAGCTAGATTGAAGCATAGTTAGGGTGCAGGGGCATGTTAGATTCGATTTCCCCTCCTCTGAGAGGGGTCCAAAGCACCAAGGGGCTTGGTGCAACCTCGGCTGCACAGTCAGCAGCCGTTGATCGTTCCGACGGAAGGGGTGGAGTTTCCTCGCTCCTTTCACCGAATTCGACAGCTGTTGATGTCGCTCAAAGTGCTCAAGGCATTGTTGTCCAAACGGCCAAACCTCAAACTGTTTCTGTGACGACGGTGACCCGTCAAGCAGGCACGCAATCGCTGCAATCGCCAACAGAAACGCCGGACTCAAAACCTGCGGTTGACCTTTCTGGAGCCGAGCAGGAGCAAAAAGTCGAACAAGAAACTCAGCAAGTATTGATGCAGTTGCGAGCACGCGATAGAGAAGTGCGGGCGCATGAGCAAGCGCATGCCATTGCCGGCGGTGTGCATGCCGGGGCACCTGAGTATCAAATGCAGGTTGGGCCCGATGGGGTGAGTTATGCTGTAGGTGGTTCTGTCGATGTTGATTTGTCGCCGGTTGCGGGGGATCCTGAGGCCACGGTTGATAAAATGGAAAAAATTAAGGCGGCCGCGTTGGCACCTGCGCAACCCTCCTCTCAGGATTTGAAAGTGGCGGCGCAGGCGTCTCAATTGGCGCAGCAGGCGCGCCTTGACATGCTGGAAGAGAAAAATGAAGAGCCCATTGAGGCGCTGAGTAACACGGAAGGAGCGCTGAATTCTGGCGAGCGACTCGCTGTATTAGCGGGCGGCTCGGTTGATGAGGGGGCTGTGCAGCAGAGTGCCGAGCAAGAAGGCAGTGTGTTGAATCAAGGTCAGCAAGATAATCAACAAGATAAAAAGGATGATAAAGATGAGGAAGATGCGCTAGGCAATAAAAACGCGGCTGAAGAATTTGAAAATATAAAGCCTGAAGGAAAAGTGATTAAGCAATACTTGGCCGTCTATGAGGGCATCGCTCAAATTTCAGATGTCTTGGTTGCTTCCCAGATTGATGCTCAAACCACGCAAAATGTGTTGAGTGACTTGGTGAATGTAACGGTTTAAAGATTCCCTAAAACCGTTCAAAAGATGACTTCCTATTCCCCAATTTAAAACCTATTGGTCACGATCAGATCTCTCAGATTCGAGTTCATTCCGTTATATTTAAAATTGATGCAATCTTAATGCTATCTATTTTGATATTAAAGAAACGGTTTTTATATTCGGAGGGAATATGCCTGATTTTACTGCACCTCGTCGTGATATTCAGTTTTTGTTGCACGAAGTATTTGAGATGTCCTCCCATTACGAACGACTGCGGGGTAACGATGAAGTTGGCCCTGAGTTGATCGACTCTATCGTTGATGAGTGCGGCAAATTTGCTGAGAACGAATTGGCACCGTTGTTTCGTTCCGGTGATGAAGAAGGCTGCCGTTTTGAAGACGGTGACGTGATAACCCCTAAAGGTTTTAAAGAAGCTTACGCCAAATACGTCGAAGGTGGTTGGCCTTCGATGGTGGCGGATGAAAAGGACGGCGGCCAAGGGCTGCCTTTGTCTTTGGACATCGTCACCAGTGAGATTGTGGGGGCTGCGAACTGGGCCTGGGCGATGTACCCCGGTTTGAGTCATGGCGCGATGAATACCTTGAAGGCGCACGGCTCTGATGAGCAAAAAGAATTGTACTTAAAGCCTCTGGTTTCGGGTGAATGGACGGGCACCATGTGTTTGACTGAGCCGCACTGTGGTACCGATTTGGGTATTTTAAGAACCAAAGCAGAGCCCCAAGCGGATGGCAGCTACGCCCTCTCAGGCACCAAAATCTTTATTTCAGCCGGTGAGCACGATATGGCTGAAAACATTGTGCATATTGTATTGGCACGTCTGCCGGATGCGCCTGCAGGCACTAAAGGTATTTCATTATTTGTCGTACCTAAATTTTTGCCTAATGCGGATGGCAGCGTGGGTGAACGCAACCCTGTTAATTGTGGTTCGATTGAACATAAGATGGGCATTAATGGCTCCGCAACGTGCGTGTTGAACTTTGATGGGGCGAAAGGATTTTTGATCGGTCCTGAAAATAAGGGCCTTTCTTGTATGTTCACGTTCATGAATTTTGCGCGTATTGGAACGGCGCTGCAGGGTGTGTGTACGGCAGAAGCCTCTTTCCAGGGTGCTTTGGCGTATGCCAAAGACCGTTTGGCGATGCGCGCGCTATCCGGTCCCAAAGAGCCAGAGAAAGCGGCGGATCCCATCATTGTGCACCCTGACGTGCGTAGAATGTTATTGACGCAAAAAGTCTTTGCCGAAGGTGGTCGGGCGTTTTGTTATTATTTGGGCAAGCAGGGTGATGTGTTGACCTACTCCCAAGATGAGGAAGAAAAGCAGTTGGCCGATGATCTGTTGGCCTTTTTGACCCCAATCTCTAAAGCCTTTTTGACGGAAGTTGGCTTGGAATCGGCGAATCACGGTATTCAAGTGTTTGGCGGCCATGGCTTTATTCGTGAGTGGGGCATGGAGCAGTTGGTGCGCGATTGCCGGGTTGCTACGCTGTACGAAGGCACCACAGGTATCCAGGCGCTGGATTTGCTGGGTCGTAAAGTGTTGATGACACAAGGCCAGCTGCTGCGTCGGTTCACCAAGGTGGTGCACAAGTTCTGTGAAGCAGAAACCGATAATGAATCTTTGAAAGAATTCATTCCTGGATTGGCTAAGATCAACCAAGAGTGGGGTGAGTTGACTCAGAAAGTCGGTATGAAAGCCATGCAGAATCGTGATGAGGTGGGCGCTGCTGCCGTGGATTACATTATGTATTCTGGTTATGTTGTGTTGGCTTACCTGTGGGCTGAAATGGCCAAAACCGCTCAACAAAAATTGCAGGCGGGTACCTCGGAAGAGGCGTTCTATAAAGCCAAGATTGAATCGGCTCGTTTCTACTTTCAGCGCATCTTGCCACGCACTGAAACACACAAGGCCACGATGTTGGCGGATTTGGATACCTTGATGACGATGGAAGCGGAGCAGTTTTCATTTTAGACTGAGCCGATTCCATAGTAAGCCGTTTGCACAAATGACTTAGCATCAAGGAACCGATATGGCTGAATATCAAGCGCCGCTCAAAGACATGCAGTTTTTACTTTACGATGTCTTTAAAGCTGAAAACCAGTGGGCGGCCATGTCGGACCTGCCTGAATTAGGCCGTGATTTGGCTGACGCGATTTTGCAGGAAGGTGCGAAGCTCGCAGAGCAGGTCTTTTTTCCGCTGAACGCAACGGGTGATGAGCAAGGCTGTCGTTTAGAAGCTGGTAAAGTGATCACCCCTGATGGTTTTAAAGCCGCTTATCAGCACTTGGTGGAAGGTGGCTGGCTGGGTTTAAGTGGTGATCCGGCCTTTGAAGGCCAGGGCATGCCTAAAATGTTGGTTGCCTTGTTTGAGGAGATGATGTTTGCTTCGAACTCCTCATTAACGCTCTATGTTACCTTGAGCCTCGGGGCTGGCTTGGCGCTTTCCAGTCATGGATCCGAAGAGCAAAAACGTGTTTATTTGGAAAAACTTTATCAGGGTTCATGGTCGGGCACCATGTGTTTGACTGAGCCACATTCTGGCACTGACTTAGGTATTTTAAGAACCAAGGCCGCGTCGAATGGTGATGGCAGTTATGCCATCACGGGCTCGAAAATATTCATTACCAGTGGCGATCACGATCTGACAGAGAATGTCATGCATCTGGTGTTGGCTAAATTGCCGGATGCGCCTGAGGGTACCCGTGGTATTTCAATGTTTTTGGTGCCTAAGTTTTTGGTGGATTCAGAAGGTCAGCTGGGCGATCGCAATTCAGTATCAGTGGGTTCTCTTGAACATAAAATGGGCATTAAAGGCTCGGCGACTTGCGTGATGAATTTTGATGGCGCCAAAGGCTGGTTGGTGGGAGAGCCTCATCAAGGTTTGGCGGCTATGTTCACAATGATGAACTATGAGCGTTTGACGACCGGTATCCAAGGTGTTGGCTCGGCCGATATGGCCTATCAACATGCCTTGGCTTATGCCAAAGAGCGCTTACAAGGGCGTTCCCCTAGAGGGGCTCAATATCCTGAGCAACCGGCCGATCCTATTATTGTGCACCCCGATGTGCGTCGCATGTTGTTGACGATAAAAGCCTATACCGAGGGATCTCGGGCGTTTGTGGTTTATACCGGTTTACAATTGGATTTAGCCGCGCATGCGAAAGACGACGCTCAACGTCAGCGAGCGGAACAATTAGCGGCGTTGTTAACGCCGGTTGCCAAGGCGTATTTATCGGATCGTGGGTTCGATAGTTGTGTGATGGCTCAGCAGGTGCTGGGCGGACATGGGTATGTTAAGGAATGGGGTGTCGAGCAATTGGTGCGTGATGCCCGGATTGCTCAAATTTATGAAGGTACGAATGGCGTTCAGGCTATGGATTTGGTGGGACGCAAGATTTATAAAACCCGGGGAGCTTTGTTGCGCCCGCTACTGGATGACATCCGACGCCTACTGGCGAAGGTGAAGTCCTCTTTGGTGTTGCAGAGCATGGCTGAAACATTGGATCAAGCGTCTTTGATGTTAGAGGAAACCACGGAGTGGCTGGTTGATCAAGCGGATCGCAACCCGAATATTTTAGGTGCCAGTGCGGTTGAGTATCTTGAATTGGTGGGATTGGTGTCTTTTGCATATCTTTGGTTAAACATGGCAAAAACAGCTATAGAAGAAAATGAAAGGGATGGTCAGGAGTTTTATTTGAGTAAGTTAGCGACAGCCCAGTTTTTCTATGAAAAGTTGCTGCCTAAAGCGTTGAGTTTGGGGCAATCGATCCAAGCCGGCAGTCAATCTACGATGCAACTGTCGGTGGAGCAATTTTAGGGCAGTACACTCACGTTATGAAAAAAATCCTCAAATCCATTGAACAAGGTATTGCCGAAGCTGACAGTTATGAGACTTGGCGAGCGGCTTGTTTGGAGCATGACCGCTTGTCGGGCGCTGAGGAATGGAAGCTCGATGATGCTTCTCCTTATTACGATTATTCGCTGATTCGGTTGCGTTTAAACGAATTGCGTCAAGCAAGGGCGCGTAATGATGTTGAGCAGCTGGTGTTTAATCTGCATGAAGGCTTGCATGGTAATTTGGGTAATATTGCCAACCCCAATTTATACAAAGTGGCAAAGTTTGGCACCAAAAAACTGGTCGATGAGTATTTGGATGAAGTCTCAGCGTGTTTGGAGTTTTTGTGCGATAACGACTTGCCGCGATTCCCGCTCGAAAAGAAATTAGAGTTTTTTCGCGAAACGGGGCACGCCTTTGGTGTCTCTGCTTTGATGCTCAGTGGCGGTGCGGCCTTGGGTATGTTCCATTTGGGGGTCATCAAGGCGCTTTGGGAGCGACGGTTGTTGCCAACTGTCATGTCGGGTTCGAGCTCGGGATCCATTATGGCGGCGGTGGTGGGAACACACACAGACAATGAGCTGGCTGACTTGTTTGATCCAAAATATTTGTATGTTGAAGCCTTTCGTATGGTGGATTGGAAAGGTCTACTGAAAGGCAAGCCGCTGTTGCGCAGTGATCAACTTGAGGCTTGTTTGGAAAAAAATGTGTTGGATTGTACGTTCGAAGAGGCGTTTGAGCGCACTGGTCGACACATTAACATTACGGTTTCCCCCGCCGATCCTCACCAAGAATCTCGGTTGTTGAATGCACGAACGTCTCCGACGGTGTTGGTGCGTAAAGCGTCTTTAGCGTCTTGTGCGGTGCCAGGGGTGTTCCCGGCGGTTACCTTGTGGGCCAAAAACATTAAGGGCGATAAAGTACCTTACATTCCCAGTCGTAAATGGGTCGATGGATCCATTAAAAATGATTTGCCGGTGATGCGTTTGTCGCGCTTGTATGGCGTTAATCATACGATTGTCAGTCAGACCAACCCGCATGTGTTGCCATTTATATCGCGTCATGAGCGTGATTCCGGTTGGATTCATCATACGCGTGAATGGTTGTCGATGAATTGGAGTAATAATGTGGCCTATGCTTTGGATCGGCTGCGTCAGAGTGTGCCAAATAATGAGTGGGCATTAATGGTCGATAAAGCGCATTCCATTGTCACTCAGCATTATTCTGGCGATATTAATTTAGTGCCCCCTCGTCAGCCGTTAAATGCACTCAGAATTTTCAAAAATGTGTCGACGGAAGAAGTGGCGCGCTTTATTTCATTGGGTGAGCGAACGACGTGGCCGAAGCTGGAAATGATTCGCAACACCACTCGAGTTAGCCGAGCGTTTGAACGCTGTAATGAAAAGCTCCAAGAACAGGAGCGACGGCGTTTACAAATGGGGCAACTGGCGGTGGTGAGTTAACCCAATTGAAAAAAGTAGAGAAAGAACTAAAAATGTTTAATAAAGGAGTTCAATTGTGAGTCTTCTGGTTATTTTGTTGTTTGTTTTAGGCTTGGCTTACAGTAAAGCATCACGGCTTGTTTGGGCCGTTGGGTTTTCGTTGGGTTTGTTATTGGCGGCAAGCGTTGGTGAATGGGGCGGGTTGTTGCTGGTGCTTAGCTGGGGTCTTTGGGGCTTGGTGGTTTTGTTGATGTACCAGCCTGCGTTACGTCAACGCTGGCTCAGCGCTCGTATCATGGCCTGGTACAAAAGTGTTTTGCCGGCGTTATCAGAAACCGAACAAGAAGCGCTTGATGCCGGTGATGTCAGTTGGGAAGGTGAGTTGTTCACTGGAAACCCGGATTGGTCACAGTTAACCGCTTACCCTAAACCTAGCTTAACTGAAGAAGAGCAGGCATTTCTAGATGGCCCAACAGAAGCGCTGTGTGAAAAATTAAACGACTGGGCCATTACTCGTGAAGACATGGATTTGCCCGAGTCGGTTTGGGCTGAAATGAAATCCTCTGGTTTTTTTGGCATGGTGATTCCAAAAGAATACGGTGGTAAAGGTTTTACAGCACAAGCACACTCTGCTGTTGTGATGAAAATCGCCACGCGTAGCATTACCGCGGCGGTGACTGTCATGGTGCCGAACTCGTTAGGGCCGGCTGAGCTTTTATTGCATTACGGCACACAACGTCAGCGGGATCAGTATTTGCCAAAATTGGCCACCGGTGAGTTGATGCCCTGTTTTGGATTGACCGGCCCCAATGCCGGTTCAGACGCGGGTGCCATGACGGATGTGGGTGTCGTGTGTCGTGGTGACTGGCAAGGTAAAGAAGTACTCGGGTTTCGTTTAAATTGGGTCAAGCGCTACATCACGCTCGCACCTATTGCTGATGTATTAGGGTTGGCTTTCAAGGCGCGTGATCCAGAGGGGTTGTTGGGCGATCAAATCGATCTGGGTATTACCTGTGCGCTGGTGCCTGTGGATTTAAAAGGCATCAATATTGGTCAGCGACACGTTCCTCTTAATGCTGCTTTTATGAATGGCCCGACCTGGGGCGAAGATGTTTTTATTCCTTTTGAGTGCATCATTGGCGAGCAAGAAGGTATTGGTTTGGGATGGCGCATGCTGATGAATTGCTTGTCGGTAGGGCGCTCTATCTCCTTACCTGCGCTCAGTGCCGGGGCCGGTAAACTCTCGGCGTTATCGACGGGTGCCTATGCCAAAGTGCGTGAGCAATTTGGTATGGCAATTGGCGATTTTGAAGGTGTTCGTGAATCCATGGTGCATATCGGTGGTTTAAGTTATTTGATGGATGCAGCACGCGTCTTTACCGCAGGACTTGTTGATCAAGGGTTAAAACCAGCGGTGCCTTCGGCGATTTTGAAATACCACAATACTGAGATGATGCGCACCGTGGTCAGCCATGCAATGGATGTGCACGCGGGTCGTGCGGTGATTCATGGTCCGAAAAACTATTTAGCTTCTGCGTATATGTCGGTGCCGATCAGTATTACGGTTGAAGGCGCGAATATCCTCACGCGCAGCATGATGATCTTCGGTCAGGGTGGTGTGCGTTGTCATCCTTTTATTCTGAAAGAAATGCAGGCTCTGGACGCGCCCAGTGAAGCCAGTGGCCTAGTTGATTTTGATCAGGTGTTCTTTGAACACATGGTGACAGATCTTGAAATGGCGGCTCGCTCATTGGTGTTGGGGGTTGCTGGCAGTCGTTGGATCTCAGTACCACTTAATGCGCCTCAGGCGTTAAAGCCGTATTACCAAGCGTTAACGCATTTGAGCACCAACTTTTTTATCGTGGCCGACATTACGATGGCGCTTTTAGGTGGCCGGTTGAAATTTTTGGAAAGTACTTCTGCGCGTTTAGGTGATGTGTTCAGTTATTTGTATTTGGCATCAACGGCGTTAAAACACTTTGAAGATCAAGGTCGTCAGCCTGATGATCTACCGCTGGTGAACTATGCGGCACAGTATTGCGTTTATCAAGCTCAAGAAGCCCTGTGCGACTTGTTTAATAACTTCCCCATTAAAGGCATTGGTTTCTTATTGAAGTTGCTGGTGTTTCCTCTGGGGCGACGTTATAAAAAGCCTGGGGATGATCTGCAAGAAGGCGTGACAGGCATTCTGATGAGTGATGGAGCCGCTCGCAAACGTTTAGTGAATGGGGTTTTTGTTGATGAAAGCCTCGAAGATTCGCTTGGCCAGATGGAGTCGACTTTCAAGCTGGTACTGGCAGTTGCACCGTTAAAACGTAAGTTGCGCCAAGCGGTTAAGCAAAAGCGTTTAAGTAAAGCGGAAGCAAAAGCCCCTTATGCCGTGGCGGTAGAAAAAGAAGTGCTGTCGCAAGAAGAAGCGGATCAACTGGTGAAAGCCCAAGCAGCGGCTTGGGAGGCGATTCAGGTGGATGACTTTGCGCCGGAAGCGTTAAAGCCCGCTGCTAAGAAAAAAGCTAAAAAGTCTTAAGTTAATAGATCTTAAGAAATAGATCTTACGTTATGATCATCGCATCGCCGTAGCTGTAGAAACGGTATTCTTCGGTTACGGCGGTTTGGTAGGCCTTTTTCATCAGATCCAGAGAGGCAAAACTGGCCACCAGCATCAATAGGCTGGACTTGGGTAAATGAAAATTGGTGATCATTACATCAGTCACTGAAAATTCAAAACCAGGCTGGATGAAAATATTGGTTTCACAAGCGCCTGTGCGTTGCTCAGGCGGCTTTTGAAAGGTGGATTCCAGCGCTCGAACTACGGTGGTGCCCACAGCAACGACTCGCCCTCCTGATTTTTGGCACTGGTCTATTTGATCGAGCAGCTGTTCGGTGATTTCGAGTCGTTCGGTATGAAGTGTATTGGTTTTAATGTGCTGCTCTCGTAACGGCAAAAAAGTCCCGGCGCCAATGTGCAGCGTCAGATACCCTATGTTGACCCCCTTAGCCTGAAGTCGATCCAATAAGGGGGCATCAAAATGCAGGCTGGCGGTTGGGGCGGCTACGGCGCCTGGGTGTTGGGCGAAAATACTTTGGTATCGATCTTCATCCGCTTCGGTGGCTTGGCGTTTGAGGTATGGGGGCAGTGGAACTTCGCCTTGCTCTTCCATCAATTGCCACCAGGTACCCGTGTTCAAAGACAATTGATACAGGCCATTGTTAATGCCTAAGACAGAGGCTTGTTGATTGGTGTTGAGGTGGATCTCTGCGCCTATCTTGGGTGATTTGCTGGCTTTGATCATGGCCAGAGCCAGTTGATCCGATTGGACTTGCTCGATAAAGACTTCTACTTGTCCGCCGGTGGTTTTTTGGCCGTATAAGCGTGCTTTTACCACCTTGGTATTATTAAACACGATCAAATCGTTTGACTTCAAAAAGTCAGTAAGCTGGTGAAATCGATGATGTGAGAGTTGGCCGGTTTGCCGGTTAACTTGCATTAATCGACTGTGGGAGCGTTGATCACAGGGGCTTTTGGCGATCAGCTTGTCGGGAAGGTGGTAGTCGTATTGTTCCAGTATCTGCATGATTCTTGTTCTTTGATGACGGAGGCCTGAGTCTATCTTAAAATGGCCGCTTTTTCAGCGAAGGAAAGGTTGTTTTGATGTCTGAGCAATGTGAGGCCATGCAATTTAAGAAAACTCATCAATGTGGTGAAGCGCGTCGAGGCTGTTTGACGTTTGATCGACCGGGTTTGAAACAAACCCAGGTAGAGACCCCGGCTTTTATGCCGGTCGGAACCTGCGGAACGGTGAAAGCCATATTGCCGCGGGATCTGGAAGCCACTGGGGCTCAGATGGTATTGGGGAATACTTTTCATTTGATGTTGCGCCCAGGGACTGAAGTGGTCCAAGCGCATGGTGGCTTGCACGGGTTTATGCAGTGGTCGGGTCCAATTTTGACGGATTCGGGTGGCTTTCAGGTATTCAGCTTAGGCAAGCTGCGGAAAATTACTGAAAAAGGCGTGCTATTCCGCTCCCCAATCGATGGCTCCGAATGGTTTTTGGACCCTGAGCGTTCGATTGAAGCGCAGTGGCAACTGGGGGCTGATGTCATCATGGCGTTTGATGAGTGCACCCCTTATCCGGCGACTTATGAAGAAGCTCAGGCTTCTATGCAGCTGTCGATGCGCTGGGCGCAACGCTCTATGGAGGCGCATGGTCATTTGTCCAAATCCTTTGAACATCGGCCGGCCTTGTTTGGCATTGTTCAAGGCGGCATGTTTGATGATTTGAGGCAAACGTCTTTGTCTCAGTTAATCGATATTGATTTCCCCGGTTACGCCATTGGCGGCTTGTCGGTTGGCGAGCCGCCTGAGGAGCGTTTGGCTGTGTTAGATGGGTTGTGTCCGCAGATGCCGCAAGACAAACCTCGGTATTTGATGGGAGTTGGCAAGCCGCAAGACATTGTCGAAGCGGTGGTGCGCGGGATTGATATGTTTGATTGCGTGATGCCAACGCGTAATGCTAGAAATGGGCACCTGTTTACTCATTCGGGTGTTGTTAAAATTCGCAACGCGCGCTACAAGCAAGACCTGTCGCCATTGGATGAACGCTGTGATTGTTATACTTGTGCTCATTTCACTCGCGCGTATCTGCATCATTTGGACAGAACCGGTGAGATGTTGGCATCACAATTAGGTACCATTCATAATTTGCATTATTACCAAACCTTGATGTCGGGTTTGCGTGGCGCGATTGAACAAGGTACATTGGCCGCCTTTGTGAAGGCCTTTTATCAGAGTTACTCGAATTAAAGCGTTACTCGACCTAAAGTGCTTGTCATTACGTAACGTTAGGAGATGCCAGAAATGCTCGACTTTTTTATTGCCTCTGCTTGGGCTGAAGCAGCCCCGCCGCCTGCCCCCAGTCCTTTCGCGCCGTTTATTATGTTAGGTGGCATGCTGCTGATTTTTTATTTCTTAATGTGGCGTCCGCAAAGCAAGCGCGCTAAAGAGCACAAGACGTTGTTGGAAGGTTTGAGCAAAGGCGATGAGGTAGTGATGAATGGTGGCCTGATGGGCCGGGTTGTTCGAGTTGACGACCAATATGCGGTGATTGAAATTGGTCAGAACATGGAAGTGAAAGTCCAAAAAGCGGCCGTAGCCTCTTCCTTACCTAAAGGGACTTTAAAAGCGATTTAAAAATGGCTTTATAGAAATACAACTGATATCCACTTTTAAAAGACGTGTTATGAATCAAACGCCCATCTGGAAATACGTATTATTGCTGGCTTTAGTGATCGTGAGTCTGGTCTATGCGTTACCCAACTTGTACCCTGATGATCCGGCTGTGCAAATCACCGGCAGCACTGCCACGGTGAAATTGACCTCGAGTTTGGTCGATCAAGTGGAATCCATTTTGGCTGAGCGTCAGGTGGCGGTGAAATCTATAGAACAGGCTGAAAACAGTTTGTTGGTGCGTTTGGCGGATAATGCGACCCAGCTTAGGGCCAAAGATGTGTTGCAAGCGGAGTTGGGCGGTGATTTCTTAGCAGCTCTCAATCTGGCTGCCACAACACCGGAGTGGTTAAAAGCTGTGGGTGCCGGGCCGTTGAAGCTGGGCTTGGACTTAAGTGGTGGTGTTCACTTTTTGATGGAAGTCGACATGGAGGTTGCGTTAGAGCAGCGCATGGAAGCCTATCGCGATGAAGTCAAAACTTTGCTGCGTGAAAATCGATTGCGATACAGTGATCTTAAATATTTAGGCGATGATGGTCTGACGGTCCGGTTGCGTAATCTTGACTCCTTGGAGTCAGCAACCGCGTTGCTGAAACAGAATATGCTCAACGATTTTCAGTGGTCAATGGACGAAGACACCTTGACCCTAGAAATGGTGTTGCAGCCAATGGAACGTAAAGCCATTCAAGACTACGCCATATCACAAAACCTGACGACGTTACGAAACCGAGTCAATGAGTTGGGGGTGGCTGAGCCCCTGGTGCAACGTCAAGGCGCTAACCGTATTGTGGTGCAGTTGCCTGGGGTGCAAGATACCGGGTTGGCGAAACGGGTGTTGGGGCGAACGGCAACACTTGAGTTTCGATTACAAAATTACCGTCAAGAGTCCAGTGCGCTTTCTTCGGGTCGAGTGCCTTCCGACTCGGAAGTATTCCCATTTACGCAAGAAGGCCGAGATGTGTTGTTGTATAAGTCGGTAATGGTCACGGGGGACCAAGTTGTTGATGCGCAATCGGGCTATGATGAAAACGGTCGACCTCAAGTGAATATCACCTTGAACAACCAAGGCGGCAAGCAAATGTTTCGAGTCACCTCGGACCATATTAAAGAGCCCATGGCGGTGTTGTTTGTTGAGCACAAGTCCCGTTTAGTCCCTGGTGCTACTTCGGAGGCGGACCCGGTTCGCGAAACCTTTGTTGAAAAACGCGTGATCAATGTGGCCACTATTCAAGCCGCATTAGGCAATCGCTTTCGTATTACGGGTTTAGACAGCCCGGCCGAAAGCTCGGAGTTAGCGCTGTTGTTACGTGCCGGTGCGTTGGCCGCTCCCATGTACTTTGTGGAGGAGCGCACAGTGGGCCCAAGCTTGGGTCAAGCTAACATCGATGCTGGCTTTAGCTCCATCGTTTTAGGTTTCGTTTTGGTGATGCTGTTTATGGTGGTGTATTACCGTTTATTTGGTTTGTTTGCCAATATTGCGTTGGCCGTGAACTTAATCATCATCGTGGCTGTGATGTCGTTGATTCCAGGTGCCGCGCTGACGTTACCGGGTATGGCAGGTATTGTGCTCACGGTGGGTATGGCGGTGGATGCCAATGTGTTGATTTTTGCGCGCATCCGCGAAGAATTAAAAGCGGGGAGCGCCCCGCATCAAGCGATTCAGGCTGGTTACGATCGTGCTTTTGTGACCATTGTCGATGCCAATGTAACGACATTGATAGTGGCGTTGATTTTGTTTGCGGCAGGCAATGGCCCAGTGAAAGGTTTTTCGGTGACTTTGGCAATTGGCATCATTACGTCGATGTTCACAGCCATCGTGTTAACCCGAGCCTTGGTGAATGCGGTCTATGGGGGTCGTAAATTAGAGCGATTAGCGATTTAGTTTTATTGGCTTATATTTTGTTGGCAATTTTATGAAAACAATCGATTTTATGTCCAAAGCTCGGTTCGCAGCTGTGGTCTCAGTGGTATTAGTGGTGATGTCGGTGGCTTCATTGGCGATCAAGCACCTTGAATTGGGGTTGGATTTTACAGGTGGGACGTTGCTGGAGGTGGGCACACCTCAAGCTGTTGAGTTAAACAAGGTGCGAGTTGCACTTACGGAAGCAGGGTTTGACGACGCCGTGGTGCAGCACTTTGGTGCGGCGACCGAACTGTTGATTCGTGTTCCGCCCGATGATGCTATTGACAATAAAACCGAGCTGGGCAATGCGGTTTTTAAGGTGCTTAAAGGCATTGAGCCTTTGGTGGAGCTCAAGCGCAACGAATTTGTGGGCCCACAAGTGGGTGAAGAGCTGCGTGATCAAAGTGGCTTGGCGATGGTAATTGCCTTGGGTTGCATGTTGTTATACATCACCTTAAGGTTTCAATTTAAGTTTGCGATTGGAGCGGTACTGGCGTTGTTTCACGATGTGATAATAACGCTGGGCTTGTTTTCAATGTTTGGTTTGCAGTTTGATCTGACCGTATTGGCGGCGTTGTTGGCCGTGATTGGTTATTCATTGAATGACACCATTGTGGTGTCGGATCGCATACGTGAAAATTTTCTTGGGTTACGCGGCTACTCGCCGATTAATGTGATTAACCTGTCTTTAAATCAGACGCTGAGTCGTACCTTGGTGACTTCGTTGACCACGTTTTTGGTATTGTTGGCGTTGTTGTTCTTGGGTGGCGAGTCAATACGTGGTTTTGCGATTGCGCTGACGTTTGGTGTGTTGGTGGGTACCTACTCATCAATTTATGTGGCCAGTAATACGTTATTAATGATGAACATTCAAAAAGAAGATTTTTTCCAGCCGGAGAAAGAAGAGCTGGATGATCGGCCATGATTCGAGGTGTTTCCGTCAACTTTAGGTTTGCAATATTTTATAGGCTTTAAAACCCGTGCTTGATACCGATTACGAAGACATTGAATTAAAAGACTATACCGAAAAAGCGTACCTCGATTACTCGATGTATGTGATCTTAGATCGTGCCTTGCCCAGCATTACCGATGGTTTAAAGCCGGTACAGCGTCGTATTGTGTATGCGATGTCTGAGCTTGGGTTGAGCGCGATGGCCAAATACAAAAAGTCAGCGCGCACGGTGGGAGATGTGCTGGGTAAGTATCACCCGCACGGTGATACGGCCTGTTATGAAGCCATGGTGTTGATGGCACAGCCGTTCAGTTATCGCTATCCATTGGTGGATGGTCAGGGTAACTGGGGCTCAATGGACGATCCTAAGTCTTTTGCGGCGATGCGTTACACCGAAGCTAAGCTGACCAAGTTAGCTCAGTTGTTGTTAAGTGAATTAGAGCAGGGGACGGTTGACTGGCAGCCTAATTTTGATGGCACGATGCAAGAGCCCACGGTGTTGCCAGCGCAGTTGCCGCATGTGTTGCTCAATGGCGGAACTGGTATTGCGGTGGGTATGTCAACGGACATCCCGCCACACAACTTAAATGAAGTCATCTCCGGTTGTATCTTGTTATTGGAAAAGCCGAAATCGACCCTTGAAGATGTGATGGAGCATATTGCGGCACCTGATTTCCCAACGGGGGCGGAGCTCATCACACCAATTGAAGACATTCAAAAAATTTATGAAACGGGTAAGGGTGGGCTTAAAGTCAGGGCGCCATACCGTTTGGAAGACAGCGATGTCATCATAGAGGCACTGCCGTATCAGGTATCCGGCGCCAAGGTGATGGAGCAGATTGCTCAGCAAATGACGGCCAAAAAACTGCCTTGGGTGGTTGGGTTGCGTGATGAGTCGGATCATGAGCACCCGACCCGTATTGTGATTAACTTGAAGTCCAATCGAGTACCAGTCGATGAAGTGATGCTGCACTTGTTCGCGTCCACCGAGCTTGAGAAAAATATTCGGGTTAATTTGAACGTCATTGGGTTAGACGGTAAGCCTCAGGTCAAAGGGTTGCTGCCAATTTTGCAAGAGTGGCTGGCTTTTAGAAAGCAAACTGTTGAGCGACGCTTGCAGCACCGCTTGGAAAAAGTTGAAGATCGGCTGCATGTGTTAGAGGGCTATTTGATTGCCTTTTTGAATATCGATGAAGTCATTCGCATCATTCGTTATGAAGACGAGCCCAAAGCCGAATTGATTAAAGCGTTTAATTTGTCGGATCGACAGGCCGAGGCTATTTTGAATTTGAAGTTGCGTCATTTGGCGAAACTGGAAGAAATGAAACTCAAAGCTGAGCAAGATGAGCTGGCGGCTGAACGCGATAAATTATTAGGTTTGTTGTCATCACCGGCGAAATTAAAGCGCTTGATGGTACGAGAGCTTAAAGATATTGCTAAAGACTTTGGGGATGAGCGTCGAACACAGGTTGTGTCTCGTCAAGAAGCCAAAGCCTTAGATCCGAAATCTCTGGTTGCTTCCGAGCCTGTGACCATTGTGCTTTCTGAAAAAGGCTGGGTGCGGGCCGCTAAAGGTCACGAAATTGATCCGACGGCGTTGAGCTTTAAGGCCGG
>CAZECE010000060.1:0-83117 GCA_964510525.1 uncultured Pseudomonadales bacterium | reverse complement strand
CCATAGCCGAATTACCCTTTATGCCGTAGATACCATCTTGAAAAATGGAGTTTGCAACGGTACCGCTCACATTATCTCGATACCAAAAGCCAGCATGAGCGCGATCAACTATTGCATAATGAATGTCAACTACAGCATTCTTATTGAAAGACAAACCACCCCAACGAAAATTTTCAGCAAGCGTATCTAAAACCCCTAAATAAACAGGCTGAGAATCCGTACCCCATTTATTTAATCGACCCTCTTCAATAATATGAATACGAGCCTGACTACTCAAACTGGACCTAGGTATACCAAGGTAACGGCTTCCTGCTTCAAAACTCAACTCACCTGACACCCACAAAGAGTATGCTGTTTCTTGGCGAATTTCTCCTGTTGACGCCACCACAAGATTGCCACGAACAATCCAATCTTGGTAATTTTTAACGGTACCCTCAATTATAAAAGTGACATCTTCCTCAATAACTAGCTCACTTAAAATCGACTTCACTTCATCTTCAGCGATGGTCATATCGGTTGCCACATAACCCAACAATTGTTCTGATGGATCTGTTTCATCCCCTTCAGGCGTTAGTCGATAGCCGCGCACATTGGCAAAGACTTTTGTGCTTGTTGAGTCCGAAGCATCATCAACTTGTTGCTCGATGTATGAGGGGTCTGATGAGCCCCACCAATTGTATTGAAAATCAATCTCGGCATATGGTTCGATCACCTCTACACCGTACTTCAACGTCAAATTGTTATAAACGGACAAGCCATTGAAGGCGCCATTACCCTCAAACTGGTTGTAGTTAAAAACAGGGAATCCTCCATTATCTAATGCAACCCCCGCTTCGCTATTTCGCAAAAACTGATTATGCAGAAACGTTAAGTCATTCACCCCCATCGCAGAATAACCCTGAACGCCATAGGTGCCATCTTGAAAAATGGCGTGCTGAACTGTGCCGCATACATTGTCTCGATAATGAAAACCGACACTGGCTTTATCAATCACAGCGTGTTGAATATCAACACACGCATTGTCTTTAAAATACAACCCATTCCACGCTCTTGATGTGGCATCAGGATTGTTTGAGGTCAGGAGTATGGTATTTTCCGCTGTGCCTAATAATGAGAGCTTCCCCTCCCCGCTCACCGAAAAACTCTTACCCGACCCTAATTTGATGATGGCGCCTTCTTCAATACGCAACTCCCCTTGGATGCTCCAATTAGCATCCCCCATGTCGATCACGGCATCCGAACGGACATGCCCGACAATACCCTCAGGGATTTCAATGGTTTCATTCGCCAGGTACTCAACACCCGCTACCCATTGCGTATCTTCTGTTAACACCCCCCCAAAATTTTCAGGGGCTACTGAAACTTCCCCTTCACCAGGGCCTTCAGGTTCATCTTCGAGGTTGGCACCCAATAAATGACGCTCATCATTATGAACGGCATCTTCATACACGACATAGACGGGTTCACTCGCCACCAGCTCACTGCCTGCTAACACAAATACGCCATTCACTTCCGTTCCAAAATACGCTTTGCCCGGCGCATCACCAATGGCATGACATACCTGTGTTTCCGATGTCCCGTCTGGTTGCGTTAAAGTGATTTCCGTATTGGGTTGATCACAGACCACGGCTACGTATTGCGCATCTGAGGGCAAGCGGTAATGCGTTCTAAACAAGCTCTTTGGCCAAAAGGAAAGTGCTTCCTCGCCATCGTCATCATCGTATTGCACGGCGCCTATCGGTTTATTGGCAACTAATCGAACCGCCATCCCTGTGCTTTGAGCCATCACGGGTCTGAGTGGTAACTTTTTATTTCGATATTGTCGTAATGAATAACGGAAGGCTCCGCCTTCACTGGTAAAAACATTTAACTCGGTTTTGTCTTCTAAAACACCGACTAAGGTATTTCTGTGAATCCCAAAAAGCTCGAACTCAGCTGGCACAACGGGAACAACGTATTGCCCTGCTTCACGTTGCTCAACCACTTCCGGCTCATCATCCTTTTTCCTCTTTCTTCTCTTCCTCTTTTTTTTATTTAGAGATACATGATAAATGGCTATTTCAACATTTGATGTAATAACCGCCGTTTGCTTCTTAGTGCCAGCATTGAATGGCACTACTTCACCAGCGGGTACAGTCAGTAATGTGTTTGATCTGCTTCTACCAACGGCCAGTTCAACCGTCGCCTCAGTATCCGGGCTATATATGTAGTACCAATGAGTAAGCAAGGTATGTGGCAACACAAATCGAGTACCGAGCATTTCTTCTGAGACAGGCATGTCAAAACCATCGACATCACTGGCTACCGAAAAGGGCCCCGTTCCTGAGAGCGTCCTTCCAGCCGCAAGCTGACCTTCCAATGACAAATCGCCAAACTCTCCTGCATTGAGGTTGAGCATCTGATCATTCAATTCAATCACATTATTATCTGTCAAACTGACAACTGATAATGGACCATAAACTGACTCTGGTTCCAGAAGATAGTAAGTATTACCCAAAGCAACCGCGTTAAAAAAACATAAAATAAGAACAGAAAAACGAAATTTCATTTTAATTTCCTTCAGAAACTGCATTTTATTTATTAAAAAATCTAAGGGAGGGGTCGCTGAATTTTAGTGACCATTTGATTGCCTACGTACAAATAATCGCGCTGCTGATTGGCTTGCTCGTCCCATTCAAACAGCAACCGACCCTCAAGACCATAGAAGGCGATAACAGCGCCACCAGGCTTGTTTTGATAGACCCGTTTGCCATGCGCATCGTAATTAAATGTCCAGTTTCGATTGATCACCGAACGCAACCGGCTGGCTTCATCAAATTGAAATTGCTCTTTGGTGTTATCAACCACATTACCCCGATCATCGTAACTAAAATTTGAGTAAGGGGAATTGGCAATGCCCGTTAGCCTTTGGTTGGCATCGTATTGATAAATGAAATTTCGGTTGGCCACTGTATTGGACAAAATATTGTGATTACCATCGTAAGTGTATCGCTCAACACCATTCAAGTGCGTTAACCGATCCCGGGTATCATAACCAAAGGCGGTAAAACCAAACTCGGGTTGCATGGCATCACTCAACGCCGTTAACAACCCTTTGCCATTATATTGATAACGCTCATCCGCCAGCGGGTTAACAATCGACAAACCATCCAATGCATTTTGATCATCGGGGTCGACATCCCCTGTTAGGGAAGTGGTCGGCTTTAACAGTTCGCCTTGATCAAACTGCGTGGTTTTATTATTGCCATAAATTAACTGTCGTAACTGACCACTTGGCCAATAACGCGCACTTTTCATCAGATATTGTCCATTCAAAAAGCGCAGCTTGTTCGGGCGCCCTAACGCATCGTTTGTGAATTCATAGTTGATGCGGCTGGGGTAGATGATGTTGGTGCGTCGATCCATCGCATCGTATTGGTATCGAACCTTAAACTGACGAGCTACCCCGGCATTGATCGGCGACCCTGCTAATAGCGTCAATGTTTCTTGTGACAGCAAATTATTCAGGTTGTAGCCATAGGACCATTCTATTTGGCCCTGCGTGGTCGCCGTTTTAATCTGACCTGTTTTGGTATAGGTAAAAAATTCATCTGGCGTTTGAGGGTCTTGATAACTCACCGATGCCAACTGTTCCAAAGCGGTGTAACCGTAGGTGGTTGTGTCACCCTCATTGATCTGCAAACTGGTCATGTTCCCCATGGTATCACGTCCGTACTTAACAGTACCTACTTCAGGATGAGTCAGGCTGATCAAGTGCTTGCGATCGTTGTACGCATAATCTCGTGTCACGCCTCCTTGACTGACCGACGTCATAAAGTCCCAGACATCGCGTTTTATGATGGTGGAATTAATGGATACCGAACTTGATGCTTGAGCGGGTATAATGCGCATCAGTTGGCGATTGCCACCCTCTTCATACGAGCGATAACGGTAGCTTGTCGCATGGCCCAACTGATCGGTTATTCGAACTGTATTATTGTTCTGATAATCAAAGGTGATCTCCCCTGCTCCTGGCGGGTTTTGCTTTTTAACGCGCCCAATCACATCATAAGTGGTGTCGGTACCCAAGGAGCTGTTTTGATTAACGGCGATGGGGTTTGATGCAAACACCTGTCTTCCCAGTTGATCGTACTCATAACGCACATAAAATTCTGGATTGGTCTCTCGTAGCAAACGCCCTAAGCCATCGTATTGTGACGATTGTGTGAAGGTGCCTCTTTTAAGCGTTCGAAGGGTGCCCTGCTTATTCCAGCTAATACTGACGTTACTGTCGTTAGCGGCCGAGGTGTTAATTTTTTTCAGCCGATTCAACTCATCCCATTCAAATTTCGTGACAAAATCTTGTGTTGTGCCATCGAGTAATGCTATGCCATCGGCAATGGTCTCAGAAGTAACGCGCCCATGATCATCCACAAGGCGAGTCACCGCCACACGATGCGAGCTGTCATTGTTGGCTCGAAACTCTTCTTTCGGAACGCCCTTTTCGTATTTTTCACACATAAAGTGCGTCACGTTCCCATTGGCATTGGTCACTTCATTAATGCCACCGTGCGTGCTGCATCGGGTATAAGTGGTGCTGGCGCCAAATTCAGATACTTTCGTTAATCGGCCTTTGTCATCATAGGTCCGCTCGATGGCACCCGATTCACCGTCAACTGATTCACCGTCAAACTGTTCTTTGGAGACCAAGCGCAAGATCCAATGATCCAGTTTGACATCGTAGGTCAGTTCTCGAGTACGGCTGTCTGAGGCACCGTCGTCATAACCTGTTTCTCGGATGCGCGTCGGGTTGCTGTAGGCATCGTATGCCAGGTACTCAGTTTTAAATTGAACCGATTGATCGCCATCATGTAACGTGCTCTCACGACTCACCAACCTCGGCGTCCAGGTATCCACATCCCTCACAGCATCACCGGGACGACGCCGATGCCTAACTTGCATGGTGGAAATAAAATCCGGCGCCCAATCGTAGACCACACGTTTGAGCAACGTATTGCCTTGCAACCACTCTTGCTTCAGTAAGGTACCGACGCGCCAAACGTCGCCATTGTCAGGTCGTAATGAGGGGTAATAGGTGTGTTTCTCTGTGCCAATGGGCGTGGTGATGGTGGTCACGCCATTGTCAGTGGCACTGCCAGGGTTGTAAGCATACGCCCATGTCGCTGCTTTGGTATCGGCCCCCGAAGTGCTCTTCGTCTTAATCGCCACGTCTTGCGGTTGCATCCCAAAGCTCCCATCGAAAGACACCGTGACATAACTGTAATCAGTCTGCACCCCCGTTGGTGACACGGTTTTGACAATATTGTAATGATCGGGCGTGCCTGACGTGTCACCGTACTCAATCGCCCACCCATTGATGCCCGTTGGGGAAATCTTATTTAACAGAAAATAGCCTCTGCCGACATTGGGCACGGTATTGAGCGTAAACTTCCAGGTTTGACTATTTGATGACATGCTTTGTAATCGATAATAACTGCCCACTTTTTCATACGCGATCGTCACCGTACTATTGGACTGATTTTTAAAGGATACCTGGCTGACCAACTCATAGTTATCATCCGTCAGATACTGTACATCAATGGTGTTGCCGCTGGGATCCATGATTGATTCCACGCTGTATGCCACACCACTGCCCTGAGCAATGGAATGTCCCGTTTTAGGAAAGATGTATTTAACCCCCTCCGGCGAATACACCACGTAGCGGTTATTCAGGTCGTCACATTGTGCTGCCCAGCGATCTTTCGTGATTAAATCAAAATCGCCTTCGCCCGTGTAAGCCAATAGCGCGCGTCTTGTGCCATCCGCTAATTCCAGCACAGGTGCGACCGCATCAAAGTCTTCAGAACCATTGACGCTGTTTTTACCTGGACAAGGCTTTGAGCCCGGCCAAATACGCCCCATATGGAAGTCCCAACCAATACCGAAAGGGGAAGGCCAAGATTTGTGGTCGGGGCCAAATTGAGTTGCTTGCTTTGCGATGGAACGGTAGGTCAGCTGCACCTCAATGTCTAAACCACCATTGCCGGGCACTCGAAAGGGTGAAACGTGAAACTGCAACCCGCCATGAAAAGGATCAATGGTCTCGCCCAGGGCACCAATATTCACATCACGAAAATGATTAAACCCTGGCTCTTGATAATAATCCGGCAACGCATTGGCGAACACATGGGTCACGGATAACGCATGCGTCACCGAAAACAGTGTCAGATAAACACATTTCAATTTTTTTGAAAAACCGATTGCTCTCGACATGCCGCTTGGGTGGAAAAACCAAGACATAAACTGATACCCCTAATAATGAGTGAGTGCCTCAAAAACAGACAGGGGAACCTTTTATCATAAATAAACCAAAAAACAACCTTTTTAATACACGACGTGTATCCAGAGCGGCGGATCACTCAGCAAAGGTGGTATTTTGTCTATTAGGGAATTAATGAATTTAATGCGTGGATTAAGAGGCTGCTCGTTCTGTAACAGCATGGCCTGATCCGAAAGGGTTGCTTTTGATGTGCTTTGCCGCCTCTTTGACTCGGTCTTCTAGCTCGGCTTCGATTTGCTGCAACTCAGCCTCAAATTTACGTCGCTCACTTCTTTTTAATGCATTAAAACGCTCATGCGTGGGAATGTGCCTGGTGCGGTTATAGACTTCCGTGATTGGCGCAAATAGGTGTTTTTGCTCGCAGCTCAATTCGAGATTATCGAGCAACACCGCCAGGCGAATACTGGCCTCGGCCACGCGCACTTGATCGCTCAAGAGTGATACGGCGAGTATGTTAATGCTGTCGTGGATATAATCGAGCCGCTTTTGAGTTTTCTCAGACTCAAGAGACTGAATGGCTCGTTGATTGGCCCACACTTTTCGCCACAGAAACAGAGCAATGCCTGCCAACACGCAAATGATAAGCCCACCTAAGCTCATTAAAATAGCCATTCTTACCTCGTTATTCTGTGATTAGATGTATAGCGCTGCGTGCTAATTATCTTTATTCTCCGAGCTATCATCAGAAAAGCTCTCATCATTGGGCATCGGTGGAATCTCATGAACCACCTTACCGTCTTTCCAGATGGGTATGGGTCTTTTTTCTAGGTTCGCGCGCTCAATGACTTTATAAGCGGCTCTTTTGGCGGCCTTCATAACAATTTCAGCGTAATAACCATTTGTACTCATTGAACATCACCATAACTTTCAACTAATTTAGGTACAGTAAAAGATGTATCAACAACCAGCCATTTATCAACAATTAGTTTATAAACGTTGTTAAAATTGTCCCAACTTCTGGTAAAACGTCTCCTGATATCTTCCTCAGGAATATTATGACCGCCTTGCTGAACGCGAGTTTTCACTCTCTCAATGGCCATATCAACTGATGGTAGCCAAAAGTACAGCAATACCATTTCGTAACCCAGCGCTTTCCATTTTTCAATTTTATTGGCATAGCTCACACCACTTAAAGTAGTCTCGAACGCGTTTGATCCCGAAGCATACCCCAACTCACGCTTTCATGATAAAATTTTCGCCCAAATTCAACCTCAAAAAAAGATCAAACAATGAGCACTACATTTTCCCTCGATAAAGACAAAATTCATGTTTTACTGCTGGAAGGGGTCCACCCTTCAGCCATTAAGCAGTTTGAAGCCAATGGGTATACCAATATTGAGGCCTTGAAAACGGCGTTGCCAGCTGAAGAACTTAAAGAAAAGATCAGCCAGGCGCACTTTGTTGGGATTCGTTCACGCACTCAGCTGACCCAAGAAGTCATTGAATCCGCACAAAAGCTCATTGCCATCGGTTGCTTTTGCATTGGTACTAATCAGGTTGATTTGGATGCGGCCGCCATTCAAGGCGTTCCGGTGTTTAACGCACCCTACTCTAATACGCGCAGTGTTGCTGAATTGGTTTTGGCTCAAGCCATTTTATTGTTGCGCGGCATTCCAGAGAAAAACGCCAAAGCGCACGAAGGAATTTGGCAGAAATCTGCAAACAACTCTCATGAAATCCGTGGCAAAACCCTAGGCATTATTGGGTATGGTTCTATTGGCTCGCAACTCAGCGTATTGGCCGAAGCTCTGGGTATGAAGGTGCAGTTTCATGACATCGTTACCAAACTCCCCCTTGGTAACGCCGAACAAGTGGATTCGCTTGATACGTTATTGGCAACCAGCGATGTGGTGTCTTTGCATGTACCTGAAACGGCCAGCACCCATTCGATGTTTGGGTCGAATGAAATTCAGCAAATGAAACCCAACAGCATTTTGATCAATGCGTCACGGGGCACCGTGGTGGACATCGATGCTCTGACCCAAGCGTTGGAAGACAAACACCTTTACGGCGCGGCCATTGATGTCTTTCCCGTAGAGCCGCGGTCGAATGATGAAACCTTTGAATCCCCCCTGCGCGCCTTCCCTAATGTGATTTTGACTCCTCACATTGGTGGCAGCACGATAGAGGCGCAAGAAAACATTGGCGTTGAGGTCTCAGAAAAGCTGATCAAATACAGTGATAATGGCTCAACCTTATCGGCGGTGAATTTCCCCGAAGCGGCCTTACCTTCTCAATCCGGCCGTCATCGTTTGTTGCATATTCATCAGAATATTCCCGGCGTGATGACCGAAATCAACCAGGTGTTTTCAGAGAACAACATCAACATCGCTTCTCAATTTCTGCAAACCAAGGGAGATGTGGGTTACGTGGTGATTGATGTCGAAGCACAGTACAGCGAGTTAGCGCTGGAAAAACTGATGGGCGTAAATGGCACGATACGGGCAAGGGTTTTGTTTTAAGCGCGTTTTAACTCAAAAACCCTTTTAACCGATCAAACATCTGATCTCGCAACACCTGCGTTTCATTCACCAAATGGTGCGAGGCTTGTGGGAAATACTCAACTTCGGCGTTGGGAAATCGGCTCTCAATACAAGGGATGTTGTATTTATAATCGACGGTTTTGTCTTGTTCTCCTTGAATGACCAAGACCTCAGCATTACTGGCTTTCTCTGGGATTAATTCCATTCGATCTGCCCATCGAAACATAGCCCCGACCCATTTGGCGGTGATGTAGTGCGTCTGCAGCGGGTCTTTGGTTTTCAAAAACTCAACAAACTCGTCATCACTGCTGTTGGCTCGAAATTGACGTTTCACTCGGCTTTTAAACGATTTCACCAACCAATAATGCAAACGCGTTTGCCACCAAAGCGGAATGCGCAACAACGGCGCCATCAACACCACTTTCTCCCAGGGTAAAGCCTGTCGATCTGCTTCGGAAGTGGATTCGAGAAAAGGCGGTGACAACAGGGTATCCATTAATATGGCCGCCCCTGTTGACTGCCCTACTGCAAAATGAGGGGCTGCGACTTTTGGGCCAAAATGCTCCATGAGTGCGAGCAATACCGCTCGGTATTGACTGAAATCATCAATCGCAACAGGATCTCCATCCGACAATCCATGACCTGGCAAATCATAAATCATCACCTCAAAACCACTTTTAACCAAGGTCAAAATTAGGTGCGAAAAATTGCCGACGTGATCGGTATAGCCGTGAACCACCCAAACGGTGCCTTTAACCTGAGAGGGATTCCCTTCAAGCTGAGCCGGTTTAAAATGTTGTACGGCTATGCGAAAGCCCGCGGCATCAACAACACCTAAATCGTGCTGAATGCCTTGCTGGGAATAGGTATGAAGAAGATAAAATTGAAGGTAATGCTGAATAGATTCTGCCGAAGACAGCCCAACGCCGATATCAAACGGCGGTAGGGCTTGTCTTACAGCAACAGGATCAAACCTAGTGGACACGTGGATCCAGCTCACCCGCCAAGTAACGGTCGACCATGGCATCCAAACTGAGGGTTTTTATTTTCGAAGCTTGACCTGCCGTACCAAAAGCTTCGTAACGATCAACACAGATGTCTTGCATCGCTGCCACGGACTTTTTCAAATATTTACGCGGATCAAACTCAGCTCGATTCTCCGCTAAAAATTGTCGGATACTGCCCGTTGACGCCAAACGCAAATCGGTATCGATATTCACCTTGCGCACTCCGTGTCGGATGCCTTCTTGGATTTCCTCCACCGGCACGCCATAGGTTTCTGGAATTTCACCACCAAATTCATTGATGATCGCCAACCACTCCTGAGGCACCGAAGAAGAGCCGTGCATCACCAGGTGTGTATCTGGAATACGCTCGTGAATCGCACGAATGCGATCAATCGCTAAGATGTCGCCCGTCGGTGGCCGGGTAAATTTATAGGCGCCGTGACTGGTGCCGATCGCAATCGCCAAAGCATCCACTTGAGTGGCTTTAACAAAATCAGCGGCTTCTTCCGGATCTGTCAGCATTTGGTCGTGGCTTAACGTACCTTCCGCGCCGATACCATCTTCTTCACCCGCCTGACCTGTTTCCAAAGATCCCAAGCAACCCAATTCGCCTTCTACAGAGACACCACAAGCATGCGCCATTTCGACGGTTTGGCGGGTCACTTTGACGTTGTAATCGTAGTCCATTGGGGTTTTACCATCTTCCCCGAGTGAACCGTCCATCATCACCGACGAAAAACCCAACTGAATAGACCGCTGACACACAGCAGGCGAAACCCCGTGATCTTGATGCATCACCACTGGGATGTGTGGCCATTCTTCGATGGCGGCCAGGATCAAATGGCGCAAGAAAGGCGCACCTGCGTATTTTCGTGCGCCCGCCGAGGCTTGAACGATGACGGGGGAATCGGTTTTATCTGCGGCGTTCATAATGGCCCGCATTTGTTCTAGGTTATTCACGTTAAAAGCCGGCACACCGTACTCGTGCTCAGCGGCATGGTCCAACAACTGACGCATACTGATCAATGGCATATCTTTCTCCTCAACTGCTTTTTAATGAATTCTTCACGTCATTCCAGACTTGGTCTGGAGTCCAAAGGCTCAGTGCTCCCAACTAAGATCACAGAAAAAATATACTCTGTGCCTCCTATCCTGGACCCCAAATCAAGTTTGGGGTGACGTTCTTACTGAACTACCTACCGTCATTCCAGACTTGATCTGGAATCCAGGGGTCAGTGCTCCCAACTAAGATCACAGAAAAACTCTACTCTGTGCCTCCTATCCTGGACCCCAAATCAAGTTTGGGGTGACGTTCTTACTTAATCCTTTACTACTTACTACACTGCCGTCATTCTGCACTACCTACCGTCATTCCAGACTTGATCTGGAATCCAGGGGTCAGTGCTCCCAGCTAAGATCACAGAAAAACTCTGCTCTGTGCCTCCTACCCTGGACCCCAAATCAAGTTTGGGGTTACGTTCTTACTGATCTCTTCGCGCCAACACTTCCAAGGCGGGCAACTGTTTACCTTCCAAGAATTCCAAAAACGCGCCACCACCGGTAGAGATGTAATCCACTTGGCTATCTACTTCAAACGCATTAATCGCAGCGATGGTATCACCTCCACCAGCGACAGAAAAGGCGGGAGACTCTGCAACCGCTTGTGCCAATGCGCGCGTGCCTCCAGAAAAGGCGTCAAACTCAAACACTCCAACAGGGCCATTCCACACAACGGTTTTAGCGGCTTTAACGCGCTCGGCAAATGCCTTGGCCGCTTTCGGGCCAATATCCAAGATCATGTCGTCTTCCGCCACCTCTGACAAGGCTTTCACCGTAGCCGGAGCATCGGCGGCAAAGGTTTTCGCCACAACCACATCCTCGGGTAATGGAATATCGGTTTTCGCTTGAATGCGTTTTGCAGTCTCAATCAAATCGGCTTCGCACAAAGAAGCTCCCACACCATACCCAGATGCGGCGATAAAGGTATTGGCAATACCGCCTCCCACGATGAGTTGATCCACTTTATCAGCCAAAGATTCTAACACAGCCAACTTAGAAGAAACCTTGGCACCACCGACAATGGCCAATAATGGACGCTCAGGATCGCCCAAGACTTTTTGCAGCGCTTGCACTTCCGCACCCAACAAAGGCCCCATGCACGCCTCTGCTGCATACTCTGCAACCCCATAGGTAGAAGCCTGCTTACGATGCGCTGTGCCAAAGGCATCCATCACAAACACATCACACAGGGTCGCCATTTTTTTGGCCAAGTCCGCGTTATTCTTTTTCTCACCAACATTAAAGCGTACATTTTCACAGAGAACAATCTCACCCGGCTGAACATCAACGCCCGCCAGCCACTCTTTTTCCAAGCGCACCGACTGACCCAACAAGCCTTCTAAGTGTTGTGCAACCGGCGCCAATGAGAATTGCGCATCGTATTCGCCTTCCACCGGTCGCCCTAAATGCGACAGCACCAACACAGCCGCACCGGCTTTGAGTGCTTGCTGATACGCAGGTAACGCTGCTCTAATGCGCGCATCGTCGGTGATTTGACCTTCTGCATTTAATGGCACGTTTAAATCCGAGCGGATCATGACGCGCTTTTGTTTCAGATCGATGTCTTGCATGATTTTCATAAACTTATTACTCCTGCTGAAATCATTAAAGAGGTCTTCGGTCTATCAAATGGATCTTAGTTTTATCAAATAGGTCTTTGCTCTATAGTGGGATCGGGCACCACTTGCGCTTTTAAAAAATCCAGCACACGTGACACATAGCCCCACTCATTGTCGTACCAAGCCAACAACTGTAATTGACGACCATTGACTCGAACGTGATTCAAATCAATCACCGCCGACAAGTTCGACTCAGTGACATCACTGGACACAAAAGGATGCTCTGTAACACCTAAAATCGCATTGGGTTGCTCAGCTGCAGATTGAAACAGAGCCTTGATGTGTTCTTCAGTCACGGGTTTTGACAACGCAATGGTTAAATCCAAACAGGCCCCATTAGGGACAGGCACACGCATCGAATAGCCCTTAACCTTACCTGCCAGCTCTGGCAACACCTGACCAATGGCACGATCACCCGTGGTTAAGGTGGGTACCATGTTAAACGCTCCAGCTCGGCCGCGAACCGGGTTTTGGTGCACGGTATCCAAAACCGGTTGATCCAGGGTGCTGGCATGTATTTCGGTCATCATCACGGATTCAATTTCAACACCTGACTCAACACCTGACTCAATTCCTGACAATGACTCTGATAACGATCGATCAGAAAGTAAGGGCTGCAAGACGGCCGCCATGGCTTGAGTCGTGCAAGAAGCGGCTGAGACATAGGTCTGGTTTTGAAATTGATCGTCATTTACGCCTGCCACCACAGTCACATCCGCCGCTTCAGTCGGGGCCGTGATTAATACTCGCTTGGCACCCGAAGCCACATGCAATCTCATCCGATCTTGAGCTCGATAAGCCCCGGACGCATCCACCACCCAATCCACACCCAACTGAGCCCAGTGCTCGGCCGGAATGTCCCGATGACACGTAATAGGTAAACAATACTGGGCAACCCGCAATTGCTGGTGCTGTTCTTCATACTTTATATGGGGTAAAAAACGACGGTAAACGCTGTCGTGCTGAAGCAAATAAGCCAGCTGTTCGGGCGATTCAACATCATTGACCGCAACGATTTCCACACCTGAATAGGCCGATAAGTGGCGTTGAAACCAAGCCCGATACAATGCCCGTCCAATTCGGCCAAAGCCATTAATTGCCACTCGTACTGGCATCACTGCGCCCTAATCATTCGCTCAGTTAAAATCACCGAGCCTCTGTTATCAATTGAATTATTATTAAGCGCCCAATCGTACCAAGAGCCGCTCGGCTACCGCAACCACACTCTCCGCTGTCAGGCCAAAATGTTCGAATAAAGCCTTAGCAGGCGCCGATTCACCAAAACAATCCAAGCCAATGACTTCACCTTCCAGCCCCACATACTGCCGCCACAACCCCGTGGCCCCTGCTTCAATGGCAATCCGCGCTGTCACATGAGACGGCAATACCTGTTCGCGGTAACTGGCTTCTTGCTGCTCAAATACCTCGGTTGATGGCATGGACACGACTTGAATCTGACGCCTGGCATCACTTTTCAACAGCAAGGCTTTGGCCTCAATGGCCAACTGAACCTCTGAGCCCGTTGCCAACAGGATTAATTCAGGCTCCTCGGCACAGCCATCCAATATATACCCACCACGAGCAATCGACTTTACACGAGCAACCTCTTTACCCAAGGGTGGCAAACCTTGCCTCGTTAACACCAGCGCCGAAGGGCCTTGATTTTCAATGGACTTTTGCCAAGCCACGGCGGTTTCCAACGCATCCGCGGGCCGCCAGACATTAAGATTTGGCATCAAACGCAAACTGGCCAAGTGCTCAATGGGCTGATGCGTTGGGCCATCTTCCCCCAAACCAATGGAGTCATGGGTATAGACCATCACCACTTTTTGCTTCATCAGCGCCGCTAACCGGACAGCGTTGCGCGCATAGTCCATAAAGACCAAAAACGTCCCACCAAACGGAATAAAGCCTTTATAGAGCGCCATACCATTCATGATGGCCGTCATACCGAACTCTCGAACCCCGTAATAAAGGTACCGACCTGATGGGTGCTCAGCTGACTGCATTTCAGCTGCTTTCCATTTAGTGTTGTTAGAGCCCGTTAAATCCGCCGAACCGCCCAACAACTCAGGCACTCGAGGTCCAAGCACGTTCAAACACAACTCAGATGCTTTTCGAGTGGCTACGGGCTTTTCCTGGCTGAGCAACTCGGCCGTTAATGCGCCCACGGTTTCAGACCAATCTTCCGGCAAAGCCCCGGTTTTGCGACGCAAAAAAGCCGCCGCTAAATCAGGATGAGCCGCTTGATAGTCTTCGAACAGAGTTTGCCAAGTGGCCTCACGTTCGGCCCCGGCTTCACGCGCATCCCAAGCCGCTTGAACGTCTTCAGGTATTTCAAAAGGAGCCGCCGTCCAGCCCAGAGCGTTTCGAGTGGCGGCAATCTCATCATCCCCTAAGGGCTTGCCGTGAATGTCCGCCGTACCTTTTTGGTTTGGTGAGCCACAACCAATCACGGTTTTGCAACAAATCAAACTGGGCTTACCGGTTTCATATTGTGCTAACTCGATGGCTTTTGTTAAAGCCTCACGATCATGGCCATCGACATTTGGAATGACCTGCCAGCCATAGGCTTCGAAACGCTTTGGTGTGTCATCCGCAAACCAACCTTGAACCTGGCCATCAATGGAGATGCCGTTATCATCATAAAAAGCGATCAGTTTGCCCAACCGCTGAGTCCCCGCTAATGAGGCCGCTTCGTGGGAGATGCCTTCCATCAAACAACCGTCACCCACAAAGACATAGGTATGATGATTCACAATCGGAAAATCGGGCTGATTGAACTCAGCAGCCATGGAACGTTCCGCTAACGCCATGCCCACCGCATTAGCAAACCCCTGACCCAAAGGCCCTGTGGTGGTCTCGACCCCCGGCGTAATACCGTATTCAGGATGCCCGGCTGTCTTGGAACCAAGCTGCCGAAAGTTTTTTAGGTCCTCTATTGAGAGGTCGTAACCAGTTAAGTGCAACAACGCATAGATCAACATGGACCCATGGCCATTCGAGAGCACAAAGCGGTCGCGATTAGCCCAGTCTGGGCTGTTTGGGTTGTGTTGCAAATAGTCTCGCCACAAAACTTCTGCAATGTCCGCCATGCCCATCGGAGCGCCCGGGTGACCCGAATTGGCTTTTTGAACCGCGTCGACACTTAACACTCGAATTGCGTTAGCCAAGGTTTGTGGCGTCACTTTCATCAACTTTTCACTCCCATTATTCACTCCAAATTCACTCCAATTGCGACAGCTGCCTAGAAAAAACAAACATTGTGTTTATTTATCCAGTGGGTGCTGTTGTTTGTGCTGCATTTTACAATGAAAACCCGTATCATACTCGCCGTTTTTCAATGGATTATCGGAAAACATCTCAATTCACCTGCACAGACAGCCTTTTGGATTGTTGTTTAGCGCTTGAATTATTGTTTAACGCCAACTGGGTTGTTGTTTTAAGGAAGTTAGCCAAATGAGTGAGTACAGTCTTTTCACCTCCGAATCGGTTTCAGAAGGTCACCCCGACAAAATTGCGGATCAAATTTCAGACGCAGTGTTAGATGCCATATTAGAACAGGACCCTCAAGCCCGCGTGGCCTGTGAAACCCTGGTCAAGACCGGCATGGTGGTGATTGCCGGCGAAGTGAGTACCACCGCTTGGGTCGACCTCGACAAATTAGCGCGCGAAGTCGTCTGTGAAATTGGCTACACCAGCTCGGAGATGGGCTTTGATGGTAACTCTTGCGCGGTTCTGAATGCCATTGGCAAACAATCCCCAGATATCGCGATGGGCGTTGATGAAAATACGGAAAAAGAACAAGGGGCCGGCGACCAAGGCTTGATGTTTGGTTATGCCACCAATGAAACCGATGTATTCATGCCCGCGCCTATCACCTACTCGCATCGCTTAGTGCAAAGACAAGCCGAGATGCGCCGACAACACTTAGACTTTTTGCGCCCTGACGCCAAAAGCCAAGTCACGTTTCGTTACGATGAAAACGGACAGCCTGCCTCCATTGATGCCGTTGTCCTCTCCACGCAACACGCGGCCGATATTTCTCAATCACAGATTGAAGAAGCGGTGATGGAAGAAATCATTAAACCGGTTCTGCCGGCGCAATGGCTCACCGACAAGACCGATTACTTCATCAACCCCACCGGCCAATTCATTATCGGCGGCCCCATGGGCGACTGCGGCTTAACAGGTCGTAAAATCATCGTTGATACTTATGGCGGCATGGCACGCCACGGAGGCGGCGCATTTTCGGGCAAAGATCCCTCGAAGGTTGACCGTTCAGCGGCCTATGCGTGCCGTTATGTTGCTAAAAATATTGTTGCCAGCGGCTTAGCGGATCGTTGTGAAATTCAAGTTTCATATGCCATCGGGGTTGCCGAGCCAACCTCCATCAGCATCAATACCTTTGGTTCTGGCAAGGTCTCAGATGAAACCATCATTGAGCTGATCCGAGAGCACTTTGATCTGCGACCCAAAGGCTTGATTGAAATGCTTAATTTGAAGCGCCCCATTTACCAACCAACGGCCAGCTACGGACACTTTGGCCGAGAAGACAGCAACTTTACCTGGGAAGCCACTGACAAAGTCGAGGCCCTTAAAGCATCGGTAAAACTGTAACTCAAATACTCAAGCAAACAGCTCAAATACACACACAAACTACACACAAAATTAAATGAAGGATTATTTCGTATGACCGCAACTGCAGAAGCCATCAGACCCACCGCAACCACAAACTCAACCGACGACTATAAAGTTGCCGACATTAATTTGGCGGACTGGGGTCGCCGAGAAATCAGTATTGCCGAAACTGAAATGCCGGCCCTCATGGCCATTCGAAAAAAATACGCCGCAAGTCAGCCTTTGGCTGGCGCGAAAATCATTGGATGTATTCATATGACCATCCAGACCGCCGTATTGATCGAAACCCTGGTAGACCTGGGGGCAGAAGTTCGCTGGTCATCTTGCAACATTTTCTCCACTCAAGATCACGCCGCTGCGGCCATTGCCGCCAAAGGCATCGCGGTCTATGCCTGGAAAGGTCAAACCAACGAAGAAGCCGAATGGTGTATTGAGCAAACCATCTTGAAAAACGGCACCCCCTGGGATGCCAACATGCTGCTGGATGATGGCGGCGACCTAACCAATATGGCTCATGACAAATATCCGCAAATTCTTGATAACGTCAGCGGCATTACGGAAGAAACCACCACAGGCGTACATCGGTTGATTGAAAGAATGGCGGCTGGCACTTTAAAAATCCCGGCGATCAACGTCAACGATTCGGTAACCAAATCCAAAAACGACAACAAATATGGCTGTCGTCACAGCTTAAATGACGGTATCAAACGCGCCATTGATCATTTATTGGCGGGAAAAAAAGCCTTAGTCATGGGTTATGGTGATGTCAACAAAGGTTCTGCGCAAAGCTTACGCCAAGAAGGCATGATTGTTCGAGTCAGTGAAATTGACCCAATCTGCGCGATGCAAGCGTGCATGGACGGGTTTGAAGTGGTTTCACCTTACAAAGACGGCATCAACACTGGCACACTCGATGGCATCAACACCGAACTGTTAAAAAACACCGATATGATCGTCACCACCACAGGTAACGTCGATGTGTGCGATAAAAACATTCTGCAAGCCCTGAAAAGCAGTGCGGTAGTGTGCAATATTGGTCACTTTGATAATGAAATTGATACCGCTTACATGCGCGAGCACTGGGAGTGGGAAGAAATCAAACCTCAAGTCCACAAGGTCTATCGCAACAAAGCCACCGACGATCATTTGTTACTGCTTTCAGAAGGCCGACTGGTGAACCTAGGCAACGCCACCGGTCACCCTTCTCGCATCATGGATGGCTCCTTTGCGAACCAGGTGTTGGCACAAATTCATCTGTATAAAAAGCAGTTTGCCAAACTGCCTGAAGCAGAAAAAGCGGCCAACATCACCATCGAAGTGCTGCCTAAAATTCTCGATGAAGAAGTGGCTCAGTACATGGTCGAAGGCTTTGGCGGCGTCATTACCAAAATGACCCAAGAGCAAGCGGATTACATTAACGTTCCTGCAGCAGGTCCGTTTAAAAACGACACTTACAAGTATTAATCCTACTCTTTGCCATCTGAAGACCTAGGGATAAACCAGGTACTAGGAATCGACAATACTAGGAACAGACAATGAATCAGCCCCCGATCAGCTTTGAGTTTTTTCCCCCTAAAACCGACAAAGGGCGGGAAAACTTAGCCGCTGAACAAAGCCTCATACTCCAGCAGACGAAACCGGAATTTTTTTCTGTGACCTATGGGGCGGGTGGCTCGACGCGTCAACCCACTGTCGAAACCGTTCTGAACACCATAAAACACACTCAGGTTCCGACAGCGCCGCACTTGTCTTGCATTGGCGACAGCAAATCCGACATCCACGACTTGTTAACCCGTTACCAAGATGAAGGTATTCGACGCATTGTGGCTCTGAGAGGAGACCTACCTTCTGGCGTAGGCTTTGGGCGCGGCGAACTGCCGTTCGCTCGAGACTTAGTGGCCTATATTCGAGAAACCACTGGCGATCATTTCACTATTGAAGTCGCCGGCTACCCGGAAGTTCACCCCGAAGCCGAATCCGCGACATCAGACTTGATGCATTTAAAAGAAAAAGTGGATGCTGGAGCCGACAGCATCATCACGCAATACTTTTTTAACATCGATGCTTACGTAGATTTTCTCAACCGCGCCGAGCAAATTGGGATTACAGCCCCCATCGTACCTGGCATCATGCCGATCACCAATTATGAAAAACTGGCTCGCTTTTCCAGCGCTTGCGGTGCGGACATTCCCCGCTGGCTGGAAAAACGTTTACAAGCTTTTGGTGATGATGCAGCCAGTTTGCAAGACTTTGGCCTAGAGGTCGTGGCTCGTTTGTGCGAACAGCTCCTTGAACTCAACCTGCCAGGCTTGCATTTTTACACATTGAATAAAGCCCAACCCAGCCTCGATATTTGCAAAGCTTTAAAACTTATTTAACACTTGCACCATTCCCTTTTAACCCCTTGCAAGGTTAGTCGCCCATGAGCCGAAAAACGTCTTCGAGTTTTCCTATACCCAGCCGTTTTAATCGTAAAACCCTCAACATCATCATCATTGTCGTCGCCATTTTAATTGCCATCTTATCTCAGACCGGGGATTTTGATGCGTTAGAAAAAGCCTTATCGCCCAAAAGCACCTCCAGCCCAGAGGCCACCACAAAAACAATACCAGAAACCATCCCAGAAGCAGAAACCGCCCCAGAAGCAAAAACCGCCCCAGAAGCAAAGCCAAAAACAGGCTACCAAAAAACAGATGAAAACACGCTACTGACGCTTCTTAAAAACACGCCGTTTAAAGACCCCGAATTACTGTCTTTAGATGTGCAACAATGGCAACACAGCTCAGGCGCTCCCATTTATTTTGTCCCCTCACCGAACCTCCCGATGGTCGATATCCGCCTCATATTTAATGCCGGCAGCGCCCGGGATGGCGATTTACCGGGGCTCGCGCAACTCTCTGCCGCCCTGTTCGACGAAGGCACGCAAGAGCTGGATGTTGAGGCTATTGCCGAACGGTTTGAAAGTATCGGAGCGCAATTCAGTGCCAGCGCTCATCGTGATATGGCCGTGATTTCATTGCGCACCTTAAAGTTGAATCAATACGAAGATGCCGCCTTAGCACTTACCGAACAATTGATCAGCCGGCCAACCTTCCCGCAAGATTCCATAGACCGAATCAAAGCTCAAATGCTGCGTTATTTGGAGTACCAACAACAAAACCCTGGTGCCTTGGTCAACAAAGCCATGTGGCAACACTTATTTCCAGAACATCCCTACGGCTCTCCCACCGAAGGCACTGTTGAGGGCTTAGAATCCATAGAGCAGACTGATATCCAATCGTTTTACGAAACGTTTTATGTGTCGGCTAATGCTACTGTGGCCATCGTTGGTGCCCTTGAACCTAAACGCGCCCAGAACATTGCCAATACCTTATTAGACTCACTCAAAACTGGTACAAAAGCTCCTACTTTACCAGAACCGAAACCGGTAACGGGTTCGCACCATCACATCGATTACCCCAGTCAACAAACCCACATTCGTGTGGCCCAGCTCGGCCTCAAGCGCACTGTTGAAGACTACGTTCCGTTTTATGTTGGCAATGAAATATTGGGTGGCAGCGGCTTTGCCTCCCTGTTGAACCAAGCGATTCGACAAGATCGAGGGCTGGCATATAGTGTTTACAGCACCTTCGTCGGGATGCAACAACTAGGACCCTTTTGGTTGGATCTCAAAACAGAAAACGATCAGGCCACCAATGCGTTAACGGTCAGCCTAGACACACTCAACGCATTCATCGCCGAAGGGCCTACTGAAAAACAACTGCTTGATGTCAAAACTAACATCATCAATGGCCATCCCATGCTGTTGGCCAGCAACGCCAGTCAGTTGGGATTTATTGGCAACATGGGGTTCTATCAGATGCCTTTGGAAAGGCTCACTCGATTTTTGCTTGATGTGTCAGATACCCGTTTGGATACCGTGAAAAATGCTTGGCAAAAACGTTTTAACCCTGCAGAGAACCATGACGGAACGACTAGCTGGCTGATCATTACACTGGGCCCTGAAAAACCAGAATAAATGGCTGACATACGAATCATTGGCGGGCAACTCAGAGGGCGTAAAGTAAAAGTCATCGACCGCCCCGATCTAAGGCCCACCAGCAATCGCGTTCGAGAAACCCTATTTAACTGGTTAGCGCCTTATTTGCCTGGCGCCCGCTGTCTGGATGCTTTTGCCGGATCTGGCGCTTTGGGGTTGGAAGCACTTTCTCGTGGAGCAGCGCATGTCACTTGGATCGAGTCAGACAAACACGCCTTTAACCAACTCAACAAAAATCTCGCCGAGCTAAATCTGGCAAAAGCCTTATCGCTTTCTGAAACCGAGCTGTTGAAAGAACGCGCTCAAGTCCTCCAAGCATCCGCTATTCAATGGCTCAACACACAACCATCTGACTCATTCGATCTCATTTTTTTAGATCCACCGTTCAACCAACCCAACCTGAGCCCATCCATACTGGACTTGATTCACCAGCACTCATGGCTAAGTTCCAAAGGACGGGTTTATCTTGAAGCCGCCAAAACCTCAAGCGCCCCTCTTTCCTTCAATCCGGCATGGCATTTGAATCCGGCATGGCATTTGGAAAAAGAAAAAACCATTGGTGATGTTAGCCTGAATTTACTTTCTTTGATGACGCCATCCTAACTCAGCCGCCTCTCTGTGCTAAAATTCTAACCATATATTGATTCGACCAGAAAATAATACCCACTTCGGCACTGTCTTTAACATGGCTTTAAGATGGCTTTAATTATCACTGATGAATGTATAAACTGCGACGTTTGTGAGCCAGTTTGTCCCAATGAAGCCATTTACCAAGGGCCTGAGATTTATGAAATCGACCCAACTCTTTGCACTGAGTGCGTTGGCCATTTTGATGTGCCTCAATGTCAGGGCGTTTGCCCAGTTGATTGCATCCCGCTTGACCCCAATCACTCTGAAACTCAAGAAGAGCTGCTCACGAAATACCATCACCTCACAGCCAAAAAAACGCTTACCAATACGATCCCTTCGATCACCATCAACTAGCGGCGCCACGGCCGGATTTTTCTGTGCCTTTTCGTTCGTATTTTTCTCCCAATCGGCTTATGCAACCGCCTCTTCAATAGAACCTCTTGCCACTCAGCCTGCCCCCAAACCCAATCAAGCCGCTATTGCCAGTGCTCACCCTCTGGCTACTCAGGCTGGTCTTGATACCTTAAAGCAAGGCGGTAACGCTTTTGATGCCGCCATTACTGTCGCCGCGGTATTAGGCGTTGTCGAACCCTACAGTGCCGGCCTCGGTGGCGGTGGTTTTTGGCTGCTGCACACTGCCAAAGATAAAAAAACCGTGATGGTGGATGCTCGCGAAAAAGCCCCAATGGCGGCAACGCCAACGCTGTATTTAGACCCGGACACCCAAACCGTGATTCGTGATCAAGCCATTAACGGCGCAACATCAGCGGGCATTCCCGGACAGCCTGCTGCACTTGTCCATCTCGCTGAACACTACGGCAACTTACCACTCAAAGAAACGTTGAAACCAGCAATTGAATTGGCAAAAAACGGTTTCCCAGTTGATCGTGTCTATTTGCGCTTACTTCAGTATCGTCTTGAAGTTATGCAGCGTTACCCTGAAACACGCGCCATTTTTCTGAAAGATAACCAACCGCCCCAACTAAATGACACCATCGTTCAAAGAAACCTAGCAAAAACCTTGCGCTTCCTTGCCAAAAAAGGCCATGCGGGATTTTACTCAGGGCCTGTCGCCAAGGAGCTGATTCGCAGCGTTCAAGCCGCGGGCGGCATTTGGGAACCCTTTGATCTCGAAGCCTATCAAGTCATTGAGCGTGCCCCCATTGTCGGCCAGTACAAAGGTAATACCATTGTCTCAGCCTCGCCCCCCTCCTCTGGCGGCATTTTATTGGTGCAGATGCTGAACATGCTCGAAGCCTTTGATCTTGAATCAATGGACGCTGTAGAACAGGTGCATCTCATTGCTGAAGTGATGCGTCGCGCTTACCGTACTCGCAGCCTTTGGTTGGGGGATGAAGATTTTGTTTTGATCCCTAAAGACCGTTTACTCAACACTGTGTTTTCAAAAAAACAAATGGCGTCCTTTAATCAAAATAAAAGCACACCCAGCACCACATTACTGACCTCAGAAGAACAGGAACACTTGAATGCTCAGCCCACCAAAGGCCTGCACACCACGCATTTTTCCGTATTAGACCGTGAAGGCAATCGAGTTTCCGCAACGCTCAGTATTAATCTGCCTTTTGGTTCCGGTTTTGTCGCAGGCAAAACCGGGGTACTTCTGAATGATGAAATGGATGACTTTGATGCAGCGCCGGGTTCGCCCAATGCCTACGGCTTGATTGGCTCTGGCGCCAATGCCATTGCTCCCGGCAAACGCCCGCTTTCGAGCATGAGCCCTACTTTCATTGAAAATGAGCACAGCATCAGTATCCTAGGCACACCCGGTGGCAGTCGCATCATTACCATGGTGCTTTTAGGTATTTTGGAAGCCACTTCCAATAAACCCGTTTCAGACTGGGTCAGCCGCAAACGCTTTCATCACCAATTTTTTCCAGACCAGATTCAGCACGAACCCGACACCTTCACGGAGGCGGAAAAAGAGCAGCTTAACAAGTTGGGGCACGAATTAAAAAACATCAATCGACGCTATGGCAACATGCACGCCATTCACTGGGATCTAAGCAACGGCGAAATCACCGCAGCCAGCGACCCAAGGGGCATTGGGCAAGCGGATACTTTGTAAGAGCAGACGTATTAAAAACTCAGTAGTATTCGGCTTCTGGCACGTGTTTCTTCGTGCAACCTAAACACCGCAGGAAGGTTGCTTTAAAAGGCGACACCACCAGTTTCTTACCCGCCTCATCGGCATTGCCCCCTAATAGAGAAATTGGCAAAGACACCACATAGACCGCAGTACCCGCCAATAAACCCAACGTCATGGTTGGACGTACTAAAATAGCATCTGCTGCCATAGCCACCCCAGTGGGACGCTCTTCAACAGTTGATGCCATAGTGACACCAGACCAACTGGCAGCTGTTATCAGGCTCATCACTATCACAGTGGCTTTTAGTTGCTTTAACATCTTATCCTTCCTCACCCATTTGAGTCTTATCACTAATCAGTATAATAATAAAACAGACATTATCCGCATAAGTGAATCGATTTTTAGCAACCTTTTGTTAACACATCGATACTTTTTATGTTCAAGAGTTTATGTTCAACGTTGATGCAAGGAATTACCTCCCTTTTTTAACGCTGGCAACGATGGCAAAACACCGTTGAGCGCTGCTGCAAACGAATTTCTGTGAGTGGCTCTGCACAAGACACACAGGGTTTATCAGCTCGCCCATAAACCGACAATTGTTGTTTAAAATACCCTGGCTGATCAAATCCGTTCACAAAATCCCGTAACGTGGTCCCTCCCGCTTGAATGGCTTGTTGCAACACCTCTTTAATTGCGGCCACTAATCGCTCGATACGAGCCAAACTGACTCGATTGGCCGTTCTTTTCGGTGAAATGCCTGCCTTGAATAATGCCTCACAGGCGTAGATATTGCCTACCCCCACCACCACTTTACTATTCATAATCAAAGACTTAATCGCAACTTTCCGCTTTTTGGCGATCGCATATAAGTATTCTGCAGAAAAATCGGCCGTCAGAGGCTCTGGTCCCAACCCAGATAATAAAGGGTGCTGATTAACGGGTGCTTGCGTCCACAACACACAGCCAAAACGCCTGGGATCATGAAACCTCAACTGGTGGCTCTGAAACTGCCAAATTACATGATCGTGTTTACGCAAAGGCTCTTCAGCGCATTCCACGACCCGCAAAGAACCCGACATCCCAAGGTGCACCAGCAAGACGCCGCGCTCAAATTCGAACAACAAATACTTGCCTCGTCTCTTAAGGCTCAGAACCGGCTTATTAGCGACTAATTTAGGGAGCTCCGGCGGCACAGGCCAGCGCAACCGAGGCTCACGAACCTCAAGTTGAATGATGATCTGTTGTTCCACATAGGGCCTGATGCCATTACCTGTGGTTTCAACTTCTGGCAGCTCAGGCATGGCAGGGCTTCCATTTTCGGGTAGACTTAAAGCATTATTAGGATATCAGCTTTCAACTCAGGTTTTTAGAATGCTTTCATTATTAGAACACGCCTTTTTTTTGCATCAAGACTTCTCGTTCAGCGTACTGGGCGTCATTGGGTACACCCTGCTTTTAACACACATCACCATTATTGCCGTTACCGTCTATCTTCATCGATTCTCAGCTCACCGAGCCCTGAATTTACACCCTCTTGTTCAGCACTTTTTCCGCTTTTGGTTGTGGCTGACCACGGGCATGGTGACCCGGCACTGGACCGCCATCCACCGCAAGCACCACGCGAAATGCGAAACCCCCGATGACCCTCATAGTCCACAGGTACTGGGTCTGAGAAAAGTACTCAGAGAGGGTGCTGAGCTTTATCAAGCCGAAGCCCAAAACGAAGCAACCCTTGCTCAGTTTGGCCAAGGCACCCCCAATGACTGGATCGAAAAAAACCTTTATTCAAAGCACGACAAATGGGGTGTCAGCTTGATGCTGCTCATCAACCTGTGCCTATGGGGGCCTATTGGGCTCACCATTTGGGCGATACAAATGATCTGGATTCCCTTGTTAGCCGCAGGCGTTATCAACGGTATTGGCCATTACTGGGGCTATCGAAACTACGAAGTCAAAGATGCTTCCCGCAACATCGTACCCTGGGGCATATTAATCGGCGGTGAAGAGCTGCATAACAATCACCACACCTACCCAAACTCAGCCAAACTGGCCTGTAAAAAATGGGAGTTTGACGCCGGTTGGTTTTACATCAAACTGCTGAGTCTATTAAAACTGGCCAACGTGAACCGCACCCCACCCAAAGCCGTATTAGACCCTAACAAATACGAAATAGACTTTGACACATTAAAAGCCGTCATTCATAACCGATTCCAAGTCATGGCTCTTTATCGCAAGACCGTGGTCAGCCCAATGGTGGCTCAAGCCAAAACCACTGCGGATGCGAACGGTCGAGCCGTGTTAAACAAAGCCAAAACACTGTTAAGCAAAATTCCTCATACTCTAGACCCCAAAACAAGGCTGTCGTTAGAGGCCATCCTCAACCAAAACCCATCTCTGGATACGATTTACCAATACAAAATTCAGCTGCAACAAATTTGGGAAAGAACATCAATGAGTAAAGCTGAGATGACGGAACAATTATCGGAATGGTGCCGAAGAGCGGAAATGACGGGCATTCAAGCCTTGGAAGAGTTTTCATTGTCATTAAGGCGCTACACTCTTAATGCATAGGCCTTAATGACAGAACTAAAAAAGGATAAAGCAGGTATTACTTCAACTTAACTTCTTTGTACTCAGCGTGCTGCCGAGCAATGGGGTCGTATTTCTTTTTGGTCATTTTGCCTGTCATATTACGCTTATTTTTGGTCGTGTAATAACAGTGACCTGTTCCCAGTGGAGACTTTAATCTGACTTTCTCTCGCATGTATCAAACCTCAAATTTAACTAAAAATATAAACCGCATGCCTTAACTTAAACGGCATGCCCTTGGGCTCGCAGGTCTTTTAAAACCGCTTCGATCCCTTTTTTATCAACGATTCTCAGGCCTTTAGCCGAAAGTCTTAACTTCACAAAACGCTTCTCACTGGCCACCCAAAACTTGTGCTGAACCAGGTTAGGTAAAAAACGACGCTTACGTTTGTTGTTCGCGTGCGATACATGATTGCCTTTTAAAGGGCGCTTGTTGGTAACCAAACATTTCCGAGACATAGTAACTTCCTTACAAGATCTTCCAAGTTTTCAAAAAAACGCAGCAACTTTAATATTTAATACAAAAATATTTAATACTGGATAGGACTAAATAATATAGCAACACCCGTGAATTCTAGTAAAAAAACTGTGCTATTCTACCAACCTAAGCACATTTGTCTAATTCAATTTCTCATCTGACACACTCACTGACCCTCTACCATGCCCTATAAGATTCTTTTAGCCATCTCAGGAGGCATAGCCGCTTACAAATCAGCCGAACTCGTTCGGTTATTCAAAAAACAAGGCATGGATGTGCGATGCATGATGACTCAAGCCGCACAATCATTCATCACCCCTTTGACGCTTCAAACCTTGAGCCAGCAACCGGTCGCAACAGACCTGCTTGACCCCGCTGCAGAGCTTGGCATGCCTCATATTGAACTTGCTCGTTGGCCAGATTTAATACTGATTGCTCCTGCCAGCGCCAACACCCTGGCCAAATGCGCCCAAGGCTTAGCCAGCGATCTCATTAGCACGGTGTATCTGGCCACCAACGCGCCCGTGATCATGGCTCCCGCTATGAACCAACAAATGTGGCAACACCCGAGCACAAGCAGAAATATTGCTCAGCTGGAAGCAGATGGCGTCGATATTATTCCACCTGCCAGTGGCGAACAAGCCTGCGGTGAAAATGGGCCCGGCCGACTGCCAGAACCTGACGAACTGGTAAAACACTGCATCAAGTCTCTCGAAGCACAAAAGGCGCCCCTCGATCCAACCAGAAAGCCGAACGACTTAACCGGACTCAACATCACCCTCACCGCCGGCCCCACCCAAGAACCTTTAGATCCAGTACGATTCATAACCAACAAAAGCTCTGGCAAAATGGGTTATGCCCTAGCCCAAGCCGCAGCACAACGCGGAGCCAACGTACACTTAATCTCTGGCCCCACTCAATTGCCCCCCCCAAGCGGCGTTACCAGGCACGCCGTCACAACAGCAGAAGAGATGCTCACGACCGCCATCGAGTTCGGTCAATCTTGCGACATTTTTGTCGGCGTTGCTGCGGTGTGCGATTTTGCGCCCGCACAGATAGCGGCACAAAAAATCAAAAAAGAACCGGCTCAAAACACCCTAGCTCTTCAGCTGCAAAAAAACCCCGATATCTTGCTTGCAGTCAAAGACAAATGCCAACCAAAATTGATGGTCGGTTTTGCAGCTGAAACAGAGCAAGTCAGCGCTTATGCCAGAGAAAAGCGCCGGAGAAAACAGCTGGATGTCATCATCGCCAATGACGTATCATCCAACCACCTCGGGTTCAACAGCGACCATAACGCTGTCTTACTGATTGATGATCAGGGCGAAACCTCAATTCCGCCATCAAGCAAACTGGCAATCGCTGATTTGATATGGGATCATTTGTCGGATACATTCCGCAGCAAATATGATTGAAGCCCAAGTACGGCTTCCCGACCAATACCGCCATCCCGCCAGATCCAACTAAGGAAGGTCTTTGTGAAAAAAAAGCTTGTGAGCAAAAAAGGCAAGCAGGATTCCTCCAATACCGCTCCAGCAACTCGAGCCGCCCTTAATCAACAACTGATTTTTGTTGGGTTGTTGGCTGTTTCCACCCTACTCTCTTTCGGCTTGATTAAAACGCTGGTCATTTCAGAGCTAGTCAAGCAAACCACCCAGCTGGTTCAAAAAACAACGACGGATGAGATCGCCCATCAGCTTAAGAATCTTTCAAGCCTTTTCGACAATTCGTTAGCCGGCATCACACAAGATACACTCGTTTTGGATGCCATAGAAAATCAAAATCTAGCGCTATTATCCTCATTAGAAGGCACGCTGAAAGCCATCCTGCCACACGCCAGCCAAGTTTATTTGCTGCCAAAAGGATCTTTAAGAACCCGCAAAAAGTCGGAAGAAATCAGTTTCACCACGCAAAACTTAATAAGAAAACTGGATAAGGGTGAGACGCCCCCTTTGGAGTATTTTAAAAATCAGAACCAACCTTTTTTGATTCTTGGCACCCCCATTAAAATTGATGACAACGTTATCGGCAGTGCCACCGTTGTGTTTGAGGGCGCTTCTATTTTCAAAACACTGCCTCAACTAAATAACGGACAAAGCAGCCTACGCATTTCCCTCGTAAATGAGGGTGGAAAAACGCAACCCATGTACACCTTAGGTAATGAAAACACACTATCCGGGCCATCAACCAACGTAACCCAAGATAACACTCAGTGGTCTATTGAATACAATCTAGGGCGCAAAACTGTTTCAAGCTTATTCAATCAACTCCTCTATTGGGGCTTAGCGGCGGCTGCTACTGTATTAGCTCTGCTATTGATTGGTTTAAGTTACTGGCAAATCAACAACCGGATTAAATCAGACTTAAAAAACCTGCTTGCGGCTAGCCGAAAGCCCTCCTCCAATAACAAGAAGTCGCCCTACCAATGGCAAGCATTTTTTGTTGCTGAAAACACTCTAAAGGACATGCTTAAATCGAGCCCTTCCAGCAGCAATGTGGCCAAAACGACAAACACCACACAAACACCTCAAAACAAACCGACACAACCCGCAAAAGAAGAAGAGGAAGAAGATTTTATGGATTTAGACATCAACTTTGAAGACGAGGACTTGTTCGCACCCGCCGCTGACGAAGCAGAAGAAAAAGCAGAAGGTGCATCTAAGCAGGCTCAACTGCCCAGTGAAGTGTTTCGTCAGTATGATATTCGCGGCATTGTAGGCGATTCATTGACGCCCGCATTTGTCAAAACATTAGGGCAAGCTATTGGCACCTATACGTTAAACAAAGGGTTTAAAGAAATCGCCGTTGGCAGAGACGGCCGTATTTCATCACCAGACATGAGCCAAGCACTCATCCAAGGCATTTGTCAGTCCGGTTGCAATGTCACCGACATTGGTGAAGTACCCACCCCTCTTGTGTACTTTGCCGCGACCCAGGCCGATTATAAATCAGGCGTGATGGTCACGGGCAGCCACAACCCACCCAACTACAATGGCTTTAAAATGGTTGTTGGTGGCGAAACGCTTTTTGGGCAACACATCCTCGACCTAAAACGTTTTATTGAACACGATCTACTAAAAACCGGCTCTGGCTCCACCTCTGAATCCGACAATCAGCCTAACTACTTAAATCGAGTCTGCTCCGATGTCAGCTTGTCTCGCCCTCTAAAAGTAGTGGTGGATGCAGGCAACGGGGTGGCAGGACCATTAGCCGTTCAATTAATTGAACAACTGGGCTGCGAGGTTATTCCCTTATACTGCGACATCGATGGGAACTTTCCAAACCATCATCCGGATCCGAGCAAGCCTGAAAATCTGGCAGACCTCACTCAAAGCGTTGCCGAGAACCAAGCCGATGTCGGCCTGGCGTTTGATGGCGACGGCGATCGCTTAGGCGTTGTTACCCCGACTGGTGATATGGTTTTTCCGGATCGACTGCTGATGTTATTTGCCCGACAGGTGCTGTCAGACAACAAAGGTGAAGGCACCATTATTTATGACGTCAAATGCACTGGTAGCTTAAAGGGGTTTATTCAAGACCTAGGAGGCCAGCCTGTCATGTGGAAAACCGGCCACTCCTTGATTAAAGCCAAAATGAAAGAGACGGGGGCGTTATTGGCAGGAGAAATGAGCGGCCATATCTTTTTCAATGACCGCTGGTTTGGTTTCGACGATGCGTTATACAGTGCAGCCCGTCTACTAGAAATCATTGCCGCGGACAACAATGGCATTGATGCGTTAATGGCTGACATCCCTAAATTGCATGCCACTCCAGAAATTAACATTAAAGTCAGCGAACAAGAGAAATTTCAAATTATTTCTCAAGTCACCCAAACTGGGACTTTTTCTGACGGACACGTCTCTACCATTGATGGGATTCGAGTGGATTACGCCAATGGCTGGGGACTGGTGAGAGCATCAAACACCACCCCCTGCTTGGTCGCTCGCTTCGAAGCCTCGGATGAAGAACAACTGACCGCTATCCAGGCTGAATTTCGCCAAAACTTACTCAACGTGAAAGGTGACTTAGACCTGCCCTTCTAACTCTGAATCAACAGCAATAGGCCACCCAACCGCAATCATATGACACTCAACCAAACGAAAGCTCAAGAAGTCGCCTCAGTATTAACTGAAGCTTTGCCATACATTCAACGGTTTTCCAATTCGACCGTTGTGGTTAAGTATGGCGGCAATGCCATGACAGAAGACACGTTAAAGGCGTCTTTTGCTCGTGACATCGTGCTGATGAAACTGGTTGGCATCAATCCTGTGATTGTGCACGGTGGCGGGCCTCAAATTGGAGAACTGCTCAACCGCTTGGGTAAAACCTCCCAATTTATTGACGGCTTGAGAGTCACTGATGGCGCTACGATGGATGTGGTTGAAATGGTGTTAGGCGGTGCGGTCAACAAAGAGATTGTCAGCCTGATCCACCATCATGGCGGCAAAGCCATTGGGCTGACAGGAAAAGACGGTCAACTGATCACAGCTGAAAAGCTACCCGTCAAAGACGAAGCCTCTGATATCGGCTATGTTGGCAAGATCAAGCACATCAACACCGAAGTGCTAAACGTTGCTCTGAACAGCGACTTCATTCCCGTCATTGCCCCCATTGGAGTGGATGAAAACGGTCAATCGTATAACATCAATGCAGATACTGTTGCCGGAGAATTAGCGGGTGTATTACGATCTGAAAAACTGATTTTACTGACCAATACGGCCGGGGTTTTGGACCAACAAGGCGATACGCTCACCGGACTTGATGCCGATAAAATTGAGCAGTTGATTCAACAAGGCGTCATTACCGGTGGCATGCTACCTAAAGTGGATGCCTGCTTGGGTGCTGTTAAAAAAGGCGTCGACAGTGTGCATATTATTGACGGTCGAATTCCGCACGCCGTTCTACTGGAAATACTTACCGATGAAGGTGTGGGCACTTTGATAAAAGCGAACGCTTAACCGAATCTTATTTTTCAATGGTTTTGTTGTTTCAATGAGCTTATTGTGCCATGAGCTTTTTTAAGCGCTCAGCCAGCAGATCATAATCTTCAATGATGCGCTGTTTTTCCTTGTTTTTATTATCAATGAAGCCTTCTAAATCCTGAATTTGCGCTTCTAAACTGTCCATGTTAGCTAATATGCCGGCATCAATGTCTCGGCCACGTTTTTCCAAATCGGCCGCTTGATTCAACAGATGCTCATATTGCAACCGTGATTGATTGATTTTAGCTTCGGTTATTTCAATGGTCACATTAAGCTGCTGCAGCTTTCTTTCTTTCGTACGAACCGCATCATCTGGACTGGAATACGTTTTTAATAACGCCTGATCCTGAAGTTTGAGCTCTTCAGCGCGCTTTTTATATTTCTTTTCACGCTCGTATTCCGCACGCTCTTCATCGGTAGGCGGCGGATCAACCTTATAGAGAACGTTGCCATCTTCACCAAGCGCTTCATAGCCATGCACATAAGCTTCTGGCGGCACTTGCTGGGAAACAACGCTGCGGCCCTTCTGATCGGTATAGCGATACATAAAGACCGGTAATTCCTCGTTGCTTCTGACTTCAAGACTGACAACACTCAGGCTCATACCTGCAACTATGGGTAGACCCAATGCTAAGCTAGCGCTTGAACCCATCACAGAAGTATAAACTCTGTCCAAGAAAGAGGGTTTTACTCTGCCCGAAAAAGAGGGTTTCATGCCGTTATCCAACGTCTTTTTAAACACTTTGTGAACAATTTCCACATTCCTTTACAAGCACTTAGCCAGCAATCGATTGCAAAGCCACCAAGATTTTTTCATCACCTATCTTTTTATAATAGGAAATCATTTGCGTTAATGTCAGCAAACTCACCACGGGCACCCCCCATTCAGCTTGTAAGCGATCAGCCGTCGTTTTGCCATCACGGCCTTTTTGTTCACGATCAAGCGCAATCACCACGCCCAACAACTCCGCTTCGGCCGCTTTCACCGCTGCCACGGCCTGACTGAGGGCCGTACCTGCCGTTAATACATCGTCGATTAACACCACTTTGGATCGACTGATGTCGCCCACCCAAGCCCCGCCTTCACCGTGCGATTTAGCCTCTTTGCGATTGTAGGCCAGCTTAAGGTTTTGCATGTTCGGCATATTGTCCAGAGCGGCCAAACTGACCGCGGTGGCTGTGGCAATCGGAATGCCTTTATAAGCCGGCCCGACCAAATAATCGAATGCCCAGCCCTGCTCGAGAATGCGATCTCGAAACATCTCACCCAACTGCGACAAGCCAGTCGCTGTGTTGATCAAACCAAAATTAAAAAACACCGGACTTTTAATGCCAGACTTCAAGACAAATTCGCCCACTTGAAGGGCTTGATGCTGCTCGATGAGTTGAATGAGTGATTCAGACATAGCGTGATTCACCTTTCTTTCAACCAGGAAGACACGGCCGAACGCTGATGCCCAATCAACGTAGCAATACCCTGACGCCCTAACGCCAACATAGAATTCAGTTCTTCGGGCGTAAACGGCTTACCTTCTGCCGTGCCCTGCACCTCAATTAAGGTGCCGTGTTCTGTCATGACCAAATTCATGTCGGTTTCCGCATTAGAATCTTCGGCATAATCCAAATCCAAAACAGCTTCACCTTGATAAACCCCGGCGGAAACCGAAGCAATCCAATGATTAAGCGGCAACGTACTCACCTTCTTTTCGCGCTGCATCCAATGCAACGCCATCACCAAGGCCACCTGCCCCCCAGTGATCGCTGCCGTACGAGTCCCGCCATCCGCTTGAATGACATCGCAATCAATGGTGATGGTATTTTCACCTAATGCCGTCAGGTCCACACAAGAACGCAGTGAGCGACCAATCAAACGGCTAATTTCCAGGGTTCGCCCGCCTTGCTTGCCTCGACTGGCTTCACGCGCCATCCGAGTACCGGTTGATCGCGGTAACATGCCGTATTCGGCCGTCAGCCACCCTTGCTTCTGCCCTTTTAAAAAACGGGGCACACCCGATTCCACGCTGGCGGTACACAACACCCGAGTGTTACCGAACGACACCTGAACAGCGCCTTCGGCATGGCAGGTATACTCTAACTCTAACGAAATTTGGCGCAATTCATCGACTGCACGGCCACTGGGACGCATGAACACCTCTCCAACTCTCAAATTATTAGTACTGCTGAAAAATCAGAGCGGATTATGCCAAATATAACCATCGCGTGCGAGCAACTGATCGGCCGCTACAGGCCCCCAGGATCCAGCGAAGTAGGGTTCAGGCACAGGCATATGGCGCGCCCAGCCTTCGATGATCGGATCAATCCAACCCCAAGCCGCTGACACCTCTTTTTCACGCATAAACAAGGTTAAGTCGCCTTGGAGCACATCAAGAATCAACCGCTCATAAGCCCCCCAGCGGCGCTGAGTCGCCTGTTGCGCCCGATCCAAATTCAATGCCACAGGCTCCAGGCTCATGCCCTTACCCGGGGTCTTACAATTTAAAAACAGCTGGATACTCTCTTCTGGCTGTAAAGCGATCAGCAACCGATTGGCCAATAGAGAGCTAGGGGAATGTCGAAATAATTTATGCGGGACATCTTTAAACTGAATCAAAATTTCCGATCGATGCGCACGAAGCTTTTTCCCCGTACGCAAATAAATCGGCATGCCAGCCCAACGCCAATTATCAATTTGCGTTTTCAAGGCCACGAACGTTTCCGTCTGAGAACCTGATTTAACACCCGGTTCTTTTGAATAAGCAAGTGACGCCGATTCTACTGTATTGACGTGATATTGACCTCTTACGGTGTGCGTCACCACATCAGCCGGTAAAATCGGCCGTAGGGAAGACAACACCTTGAGCTTTTCATCTCGCACCGAAAACGCACTTAATTGCGCCGGCGGCTCCATAGCCGTGATACACAGCAGCTGTAACAGATGGTTCTGTACCATATCCCGCAACGCGCCAGTTTGATCGTAATAATCCCCACGATTTTCGACACCTAAGGTTTCGGCCACCGTGATCTGAATATAATCAATGCGCTCAGCACGCCACAAAGGTTCTAATACCGCGTTACCAAACCGCAAGGCCATAATGTTTTGTACGGTTTCTTTTCCTAGGTAATGATCGATTCTAAAGATTTGACGCTCTTCGAACACGGTTTTCAACAAATGGTGAATTTTTTCGGCGCTTGGTAAATCTTGACCAATGGGCTTTTCGATTACCACTCGAGTATCCGAGCGAATGCAGCGCTGAGTCACCAACCCAGTAATCAAAGGTTCGTATAACGTCGGCGAGACTGCAAAATAAAAAATCTGGTACGCCGCTTTGGTAAATTGTTGGCTCAAATTTTCAAAGGTGTGTTGCGAGTGGGCATCCACTTGGACCAGTTCAATATGACTTAAGAAATTCTTAAAGGCCTCGGTTTGAGACGCGTCACACCGACGTTCGCATTCCGGTTGTATCAACGTGGCAAAGCCTTGCGGCGTCATGTCAGATCGGACCACAGCTAGAATCCTCAATGAATGAGGCCAACAATCATCCAAAAACAATTGAAACAACGATGGGAATAATTTGCGCTGACTTAAATCGCCGGTCGCTCCGAAGACCACAAACTCGATGGGCTGTTCTTCCTGAGACGTCACATCGATGACCATGCTGTTTTCCTGAGTCTGCTTTCCTAAGTAGAGTTTCCCTGAGCACCAAGGGATATACGCTTGATATATCTATAATAATGCCTGATTTCAGTCTAGCAGATAAGCTCTGGAGTTGGCTTACCCTGGGGTCTGTAATATGCTTCTCGCCTCCTGACATTTTAATCTCAGCCAGACACTCATCATGAAGCTTATTTTTGCGGGCACCCCCGTTTTTTCAGAACACATCCTCGCCGCCTTATTGGCTTCTGATCATCACGTTTCGCTGGTGCTGACCCAACCCGACCGCCCCGCGGGACGAGGCCGAAAGCTCAAACCCAGTCCGGTTAAGGCGTTAGCTGAAACACATTCCATTCCAGTGCTGCAACCCGTCAAAATTGACGCCGAGACGCTCGAGAGGGTCGCGCAGGAAACACCAGACCTGATCATCGTGGTGGCCTATGGCTTACTGCTGCCCGAAAGCTTCCTTAACATTCCTCGTTTTGGTTGCCTCAATATCCACACCTCTTTATTGCCCAGATGGCGTGGCGCCGCCCCTATTCAGCGCGCCATTGAAGCGGGCGATACCGAAACGGGGGTCAGCTTAATGCGAATGGATGCAGGGCTCGATACCGGCCCTGTGATAGCCACCACGCCCGTTAGCATCTCCGAAACAGACAATACCGCCACCCTTGAGCAAAAATTGAATACGGCCAGCATCCAACTGCTGATCCATTGGCTCGACCATTGGCAAAGGCTGTTAGATCAAGACGGCCATTTTGAACACATTCAATCCGAGTGTAACGGCCAACCTCAGCCCGAATCTGGCGCCACTTACGCGCACAAAATTACCAAGAGCGAGGGTATGATTGATTGGTCTTTACCAGCGCAAACCATCCTGCAAAAATTACGTGCCTTTACCCCCTTCCCTGGTTGCTTCAGTTTCTTTTCACCGCCTCCTGAGGAAAGTTCTGCATCCAAAGAAGACACTCATCGCATCAAGATACTGGCAGCCCACCCCATCCCCACGCCTGCCGACCCTAACTCAACCCCTAAGCCTGGCACACTGACCTCAATTTCAAAAACACAGTTCATTGTTGCTACGGGAGACACACCACTGGCGATAACAGACGTGCAGCTACCTGGCAGTAAAGCCATTCGGGTTTCCGATTTACTCAACAGTAAAGCCCATTGGTTTCCTGTGGGTAGCTGCTTTTTCTCCACCACACCAGAACAGCAGAAAACCCACTCATGAAAGCTCGCCTCTCGGCTCTTAAGACTCTGATCAAAGTCACTCAAGGTCAATCATTACCAAGCGCGCTGTCGAATACGCCGGTTTCTGATCAAGATGAAGCGTTGCGCAAAGCATTGTGTGTTGGCGTTTGCCGATGGCACGTTTACCTGCAAAACCAACTCAGTACCTTTTTAAAAAAACCGCTCAAGAAAAAAGACCAGGACATCCAGCTGATCTTATTACTCGGCCTCTATCAACTCCACTGGTTGAATATTCCCGATTACGCCGCCATCAATGAAACCACGGAACTGGCAAAATCCCGAAAAAAGATCTGGGCCAAAAAGTTGATCAATGCGGTTCTTCAGCAAGCCAAAACAGAGGATTTAAAACCCCAAACCGGCAATGCCCCCAAATCGCCGGTGTTTCCCGAATGGTTTCAGTCACACATACAGAGCCATTGGTCTCAAGCCATCCCGGATATTACCCAGGCCCATTTACAAGCCGCTGCAACAACACTGCGCATCAACCCCACCAAAACCTCACGTATCGATTACTTGGCCCAGCTCGCCTCAGCGGGAATCCAGGGCACTCTCGGACAGCTCAGTGAGATGGCCATCACCCTGGAAAAACCACCTGATATCACCACACTCCCTGGGTTTTCAGATGGGTTGTTTGCGGTTCAAGATGAATCGGCTCAGTTGGCATCGTCCTTTCTTGATTTGCAGCCAGGGCTCCGCGTTCTGGATGCCTGCGCAGCCCCTGGCGGGAAAAGCTTGAGTATCTTAGAGACTTGCCCCGATATTGATGCATTAGTGCTGCTGGAAAAAGACGCCGCTCGCGCAAAAAAAATCGAAGAGAACCTTGCCAGACACCAAATTGAAACGTCACGTTACCGACTGTATGTCACCGATGCCACTCAAACCAACTCAAAATGGCAACAAACGGATTACGATCGTATTTTGTTGGATGCCCCTTGCTCGGCAAGCGGCATTACTCGGAGACACCCTGACATCCTGCTGTTACGAAAACCCGAAGACATCCCAGCGTTGGCCGAACAACAAAGGCAATTGCTACACCACCTCTGGCCCCATCTCAAACCAGGAGGGTTATTGCTATACGCCACTTGCTCGATTTTACCGGCTGAGAACAGTGAGCAAATCAGCCACTTTTTAAACACAACCCCTGATGCCCACTTGATGCCACTGCCTCCCCTGGCATCGAGTATTCCCATGAGCAACGCAACAGGTTTACAAATTTTACCCAGCCCTTCAGGCCCTGACGGCTTTTATTACGCGTTACTGAAAAAGGTGCCATAATCATACCCTTATGAGAATCATCATTTTAGGTGCTGGGCAAGTCGGCAGTTCGCTGGCCGATAACTTAGCTCACGAAGCCAACGACATCACCATCGTCGATACGGACGTGCAAAAACTCCGAGAGCTGCAAGATCGGCTCGATATACGCACGCTGGAAGGCTATGCCTGCTACCCCAATGTTCTGAAAAAAGCTGGCGCCGATGAAGCCGACATGCTGATTGCGGTAACCAACAGTGATGAAATTAATATGTTTGCTTGCCAGCTGGCCTACTCACTGTTTCGTGTGCCGACTAAAATTGCCCGAGTAAGGTCTATCAGTTACCTTCAGTACGGACAACTGTTTTCAAACGACAACATTCCCATCGACGTTATCATCAGCCCAGAGCAAGTGGTTACCAATTACGTTAAGCGGCTGCTCGAGCACCCTGGCGCCTTGCAGGTGCTCGATTTTGCCGGCGGGAAAGTCCAGCTGGTTGCCGTTAAAGCCTTCTATGGTGGCCCACTCGTAGGGCAAGCATTGAGTTATTTACGCCAACACATGCCCAATGTTGAAACCCGAGTTGCGGCGATTTTTCGTCAAGACCGTCCGATCATTCCCGAAGGCTCCACGGTGATTGAGGTAGACGACGAAGTGTTTTTTATTGCGGCACGAAATCACATTCGTGCTGTTATGAGTGAATTGCGCCGCTTGGAGCACGATTACAAGCGAATTATCATCGCCGGTGGCGGTAACATTGGTGCTCGTCTGGCACAAGCCATTGAAAACAGATACCGAGTCAAGCTCATTGAGCGCAACAAGCAACGTTGTGAAATATTGGCTCAACAACTGGCTGAAACCGTCATCTTGCAGGGCAACGCATCCGACCAAGACTTACTGCTCGAAGTGGATGTCGAAGACACCGATCTCTTCATCGCACTGACCAACGACGATGAAGCCAACATCATGTCCAGCATGTTGGCTAAACGTTTAGGCGCACGCAAAGTCATGACATTAATCAACAATACTGCGTACGTCGATTTGGTTCAAGGCGGCGACATCGATATTGCCATCTCACCCCAGTTGGCAACGATCGGGAGTCTGCTGGCACATGTTCGACGAGGGGATGTGGTGAACGTACACTCCTTACGTCGCGGCGCCGCCGAGGCCATTGAAGCGATCGCTCATGGCGACTCCAAATCCTCTAAAGTCGTTGGCCGCACCATCGCCGAAATTGATCTTCCTGAGGGTACCAACATCGGGGCCATTGTGCGTAATGACAAAGTGTTAATTGCACACGATGACATCGTCGTAGAAGCCGATGACCATGTCATTATGTTTCTCATTGATAAAAGCCGCATTAGAGACGTGGAATCCTTGTTCCAAGTGGGGCTTAACTTTTTTTAGTTTTCAAACACCACTATGCACAAATCCATCATTCTCAAGGTTCTTGGCATTTTATTGATGCTTTACAGCATCACGATGATCCCACCCTTGTTTGTTTCCTTGTATTACGAGGATGGTAGCGCCACTGTTTTTTTCAGTGCGTTTGTCATTAACTTAATTTCAGGCATTTTGTGCTGGTTCCCAGTCCACAATCACAACCAAGAGCTGCGTACTCGAGATGGCTTTGTAATTGTTGTCATGTTCTGGACGGTTCTGGGTATCTCAGGCGCCACCCCGTTTTTATTATCGAGCGCCCTCAATATGAGTTTTACAGACGCCGTTTTTGAATCCCTATCCGGTCTCACCACAACAGGTGCAACCGTGCTCACCCAACTGGATCAGCTACCGAGATCTATTTTGTATTATCGACAGCAACTTCAGTGGCTAGGCGGCATGGGCATCATTGTGTTGGCTGTCGCTATTCTGCCGATGCTGGGAATTGGAGGTATGCAGCTGTATCGAGCCGAAACGCCAGGACCGATCAAAGACAGCAAACTCACGCCTCGTATCACCGAAACCGCCAAGGTATTGTGGTTTATCTATTTGGCACTGACAGTGGCTTGCGCCGGCTCGTATTGGTTAGCCGGAATGGAACCTTTTGATGCCATTGGCCATGCCTTTTCAACGATCGCCATCGGCGGTTTTTCTACTCATGATCAAAGCATTGGGTATTTTAATAACCCGACCATCGACTATGTCTGTTGCTTTTTCATGTTTATCGCCAGCATCAATTTTGCGTTGCACTTTTTCTGTTGGCGCGCAAAATCCATTGAGTATTACTGGAACGACCCTGAAGTCCGTTTTTTTGTTTTTGTTTTACTGATTTTACTCGGCGTTACTCTTTTTGGGCTTTTCAAAGCGCAATCTTATCTCACAGCCGAAAGTACTTTCCGCCACGCCCTCTTCCAAACTATTTCAATTGCCTCAACAACGGGGTTTGCCACCGCCAATTACGGTCACTGGCCGGTTCTGGCCAGTATTGCTCTGTTAATGGGCAGCTTTATGGGAGGCTGCGCCGGTTCAACCTGTGGCGGCGTTAAAATGATTCGAATTTTGTTGATGTTCAAACAAGGCATTCGAGAAATGAAACGCCTGATGTACCCCAGCGGGGTCTTCTCGATCAAATTAGGCAACAAACCCGTTGCTGATCGCGTCATTGAAGCGGTTTGGGGCTTTGTGGGCGCTTACATCAGCGTCTTTTCTATTTTATTATTGGCCGTTCTGGCCACTGGCTTAGACTTTGTCACCGGTTTTTCTGCCATCACCGCCAGTCTCAACAACTTAGGCCCAGGCTTAGGCTCAGTTGCGGAACATTATGGTGATATCAATACCCCCGCCAAATGGATTTTGTGTTTTGCCATGCTGCTGGGGCGGCTTGAAGTCTTCACCTTACTGATTCTTTTCAGCCCGATGTTTTGGCGACGATAAAATCGCTATTCTGATCCGCTATACTCGTTAATAGTCTTCCGGCTCCATAGTCTTTCTGCGTTTTCGAGAATATTCAAATGACAGCATCGCCCAGCCCTCAGTCTGAAATTCAGCAATTGTTTATGGCAAGTACACTGCATGAAATCAAAAACCAACTCGGCCAAGTAATGAATGCCGTTGAAGGCCTGAAAGAAAAAGCCGCCCTCAGTGCTGAGGACGCAGAATCACAATATCTGGACGCACAATTTCAATGCTTAAATTTTCGTTTGGGTCAATTGCTTCAAGGCTATAAAAGTCAAACCGCTTATCAACTACGATTGGATTATCACGATCTAGTCGATTTTTTTGAAGAAGCCAGCATCCGACATCAAAGTCTCAAAAATCAAATACAGCTGACGTTTGATGACACCACAGATCTGTGTCCATGCTTTGATGAAGCCTTGATGATTAACGTCTTAGACACTTTTATTTATAACGCACTGCAAGCGGGCGCCTCTCAGATTCACTTAAGCAGCGAAGCAGAAAAAGACGATCCGCAAAGTGCCTGGATCATTATTGAAGACAATGGCCCTGGCTTCCCGGCCGAACTACTCGAGCAACCGATCGATCAACTCAAACCCGGCAACTTCAGGCAGCACAAATCGGGACTTGGCCTCTACATGGCCAATGCCATAGTAAAAAGCCATAAAAATCAAAAAGGCACCGCCGGGCATCTGCTTTTGGATAACCACTCAAGCTTAAACGGCGCAAGAATTCGAGTCCTATTACCTTAAATTTTGGCTAATAGCCTCAATCCCCGTTCCTATCCTAAATCTCAGTAACTGCCACTGAAAATTACACAAAAAAACCGAAATCCCAACAAAAAAATCATTTTTTTCCTGCGAAATTCCTCACATTTTTAAAATTGTCGTCTATAACTAGATACGTTGATTATTTTGTAGAGCTTCTGGAGGAGAAACCATGACTGAAGAAAACCGAGAACCATCCGCTGAAATCACCGGTTATCGAGCAGAAAGTGATGCCAAAGTTATTAAACACATTGATGATGGCTCTGATCGAAGCTTGAGTTCCAAAGAACATGAACGTTTGGAGTTAGAAAAACAAATGGAGCTGTTTTTAAAAAATGGCGGTCAAGTCAATATCATTGAACAAAACATTTTAGCGGACCCACCCAGGCGCCCGGTTTCCAACTACGGCAGCCGCCCAATTTAACACCCACGTTTAAGCGCTCGACTTTAAGCGATAGACAGCTGGGCCTGAAAGACGTCCTCCGCAGGCCCAACCAAGCTCACCGAATCGCCTTCCTTTTTCCAAGAAATCTGACTCTTTCCACCCTGCTGCTCCACCATTACTGTCGAATCCAATAACCCCAATTGTCGGCCAATCACCATGGCCGCACAGGCTCCCGTACCGCAAGCCAGCGTTTCTCCGGAGCCCCGCTCAAATACGCGCAGCTTTATTTGTTGCTCGGAAGTTCGTTCTGCAAACCCAACATTCACTTGCTCTGGGAAAGCGGTAAGATGTTGAATATAAGCCCCCCACTCTGCAACGGGTGTCGTTTGAAGGTCCTCGACAAAAATCACCGCATGCGGGTTTCCTAAAGAAACCACACCAAACTGTATGTCTTGACGTTTACCGCACTCTTCAATACTCACCTGATATTGATTTTGCTGATTAGCAACCACGTTTACTTGGGTTGCATCTGTTGGATCAAAGGGTATGTTCTGAGGTAAAAACTCAGGCACACCGATTTCAATCGCATACTGATCTACCGATATCTGTTGAATCTGAATGGCATCTCCATTGAGCATCTCAACGGTAAAAGGATCATGACCCGTATGATACCCTCGGTCTACCAAAAAGCGGCCTATACAGCGAGCACCATTGCCGCATTGCATCGCCTCTGTGCCATCGGCATTAAAAATTCGATAACAGGCAACATGCCGCGAATCCTGTGCAGGAGAAAGCCACAACAGTTGATCAAAGCCAACGCCAAAGCGGCGATCTGACCACTGTCTAATGCGCTCGGCATCGGGTGTAAAGGATTGCGTGAAAGACTCTATCACCATAAAGTCATTGCCAAGTCCCTGCATTTTGGTAAAGGTGAGCATGCTCATAAACGGTGCCTTTCAGGCGTAACGGTTTCTAAGCGAATTTGATCGTCAAAGCATTCGCGTTGCCGTATCAACATCACGTCACTTCCATCAACCAAGACTTCGGCCGCACGGTTGCGGGTATTGTAATTCGAACTCATCGTGAACCCGTAAGCCCCTGCCGTGCGCACGGCCAGCAAACTCCCTTCAGCCACCAGCACCTCTCTTTCTTTACCCAGAAAATCGCCTGTCTCACAGACAGGTCCAACGATATCGCCAGTGATGGTTTCGCCTGCCAAGGCTTTATCAACCGGCACAATTTCTTGCCAGGCGGAATACAAGCTGGGACGTAATAGATCGTTCATTGCCGCATCGACCACAACAAAGTCTTTTTCTTGGGTAGGTTTGAGATACTCCACCCGAGTTACCAAAATGCCCGCATTGGCAGCAATAGCACGCCCCGGCTCAAACATCAGTTTTGGAGCTGGGTTTAAAGAAAACTCGGCGAGCTTGGCCACAATAGCCTCAATGTACGACTTTGGACTAGGCGGCTCTTCCCCTTGGTACGGAACGCCAAGCCCGCCCCCAAAATCCAGCTGCGTTAACGTAATGCCAACCGATTGCAACCGCTGGTATAACCCTAAAACTCGACCGACGGCTTCCACAAAGGGCTCAACAGACAATAATTGAGAACCAATATGGCAACCCACTCCCAGCAATTTCAGGTGATCGTTGGCGTGCGCCTGCTGACACAGAGCTTCCGCTTGCCCCATCTCAACACCAAACTTATTTTCTTTTAAACCCGTTGCTATATAAGGATGCGTGTTGGCATCCACATCCGGGTTCACTCGAATTGCTATGGGCGCTTGTACCCCCATGCTTTTAGCAATGTTGGCAATGCGATCCAGCTCAGCCACAGACTCAACGTTCAAGCATTCGATACCCACTTCAAGCGCAAAGCGAATTTCTTCAACGGATTTTCCAACTCCTGAAAAAATGGTTTTACCGGCCTCACCACCGGCCGCCAACACACGTTGCAATTCACCCATCGACACCACATCAAAGCCACTGCCCAAATCAGCCAATAACTTTAAAATGGCGATATTAGAATTGGCTTTAACCGCGTAACAAATCTGATGCGGCACACCAGAGGCCGCCAAAGGATCGGCAAACGCTGTAAAGTGACGTTTGAACGTGTCAACCGAATAAACATAACAAGGCGTTCCAAAACGTTCTGCTATTGAGTCAACTGGTACCTCTTCAGCAAACAAGTTGGCCTCTCGGTAATTAAATGCATCCATAGGGTTTCCTATCCGTTGATCACCTGAGCTTTCATCGCGCTTTTAGGCACATATAAGTCCCCTTTTTGGCCACAGCCGTGGACCAAGATGAGACACAATATAACCCCACACAACGCCTTAAAGTTGCTCATAAAATACTCTTTTGTAAGAAAATAGATTTGAATCAGCCGGTCAAATTATAACTTTAAGTCGAGGCGCTTTAATAGCCTCTCTTTTCAAAGATCCAGTGTATCAAACATACGCTGAGCAGATTCAACAACATGACCTCTTTGCTAAATTAAAGAAGCTTTCTCTTATCAGCTGAAGTGTCTAGGAAACAAAAAGCTGGTGTACTGTCTTCATGGAAATAAACAACCGCGCACGCTTGTTACTGTCATCTAACACTTGAAAACCGTATTGCTCATAAAACGCTTTCACACCGTCATTAATCGCATCAACCACAATGGCACAAGAAGGAAGGTGGCCATGGATTTGGAAGCAATGTTGCATGGCTTCAATAAGCGTTATTTTCCCCAGCCCAAAACCTTGGGCATTTCGATGAACCGTCAATTGAGCAATTAACATAACAGGAATAGGATATCGAGGAAGTTTTTTTTTGAACTTTTCTGGCGTCATTGCAGCTTTCGCTTTTTAGAAAACTCCAGCGCCGCTTTTAACTGATCATTAGGGGCTTCAGCTGCCTCGCAGGCATTGATAAACCGATCAAATACATCATCTTTTACCGTCACTGACTGAAATTGCTGAATTACCTTATGAGCGTCTTCTTAAATTAATCTCACCACATATTCAGTAAGGCTACTCATGCCTTTCAAAGCCGCCGCCTTTTCTGCAGCCGCTTTCACCGTTTCATCAATCCGCATATCAATACGAGAAGTCGCCATGTTCATCACCTTTAGACGGCTATACAACTGTTCAAATAATAACAACAATAGCAAGCAACCCCAATAATGTACAGCACCAATCCGTACATTATTTAAATAATGATTAACGTCTTTTGCTGATACATATATCATCGCTGAAGTAATTACATTCACAACACCATGAACTCACAAAGATAGCTCCGACCCATTCAATCTAACGTAACTTGGTATTCAAATGCGCCCTTTTCATTATGCCTTTCCTGTTCACGATTTAAAAAAGACCCATCACTTTTATACCACCGTATTGGGCTGCTCCGTTGGGCGCTACGACGAGCGCTGGATGGATTTCGACTTCTTCGGGCACCAGCTATCCGCGCATCTCAGTAAGGCACCTATCGAATCCCTAGCAGAGAACCCTGTTGATGGTGATACCATACCGGTCCCACACTTTGGCGTCATCCTAAAAGCAGATACTTGGCAGTCGTTAATAGACCGAATAGAACAGCACAGCGTGGCATTTTTAATAGCCCCCAAGATTCGCTTTCAAGGTAAACCAGGCGAACAAGGGACTTTTTTTATCAACGACCCATCGGGAAATACTTTGGAGTTTAAATACTTTGATGACGATGAACTGATATTTAAAACAACGTTATGAAGACTTTTTTACGTCGCAACTTAAAAAACCTTAGTATTTTTTTTCTGGCTGCGAAAACTGTTCTCACGCATATGCTTTATATACAAAACATAAACGCAACCCTCTTTATGTCGGCCCAAACAATTTCAACTAACATCGAGGCCTTGGTTTTTCTTCATCTTTGCCCCAACTGTCAAGCCAATCCATAACAGCATCATTAGCAATTGTTTTTCCTTGTTGAATCTCTTCCCAGCGAGAACAGGTTTCTTGTCTCTTCGTTTCAGCCTGTTCTTCACGTTCAATGAATTCAGCAATCGCCTTTTTCATCAAGTAAATTAGATCAAAGCAACTGCAACGCCCGATTTAACAACCCTTCCAACGCAAACTTTTGCTGCAAGAAAAAACTGGTCGAATGATGCCTGGAGTCGTCTTGAAGGCCTGACAAATCCAAATCCGTAATATGGATCGGGTACTTTTCGCCGTTTAATCGCTGCTGATGTATGTACCCTGCGACCACTTTAAAAATATCATCACCGTGTTCAAACTCTGAAAATTCCAAGTGATCGCAGTAAAAGGTATAGTGATGAGATTGAGGGTCTTTTTGTTTAACCAACACTTGCACCGGATGATAATTAATTTCCAACGCATTGGATTTAAACTCACGCCGTTCAATGGTGAGTTTTCGCGATTTAAACAGCTCAAAGCATTGTATTTTGGGTACAAAAACATTTTCAGATTCCCCAATACTTAAATTTTCTCGCGAATGCGCTCGTTGTATAAACTGAACCAAACGAGAAAAATACGCCTGTTCTTCAATGTGATGTTCCTGCCAATAAAAACAGGAACCAAACTCATCAAAAATGTGGATACCAACATCTTCCATATTGAGTTTTTGATAAAAAACTTGAACGGAATTCGGCCGATTAAAGCGCGCCAACTCCGGCAACAAATCCGATGACAGCGCTTGTGAATCAAAAATCAATTCCACAAAATCAGGGTTAGACTGCACTCGCCCTAAGTACTTTAAAAGTTCTAATTTGGAACGACAATAAACGGCATTCGGTTTTTTCTTTTCATTATCTAAAACATAAAATCCTTGATCCATCTCTAATACATAGCGACACGGATACGCATCTGGCGTTAAACAAAATCGTTGCACAACCTGATTAAAAACCGCTTCCACACGCTCTGCAATCGACGTTGCTCGATCGGATGAAAAGCAAAATACCTGAACATCACACATACCCGTTAAGTCCAGGCGCTGCACCTGACGCAAAAAATCCAATAAGCAATCAATCATCACATTATCGTAAGAATAAAAACTGGTCGTAATTTCATGCCAACTGTTCACTAACACTTGATCAATCGATAAAACCAAGTTTTTCCTCAACCCTGAATAATTAAAAGGGTCTGTTCGATCCGTTAAGCGTTGAACGCCCTTTCGGTTCAAATCACTCATTGGATCTTTACCAATATTCACAAACAAAATTAACTGCTTGGGTGACGCCGCCGAATGGTATTGCTGCTGCTCAGCAGGCCCCACCATATTGGGGTAAACGCCTTGCAAGGCTGAGACAATGCGCTTAATTTCAGGTTCTGTCAGTTTTGAAAAACCGGGGAATAAGACGAAGTTTGTCGTAACATCAACAATGCCATTGAAATAACACCAAACCATTAATTCCACGACACTGCGCCCACGCTTGATGGGCTCATGAATGTCTTGCTCTTCTAACTTAACGCGCCCACCATAAATCACCCACGTACTGGGTTTTTGAGAATGAGGGTCAGCTTCTTCACGAATTAACGTGAGATACTCCTCCGTTAAGCTCGGCACGATATTAGGGTTAATTAACTCAACTTTGCCACTTTTACGCTCGAACGCCGCATAAAGTTTGCGGCCCAGCAAATTCATATCTTGCTCATCAATCAATAAAGCGGACCGGTTCTCACGAGCAAAACGAGATAAAAACCGATAACTGAAATTGAGCTCATCCACCAAACGTTTGCGTTCATTTTTGACTTGATGCACTTTCCAGTTGGTTCGTCCATCGAGGGTTTTATATTGAACGCTGTCCCAACCCCACTCTTCAACCAACTCCCCCATGGCTTCTCGACGCCACTTCAAGGTACCTCGACCTTCAGGGCGACTCATCGGTTCATTGATTTTTAAATACAAGCAACGCCTCAACAACTCTAAACGCCCATCGGCTTTTTGTTTTTTGAAATACTCCGCTAATCGGCGATATAACATCACATAAGGGTCTAATTGGTTTAACTCCAAACGTCCAGAATAAATCGCATGTTTGAAACTCACACTCAGCGGCTGAACGTTCGGGTGCTCACTGGCGTAGAGTTCCGTTAGCATAATTTTTATAACGGATTTATAAGGTGAATCGATTCCCTTGTAGAGCTGCCACATACCAGCGCCAATAAACTCACCCGCCGGTATTCGCGCAATGCCACCAAAGTCAATACATTCATCTGGCGCAATGTGCTTTCCAGTCCTTAACTGTTCAACAAATTCATCGTAACTGGCCTCCAGCTCCGAAGGCACCAGCCACCATACGGGGTAACGTCCTTCAATTAAGATGGAAGTTCGATAGAATTCATCTAACAACAAATAATGCTGCGCGGTTCCGCAGTCCTCCCCTGAAACGCCACGACGCAACCCCTGCCGGAAGCGGCTGGCATCCATTAGAAAAAAGTAAACTTCTAGGCCTAACCCTTCCGCCCACTGTTGAATCAGATCGAGTTTCTTTTCAAGCTCCGATAACTGCCCTGACAGTAAATTAGGGTCATGACACACCCAGAAATCCATGTCACTGGAACGGGAGTGCGCAATAGTGCCACAAGAGCCCATCATAGAAATGTTTTCAATCAAACGCGGCGCTTTAGCATCGAGCTCTTCATACTGAAAAGTTCGCGCAATGCTTTTAACCGCACGGACTTGTTGCCGGCTGGGCTCGTAACAACTGATGCCACTCGGCGTACTGTCTGACACGTACCCAGGCAGCAAGGGGTGGTTGACATGCAGCAGCATCGGCAAACTTTCAAAGAACACTTCTTGATGCGGATTCAAGGTGCTAATGGTTCTTCTAAGTCGCGCATGATTGATCTGCATAAAGCGCTTTTTAACCGCCAACAACGCTTTTTGATCAATACTGTCTCTGACGACAGGTTTGGGAGCCGACTGCATCTATGACCTCGAGATCCATTCAGATAGCACTTGGCTGCTATCTTTAACATCAATTTTGGAAGAGGTTTTCACCTCGATACAATTGATTATAGATCGACCGAATATTGAACAGACTTTAGATTACGTCATTAATCGTTTTTTTTCTCTCAAAGACAGCATTTCTCGATATTGTTTGATTTGAGATTGCACTTGCTCAGGCGCTGTGCCACCCACATGGCATCGTGCTGCCACTGAACCATTTAAGCTCAAACATTCAAAGACATCTGTGGTAATCAACGAAGAAAACTGTTGTAATTGTTCCAGGGATAAATTTTCTAAATGCACGTGTTGCTGAATACAAAACTGCACCACTTGCCCGACAACCTCGTGCGCATCTCGAAACGGTAATTGTTTTCGCACTAAATAATCCGCCAAATCCGTCGCCGTACTAAAGCCCGCTAGCGCGGCGTCTCGCATTCGATCTGCTTGCACTTGGATGTTAGGTAACATGTCAGCGAATGCCATTAACGACTGCTTTAAAGTATCGGCCGTATCGAACAAGGGCTCTTTGTCTTCTTGATTGTCTTTGTTGTACGCCAGCGGCTGGCTTTTCATGAGCATCAACAGTGACATAGTATTACCTACGACACGGCCTGATTTACCGCGCACTAACTCGGGCACATCCGGATTCTTTTTCTGTGGCATGATCGAAGAACCCGTGCAATAACGGTCTGGCAATTGGATAAAATCAAACTGCGGACTGACCCAAAGAACCAACTCTTCCGCAATACGGGAAAGATGAATCATCGCAATACTGGCGTTCGCACAAAACTCCATGGCAAAATCTCGATCACTAACCGCATCTAACGAATTCAGACAAACACCTTCAAAACCTAACAAGTGCGCCGTGTATTCACGATCAATTGGAAATGTCGTGCCCGCCAAAGCGGCCGCTCCCAAAGGCAAGGTATTGACCCGATCCCGACACTGCTTCAAACGCTCCCAATCGCGCTCAAACATGGCATACCAAGCCAATACATGATGCCCAAAGGTCACCGGCTGGGCCGCCTGCAAATGAGTAAAACCAGGCATCACCGTTGCGTGATGTTGTGCCGCCAAACCCAACAATCCGGATTGCAGAGTGGTGATCGTACTCAGGATGTCATCCAGTTCGGCGCGAAGATAGAGGCGAATATCGGTCGCGACCTGATCGTTACGGGAACGCCCGGTATGCAATTTTTTACCCACATCGCCGATTTTTTCGGTCAATAAGGCCTCGATATTCATATGAATGTCTTCAAGCGCTACTGAAAATTCAAACTGACCCGCTTCAATTGTTTGCTGGATCTCACTAAGCCCCTGTTGAATCGCGGTATTTTCTTCCGCCGTTAACACCCCCACTTTGGCCAACATCTTGGCGTGGGCCTGAGAGCCTTGAATGTCAAACAAAGCCAGGCGCTGGTCAAAATTAATAGACGCGGTAAACGCCATCACAAATTCATCCGTGGCTTCGGTAAACCGCCCTCCCCACATATTTGCGCCCGCCTTACCTTCGTTACTCATTGACTCTCCCTAACCGATGTTTTAAGTGATTTTGATATAAAGCGTGAAATATATATGGGTTTGGCCGGCTTACCAAACTCTTTAACTTCGAGACCTTTAACAGCAACTTTCGCCAGCAAATACGCACTTGAAATGTACGCCATATTGGCGTACATTTAAAAAATGGACATGCATCAACAACCCCCATCTAAAAACGAACGCATCGCAGCACGCGTTAGCAAGGAGCACAAATCCTTGTTTGAGCATGCTGCTCGGTTACAAGGCCTCTCCCTGACTGACTTTATGACGCACTCCGCCTATGAAGAAGCCTTAAGAGTGCTAAAACAACATAAAATCACGCTTAGCCTAAATGCTAAAGACAGTGAAAATTTTGTGGATGCACTGCTCAATCAACGCAAGAAAAAAGATCTGCCTGTTCTGGCTGATGCTTTTAAGCAATACCCACCTAATAAAGGTTAATACGTGTCAAGATTTCAAATTTTGCCACTGACCAAACAGCACGATCGTTCTTTATTTTCCTGTGGCAATGATGAACTCGATACCTACCTCGTTCAACACGCCTCACAAGATTTAAAGCGGAAAGTGGCGGCTGTTTTTGTTCTCACCGAGCATGACAGTCTTCAGATCAAAGGGTATTACACACTTTCGGCCACCACGCTGCTGTTAAGTGATCTACCCAAAAACCTACAAAAAAAACTGCCGAAATACCCTTCTTTACCCGCCACATTGATTGGGCGCTTAGCCGTTGATAATTCGCTACAAGGAGAAGGCATCGGAAAACGACTGCTTGTTAATGCGCTATATCGAGCTTGGTCACTTTCAAGTGAAATTGCCTCTATGGCGGTGATCGTCGAAGCCATTGATGATGACGCTGTCTTATTTTATAAACATTTCCATTTTTTACCCTTTCAAGGATATCCTGACAAATTATTTATACCCATGAAAGAAGTTCAACAGCTCGTTACGCATTAAAGGTTAACAAAGAAACCAGAATATCCTATAACTTCCTGCCAACACTCTGTTCAATAAGCCTGATTCAATTTCACCAACTCAGCCAGCACAGCGGTCGCAAATTGTCCTGGGGATAGCGCAAATTCCACGATTAAATCGTCTTGATCCCAACCATAGGTAAAATCATTAGGCCGCAACACCAACGACCTGCGTTCTTGTTGCAACCCCTGATGCTCCAACCCATCGCACCACTGCGCCCATGGTGCCAACACCTGCTGTTCATAGGTTAACGCATCATCCATTGCAGCTGATCGTCCTCGCCCCCACAAGGGACCAGAGGGTTTAGAATCAAGAGGTACATCCCCTTCAATCAATTGATCCCAATTATTGTCGGCGACACGTTGCGCGAGTACCCGATTAAACAAATAAGAACGTGCACTGGATAAAATCATCGACTTTTCTCGCCTCGAAGGCTTTTGGTTTTGCGCAAACCACTTTTGAGCAGATTCTAGATTTTTTCCTTCTCGACCAAAGCGTTGCTCACCAAAATAATTGGGCACCCCACTCTTAGTTATTTGATTTAATTTTTCAGCAAGCTGCAGCTTGTCTTGCGTGGTTAACGCTTCTTGAGCGTTAAGCTTGCAGACAGATCGCAATCGAATCTTAAAATGATTGGCTTGATGCACCCCACGCCTGAGCTTTTGTTTGTGCCAATGTTGCTCCAGCAGTTCAACGCCATCAGGTTTAAAATCATGCCACTGACGATCGGTTTGAGTGAGAAGCTGCTGCTGTTGCTTTGGCATGTAGAGGCTGAACCATTGAGTCGTGATGGCATGCCGATCTTTTCGCCCGCAATAGCCCACATCTTTTTCAGAGACACCGACGTACTCAGCTAATAACTTGGCTACCCAGTGGGTGTTTTGGCTGGTTTTTCGAATCCGTAACAGCAAGTGCTCACCCGAGCCCGACGGCGAAACCCCCAACGCTTCATTGACTTGGAAGTCTTCAGGAAATGCTTTGAAATCGGCTTGATACCCTATGGGACCATAGGCTCTGTGTAACGTATTTTGAAAAGACATTTAGTGAAATTATTAACCTTGATTAAGAGATTCTAAATGTACATTTTACGCCCATACCCTTAGAATTAAACGCCTTTATTCACTGGATACGACCAAACATCATGCCTCTTCAAAAAATAACCATAGCTACCCGCAACAGCCCTCTGGCTCTTTGGCAAAGTGAGTGGGCCAAAGCCCAAATTCAACAACACTACCCTGACTTAATCATTGAATTGCTGCCCGTGAAAACCCAAGGGGATATTCTACTCGAAACCAGCCTCAGTAAAATTGGCGGTAAAGGGCTCTTTATTAAGGAACTTGAACAAGCCCTACTTGAAAACATCGCAGACATTGCAGTGCATTCAATGAAAGACGTACCCGCTATACTGCCTGAACCTTTTTCGATCGCCGCCATGTTGCCTCGAGGCAGCGTGGAAGACGCCTTGGTTAGCCACTCCACCAAGAGCATACAAGCCCTACCTCAGAATGCCATCCTGGGTACGTCTAGCCTTAGGCGCCAAAGCCAGCTGCTGCACCAGCGGCCCGATTTAAATATCGTGCCCATCCGCGGCAACCTGCAGACCCGGTTGAAAAAACTGACTGATGAAAACTTGGACGGCATTATTCTAGCCTGCGCCGGATTAGAGCGACTCAATCAAGCAGAGCATATCGCCGAGCGCTTGAGTACTGATGTTTGTTTACCCGCCATAGGCCAAGGCGCTGTGGGCATCGAATGCCTGAGCGAACGACAAGAGATCATTGATCTGCTTAAGCCCCTAGGAGATCTAAAGACCACGTTGGCCGTGCAAGCTGAGCGCGCATTAAATCTTCAGCTGGGCGGCAATTGTCAGTCGCCCATTGCAGGTTTCGCGCAATGGACAGCAGCAACCACCTTATCGCTCACCGGGCTCGTTGCCAGTCACGACGGACAAAGGCGACTCCTGTCTCATAAAGAGCTCGTACTGGAACCTGATCAAATGCCACCTCATGATCATCAGCCCGCTCACGCCATTGCTCAATTGGGTCAAGACGTCGCTGAGGATCTTTTATCACAGGGCGCTCAAAGTCTATTAGATGCAGCCAACGCCCTCTGATGCGATGAGTGATACCCATACCTATAACCCAAATACCTGGTTGATTACCCGACCGGAACCTGAGAGCCAAGCGCTTTGTCAGCGGCTGGAGCAGTGGGGACTTAATACAGTGTCTCTGCCCTTGCTGAAGCGTGACCCCTTACCAGACACCGAACTGGCGCAAGCAAACATAGATGTCACGTCTTATGATGGGGTCATTTGCATCAGCCCGACCGCGGCCAAAATCGGTGTGGGTTATCTCGCATCGCATCACCCTAAGACGCTGCACCACACTCAATGGTTTGCCGTCGGCTCTCACACCCAAACCGCACTGACTGCTTTTAATCTGAATGCAGCAGCCCCTATTGAAGAGACCTCAGAAGGTTTGCTCGCGCTGCCGCCATTGCAAAACAGTACCAATCAGCGTTGGTTGATCATACGAGGCAGCGAGGGGCGCGAACTGCTAAAAAACCAACTGACTCAACAACACAATCACGTCGATTACTGGTCTGTCTATCAACGCGCATCTGTGGAATATGCACCCTCAATTATCCTCGAGGCTCTTCAACGGATCGGCATCGACCCTGATCTTACCTTGAACTCTTCAGGTCGAGGAGGCATCATAATCACCAGCGAAACCTCTCTGCAAAACCTGATGAACCATTGGCAAGCGTTAGCTCAACCACATTCCTCTGCATCAACTGCAATTACAGAACTGCCCATACTGGTGATCAGTCAACGATTGCAAAAACAAGCCCACCTGTTAGGGTTTAAACGCATTGCACTTTCAAACAGCCTTAAAGACGAAGATTTATTAAACAGCTTCCGGAAATTATCCTCATGACCGATTCACAAGACCTCTCAACGACTGAGCCAAGTAAAACTGGGCAAAGTACAACTGTGCAAAGTACGACTGTACAACCCAAGCCCGCTAAAACCAAAACCTCCTCTAACTGGCTTGGCTTCACACTGCTGGTTAATTTAATGCTGGGCATCACCAGCATCGGCCTCATCGCGTGGGGTTATCAAGAATTCCAACTGTTAAAACAGCAACTGGCCAACGCACAACAAGGCACCGAACAGGCGAGCCTACAGCAAGCGTTGAAGCAGGCCCAGTCCGAACTCAGCGCGCAAGCCAGTCAGTTATCCCGAGCACAAAACACGACATCAGCGCAAGCAAGTCAAATTCAACGTCTGCAACAACAGCTGGTATTATTGGAGTCTCGTTGGCAATCGGCTTTTAAATCCACTCAACTGGAGCGCCAAATCGAGCACTTAGCCACAATGCTGAATGATGCACAACGTCAATTGTTTTTAACCCAATCTCCCAAGCAAGCGCGCTTGTCCCTAGAAAAAGCCGAAAACGAATGCCGCCGTATTCCATCAGGTGCCATCCAAAATGTTTGTGATTCAATTCGCCAAGATCTACAACGCTTATCCAGCACCAAAATGCCCGATCACGCCGAGCTGATCGGCCAACTAGACCTGGTACACACTTGGATTGATGAAGGTTTGCTTAAGCAACGGTCATTAACACGCTCTTCAGAAGCGTCATCTATTCAACCAAATAACCAGCCGAGCCTGGACTCACAAAACATTCCGCTGCAACTCAAAGACAGGCTAGCACTGGCCATGAAACGCTTTCAGCATTTTATTGAAACTCACATCGTAAAAGTGCATCGCAGCGATTCTAAGGGTCTCTTCTCCTTAACAGTGGAACAAAGCACGCACTTGAAACAGGAAGTTGATCTACTGATTCAACAAGCACGCAGCGCCATTATCCAAAAAGACACCAGGCTCTATTTCAATACAATGCAAGAATTAGAGCGCTTAACCACGCATTATGAGGCTGATTTTCGTGCCTATCGTGATGAACTGAACGCGTTACTGGCCGAGTTAAAACAGATCAACATTGAAATACCGCCCGATCTGTCGTTGAAGGCCAGTCAATTACTCAACCAAATGCGGGAAAGTCTCCATCAGGAGGCCCGCTCATGAAATTCGCCTTGATCAGCATCGCCTTCATTACTTTGTCTATTTTATTTGGCAGCGCTGTTTTATCCGATCCCGGCTACGTTTTAATCTCCCTACAAGGGCTCAGTATTGAAATGAGCTTGCTGGTTTTTGTAGGAGCCGCTCTGCTGAGTTTCATTGTGCTCAATATATTCGTCCAGGCAGTAAAACCGATCTTGAGCTCCTCTCAAAAACTCCAAACCTGGCACCAAAAAAGAGCGCATCAAAAATCTTTTTCAGACACGCTTGCGGGCTTGGTCGCTCTCAGCCGCGGCCATTATGATCGAGCCTTTAAACTGCTTAAAAACACGGAGAATCAACCTGAGATTAATTTACTCCGTCAGTTAGGAGCCGCACGAGCTGCGCACCAACTGGGGGATACCCAAGCTCGAGACCAACATTTACAACGCCTTGCTGAAACGGCGATGGACCAAGGAGATGCCGCAACAAAACAGGCTCGATTGTTAGAGGCTGAAATGAAAACCACCCCCGACCACACACAAGCCCTGCAATACTTGGAAAAACAACACAAACGCCAACCCAAGGACGCCGCCATTTTGCATACGCTTGCGATCAGTTATGAAAAGGCTGAGAAATGGCATGATTTAAAAGGGCTGCTTCCCAAGCTGAAAAAGCACCACATACTCCCCACCCTCACCCTTCAACAATTAGAAAGAACCTGCTTTCATGCGTTAATCCGCCAAGAAATCCAATCTCTAACCGCAATCCCGGAACACAGTAGCCGAGTCAAAAAGTTAATAGCGGCATGGAAGTCATTACCGCCACTCTTAATCGAAACGCCCGATTTTCACCAGCCCCACCTTGAGCAACTGTCTCAACTTGAGGAATATGCGCTAGCGGAAGCATTGCTTCTCTGGTTGCTTGAAAAAACCGGTCACGCTGTTTGGTTACAGCTTCTAGGAAAATCACCCATCACGCTGCAAAACAGCACCCTGAAAACATTACAGCAACACACCAAAACCACGTTTCAGCATTCAGTACAATCAGCGGCGTGGTATGCATTAGGCTGCCAACATACTCGGCAGAAAGACTGGAAACAGGCCGAGGAATCGCTTTGTAAAAGCCTAACGCTTGATGACAACGAGATGACGCATCGCGCATTGGCAGACGTTTACTTGCAGCTAAAAGAATTTGAAAAAAGCGCTCAATGTTTTGCGATGGTCTTGAAGGAAAACACTATTGCTTAACTATTACTTAATCAGCTTCTTCACAAGCGAACTACTGACAATACTTCGACCCAACCTATCAATGCCCACCACCCGCCAATAGACTTGTTGGCCGAGTTTTAAAGCGCTGCGAGTCACTTCCGGCATTGGGAACTCGTATTCCAACACGAGTTTTTTAGATAAACCACCTTGACTAGCCGGCACTGGATTTGCTGAGAAGGCGCTAGAGACCAGCACTTGGCGGCCTTGCGTGGCGGGCACTAGATAGCCCAAGCGGATTTTTGAAGGCAGCTCTCGACGCATATGATGGATTCGATGCACATGATGGGTCTGATGCACGGCCTGCCTATGAGATGCTTGGTTCTGTGACCAATCAAAAAAGGGCGGTTTAGAGGTCACAAATAGCTCAACACGATAAACCATAACCTGTGATAGATCCGCTTGCTTTACTCGCCAGACCAAATCAGAGTTGCGATTATCGGGCGCACTCTCAATTAACCGAGGCACTTTCAGTGTCTGTTTTTTATCGGCCACCACTTGATAATGCACCGGGGGAAGTTGCACACCATTTGACAATTCCGCTCGAAGTTCAAAAAGGCCCGTTCGATGCGATGGCAATTTTGGACTCCAAAGCAATTGATGAGGAGGCTTGAGCACCTGAACAGAAAATCCAATCGGCTCTTCAAAACGCTCGCCTTGTCCAGTCGCAGGATCATACTCCGACCACCACCAGCGCAACCCAATGGCATCTGCTTTGCCTGAATAGCCCAACTCTGACTCAACGGAAAAATGAAAACTCAATTGCGCCTGAAGTTCATCTTCAAGCCGAATGACTTTGAAATTGGCATTGCCCGCAAAACCTAATTGAGAGACTTCGTTCAACACCTTCTTGAACTGTTGAGATTGAGGATCCAAGCCAACAGGCTCCATCATAAAAGACGCCGCAAACGCTGCCGAGCTGCCCGCTAAACACCAAGCACAGCACAAGCACACCAGGGCCGTTACTCGCTTTATCGGAGCAACCGCGAACGCAAGCATTACTGACGCTCAACAATGGTCATTTTAGAGATTATTTTTTTAACACCTTTGGTGTTTTGAGCGATTTCAATGGCACGTTGCTCCACAGCCCCACCAGAAACCGTGCCATACAGCGTCACCACGCCAAATCGAGTGTCAACATTCACATCCCAAGAGCTGACCATGGGGTCTTTTACGTATTTGGCATTAATACTGGCCGTAATGCTGGCATCATCCACAATTTCATTGAGCGTTCGCTCATCTTGGCCGACATAATAACCAGCTGCCGTTCCCCCCACCACGACTGCGGGCACGCATCCTGTGGCCATCAACGCTATGAAACTCAACGCCATACCATAGCCTACTGTTTTTACTGCCCTCATCTTTAGCACTTGACTCTCCCTTCCTTTTGATCGTTGCTTTGCCCTTTATTTCTAAGCATTTGTACTTGTCTACAAGGGAATAGGTATACCAAGAGCCCTAATCAGCATCAACTGTTTTTTAAAAAGAAAGGCCTTTAATGTGAATAGATGCTAAGTCAAAAGCCAAATTGCACTCTATACTTTAAAAGTCCGGTAATACTCTAAACAACACAAAACTCTGCATTCCAAGTAAAACCAAGGGAAAAAACAAAAGAATATCATTGAGCCACATGCTTAAACCCGACTTTTTCAAAGCAAAGCACACTAAAGCTGTTGATAATGCAGACGCTACTAGTGGCAAAAATGGTAGCAATAACGCTGTTGATGCCACAAAAAATGCGCATCAAAATATTTTTCCCGCCCTCATCCAAATAACCGGCCAGAAAACATTATTTGATATTGCGACAAATCTCGCCAAGCAGATCATACAATTAACTAGCGCTACTCTCGTCTGTGTTGTTGAAGTCCCAAACTCTCACCAAACAAGCGACATTAAAATAACAGCGTCTTACGACAATACTCAGCGAACGCCCTCATTATCAGAGGTACGCCAACTGATTCGACAGTCGGCCAAAGATTGGTTGCAGCCCTGCATTGAACACAAGCGACCCATTGAAATCACAGTTAAATCCGGGTTTCTCTGGACATTACCTATCCTGCTCGATAAAGCCAGTACAACAAAATACATTGTTTTAGTCTCGAGTAAATACGACTCACTAATGGACAAGCAGCTCATTTCTGGAGTCACTCAAATCGCTCAGAATATTATGGACACCACCTTTGAAAGTGAGCGCGATAGCCTTACCGCACTACTTAATCGCAAAAGCTTAAGTAATGCACTTAATAGCATCATAAACAACACAATCCAAGCCATCACAACCCCCACTCTTGATACCTCTCTGCCTTCAGAGGAAAGAAGATCACTATCAAGCCAGGACACTCAAGCTTCAGAGCCACACTATTGGTTGGGTCTGATTGACATCGACTACTTTAAAGAGATTAATGATAAATTTGGCCACCTGTTTGGAGATGACGTAATTTTAACTGTGGCGACTTTACTGCAAAAAAATTTTCGAGAAGAGGACTTAATTTATCGTTATGGTGGTGAGGAGTTTCTGGTCATTGCCGCTTGTAAAAACAAAACATCAGCGTTGGCCATTTTCGAAAGGCTGCGGCTCACCATTGCAGAACAAAGCTTTGGCAAAGCCAATAACATCACGATCTCGATAGGCATCGTTCAAATATCTTCAACGGAAGTTCCAACCACGATCATTGGACATGCCGACCAGGCACTTTACTACGCCAAAGCTCATGGAAGGAACCAACTGCATTGCTATGAAGATCTTATTTATCAAGGCAAGATCAACCAACCAATCATCGAAAGCGACATCGAGTTCTTTTAATATAAACTACCAAAATCGCCACCAGGGCCGATCAAGCCGCTTTTTGCATCCCGCATATTGGCGATGGTACCGTTTGGCACGAGCTTGCACTTTAGACGCCGTTTTCTTTACCTGGGGCTTATTTTGATAAGACCCTCGACGGTACCCACCAACCCCTTCGTGGTAAACCAAGTAAAGGCCATACGCATTAGCAGGGTTTACTTTAGTGTGTTTTACCGCATCCCGACTGTACCAAGCCACAAAATCAATTGCATCTCCAAAATCGTCTCGATCTGCGGACCAGTTCCCACTCTGCTCTTTATAATGCTTCCAAGTGCCGTCTAAAGCTTGCGCGTAACCATAGGCTGAAGACTGTCGCTTCCAAGGAATAAACCCCAATAGGCGACGTCTTGGTGGTTTTGCTTTGGCGTTAAAAGAAGACTCTTGGTACATAATCGCCATAGATGTCGTCAAAGGAATGTTCCAGCGTTTTTCAGAGCGGACGGCATCTTTGTACCAAGACCTCTTTTCACCGAAAATCGCACAAAGATCGCTTTTGTTTTTGGGTGGTTTGCTGACACAACCTGATGAAAATACCATCAAAAACAGCAGCAGGCTGACCCCTTTCTTTCCCATATTACCCTTCACTACTTAACGCCCTTCAAGTTTTAAAGCTCTTATCCTAATGGACTCATCAGCCAAGGGGAGTCTACACGGGTCACTGGGGTATTTTAAGTTAAATCGCCCGAGTTATTTCCATTCCTTTGTATGCCAGTGATAGGATGCGTCCATTGTTGTTGAAAGGAAGCGAATGCTATGTCTCTTGCTCAAAAAGGAAACCGTTATTCCCCATCCGATGCCTTTAAAAAGAAAGCCAATTTAGATGCCGCCACCTATCAGAAGTGGTACCAAGAGTCGCTCGAACACCCCGAGCGTTTTTGGCAAGCACGAGCAGATGAAACCCTTGATTGGTTAGAAATTTGGCGTACCACACAAGAAGGAGAATTCTCTACCGCTGGCAGCATCTGGTTTACCGAAGGCAAACTGAATGTTGCAGACAACTGTCTGGATCGACACCTTGAGACGCGGGGCGATCAAGCTGCGATTATTTGGGAAGGTGATGATCCCTCTCATAACAAAACCATCACTTACCGAGAGCTACACCAAGAAGTGTGTCAGTTTGCAAACGCTCTTCTCGCTCGCAACATTCAAAAAGGCGACCGCGTTTGCATTTATATGCCGATGATTCCCGAAGCCGCCGTGGCCATGCTGGCGTGTGCACGCATTGGCGCTATTCATTCGGTGGTATTCGGCGGCTTCTCGCCGGAAGCCTTACAAAAGCGCATATTGGACTCTGATTGTCATGCCGTGATTACCGCCAATGAAGGTATTCGGGGCGGCAAAACCATCCCATTAAAAATCAATACCGACCAGGCTCTTACAGGCTGCCCTAATGTGCATACCGTCTTTGTGGTTCAGCGTACTGATAATGACGTAGCCTGGCATACTAAGCGCGACTGCTGGTATCACGAAGCGATGGCCTCAGCCTCTAACATACATGAACCCGAAGTGATGGACGCGGAAGACCCGTTGTTTATTCTGTACACATCCGGATCAACGGGAACGCCAAAAGGCGTGTTACACACTACCGCCGGTTACTTATTACAAGCCACACTGACCCATAAATACATCCTGGATTATCAAGAGGGCGATGTTTATTGGTGCACAGCGGATGTGGGGTGGATAACGGGGCACTCTTATATTGTCTATGGTCCATTGGCCAACGGCGCCACCACGCTGATGTTTGAAGGGGTTCCCACCTACCCTTCAGCCTCCCGATTTTGGAATGTCATTGACAAACACGCCGTTAGTATTTTTTACACCGCCCCAACGGCCATTCGCGCTTTGATGGCTCTGGGTGATGCGCCTGTTAAAAAAACGCAACGCAACTCATTACGATTACTCGGCACAGTCGGCGAGCCGATCAACCCAGAAGCTTGGGAATGGTATTACCAGGTGGTCGGCAATGGTCAATGCCCCATCGTTGATACCTGGTGGCAAACAGAAACCGGCGCCATCATGCTCTCCCCCATTCCAGGCGTAACGGACATGAAGCCGGGTTGCGCCATGAAGCCCTTCTTTGGTGTTAAACCGGGTTTGGTCGATAACGAAGGTAACCTCATTGAGGGCCCGGGAGAAGGCAACTTGGTGATCGAGCAGTCTTGGCCCAGCCAAATCCGCAGTGTTTTTGGTAATCATCAACGCTGCCTGGATACTTACTTTTCCGCTTATCCTGGTAAATATTTTACCGGTGATGGTGCGCGTCGAGACGAAGACGGCGACTACTGGATTACTGGGCGCGTCGATGATGTGTTAAATGTCTCTGGGCATCGACTGGGCACCGCCGAAATTGAAAGTGCCCTGGTATTGCATGAAGCCGTTGCCGAGGCTGCCGTAGTTGGCTATCCGCATGACATCAAAGGCCAGGGCATTTATGCCTATGTTTCACTGATGCACGACATGGGCTCCAACGATGGTCCCAACGACAGCTTAATTGCCACCTTAAGGGAGCATGTGGCCAAAGAGATTGGCCCCATTGCCAAACCCGAATTGATTCAATTGGCGCCTGCGCTCCCCAAAACTCGCTCCGGCAAAATCATGCGGCGGATATTACGCAAAATTGCAGCGAATGAAGTGGATGAGTTGGGAGACACCTCCACTCTGGCAGACCCCAGCGCCGTTGAAAAGCTGGTGGCGGAGCGCTTAAACACAAACTGATTGCTTTTCGCCATAACCGCACGGGTTTCTCATTTAAAACGCAATAAAATCCTCTCTGCACGCTGAGATTTTAGGGCCTATTGTCTAATAAAAACTATGATAAAAAGTACACTCTTTATTAGACATAAAAATGATACTGTTAAAACAACTCTTGGCGATATCTGTCGTTTTTTTTGCCTTCAGCGTCATGGCAAAAAGCACCATTGCGGCCAACACTTCTGAGCCCATCATTATTGGCCTAGATGCCGACATGAGTGCGGTTGCTGCCGAAGGCGGGCAAGCGATTCAACGAGGCACAGAGATAGCCATTCATGAAATTAACCAAGCGGGGGGTGTCCTAAACCGCCCATTAAAACTCATCACCACCGATCACAAAGGCAATCCTGCCAGAGGCGTCGATAACCTTCGAGAGCTTGTAGAAAACAACAACGCCGTAGCCGTGTTATCCGGTGTTCACACGCCGGTTGTTTTAAGCCAACTCCCCCTGATACACAAACTTGAGATTCCCTTTTTAGTTCCCTGGGCCGCCGGTACTCCGATTATCGATAACGGTTACGCCCCTAACTATGTATTCCGTTTGTCAGTCCGAGATGAGTATGCGGGGGAGTTTTTATTATCTGAAATTAAAAAGACCGGCATCACAGATATCGCGTTGCTTCTAGAACGCACGGGATGGGGTCGCTCTAACGAGAAGTCCGTCTCGCAAGCAGCTCAAAAGCTGGATATAAATATTCATGCCATCGAATGGTTCCATTGGGGTATAGATGACTTCTCCAACACGTTAAACCGCATCCAAAAAACACCAACCCAGGCACTTGTATTAGTTGCTAACGCCCCCGAAGGTGCTGTGCTGGTTCAAAATATGGCGAACCAACCAAAGAACGAGCGCTTACCCATTTACTCTCATTGGGGCATCACGGGGGGGCATTTTACTTCAATCGCTGAACTCAAGAACATTCAAAAAGTGGACCTATTGTTTCTGCAAACCTACTCATTTCTCAACCCAAAGACACGCAACCAAACCCATCAAAACGTGTTGTCTTTGTATCGGAAGCTCTTCGATCCAGCAGCAACTGCAGAAAACTTAGCATCCCCCGTCGGCATCGCTCACGCTTATGATCTAACACACTTACTGGCGCAGGCCATTCAAGCGACTGGCTCTTTAGATACATCAGCCATTCGAGACAGTCTGGAGCAGCTGCAACCCTATCAAGGGCTTGTTAAACATTATCAACACGCCTTCTCATCCACACGACACGAGGCGCTGGACAGATCCAACTACATCCTTGGGTCTTATAGCAAGGAAGGTTTTATCGTGCCACATCAACGAATTGCTGATGAGAATGACGTTGAATAAGCCGATTGATTTATCCCATTTTCTTGCCCTTAGAACCATCCCCATGGGTATTTTAATGGCCGTCTTATTGAGTCTTGGCTTACTTAGCTACTCCAACACCATCAATAAAATAGAACAAAATGCGTTTCATGACACCGTTGGAGAATATTTTCATGATGCGATTGAAAAAACCATAAAGGATACCGTAACGAGAATTGAAGAAATTGCGCAAAATGACCTGGTGATTAATGCATTAATCGATACCGATCAAAGAGACCAATACTTACCCCTGTACCTTAGATCGCTTACCGTGTCAGGATATCAAGAACCCATCTACATCACCGACTACCGAGGCAACTTAATCACCGACAATGGCCTCAAAAAAGCCAATTTCGAACAACTCGGGACGAGTTGGCGTGCCATTTATGAATCGGGCCAAACCTATGTCAAACTGGAAGAAGACGGGCTGATCATTGCCAGCCCGATTTTGTTATCCAGTTCTCCAGAGGGCGGCATTATTACTCGTGTCTCAACACATAATTTAAATGACCTTCTTTACTTAAAGTCAAAAAAAATGGACTTTCTTTTGCTGAAAGAGGACCAAACCGTTCTCTATAGCAGTGAACAAGAAGCCTTTACAACAGGGATGAAACTGATTCAATCCGACTACACCGACTGGAAATTTAAATCTCATCAGAAAATTTCGCCCTTGAATCTCACTCTAATCACCGCATTGCATGATCAACACGCTCATACCTTGCTGCACAAGCTGTACGCAGCGATTGGCATCGCTATTATTGGTTTGGGCTTTGCTGTTGGCGGGGTTATTTCGCTGACCAGTCGACGTTTGTCCATGACTCTTAATAATTTGTCTTCAACCATCGAGGCTTTGAACAAATCAGACTCAGACCATTTAGACGAAAGAGTATTCATTGACGAAAACGATCCCATTGAACTGACCACACTCGCCAACCAATTTAACCAAATGCTTGAAAAGCTGGACAATACCACCACATCGAAACAACAAGTCACGCACATCATTAATTCATTGAGTGAACTCCTCGTTGTGACCGATACCGAGGGCCATATCACACAAGAAAACCCTAACTTTCAACATTTCATTCAACAAATCCAGCTGAATTTACCTACCGATTTTCAACAGTCAGGAATCACTTCAATACATACGCTTAAATCACTGTTTGAAGAAAAAGATTGGCATTCGCTTTTTTCGATTTCTTCCAACATCAATTTACTCGAAAAAGAATATGAGCTTAAAAATTCCGGCGATTCAGCCTTGCTGATTCAATGGCGTCGATCCGAACTGATCAACGATAATGGAACCATCATTGGTTTTATTTTTACAGGCCAAGACATTACCAGTATTCGACAAGCCGAATCCGAATTAAAAATCATGAAGCAAGCCCTGGATTCTTCAGAAAATGGCATCGTCATTTCAAGTACTCAAAAAAGTTTTCTTCCCATCATTTACGTCAATCCAGCCTTCATCAAGACAACCGGTTACTCCCGAGAAGAATCTCTAGGAGTCAGTTGCTCTTTCTTGCAAGGCAAAGACACAGATCCTGACACAATAAAGGCGTTACAACAGGCATTAAAGCGCCGAGACGCCATCAGTGTCGAAATACTGAATTATAGAAAAGACGGATCTGAGTTTTGGAACGAATTAGCACTGTCTCCCGTTCACAACAGCCAAAATGAAATTACGCATTACATTGGTATTCAAAACGATGTGACGGTACGAAAAGAACAAGAAGCCTTACTTGAACAAGCCCGTAAAGACGCCGAAGCGGCTTCCATTGCAAAAGGCGAATTCCTTGCCAGTATGAGTCATGAGATTCGTACTCCCATGAACGGTGTTCTCGGTATGTTAGGCCTGGTTTTAAAAACCAAGCTCGATGATACTCAACAGCGTTATGCCAATCTCGCTGAAAGCAGCGCCAAATCTCTGTTGGCTTTAATCAACGACATCTTAGATTTTTCAAAAATTGAAGCCAATAAACTGGATATTGAACAAGTCGCATTTAATCCAAAAACACTTTTTACCGACATCATCGACAGCATGAGTCTACTCGCTCAAAACAAAGGTATTGGCCTGAAACTGAATACGCATCAAATGACATCAGAAGCCTTGATCAGTGACCCCACTCGATTACGCCAAGTGCTCACAAACTTAATCAGTAATGCCATCAAGTTCACCCATGAAGGCTGTATCACAGTGAATGTTGATTTGAATGAAACACAGGCTTCTGACGTAAAGCTAACATTCAGTGTCGAAGATACCGGCATAGGCATTCCACAAGAAAAACTCGGTCTGCTCTTTGAATCTTTCAGTCAAGTAGACGCCTCCACTACCCGCAAATATGGCGGCACAGGTCTTGGCTTAGCAATCGTTAAAAAACTGTGCGAACTGATGGGTGGAGAGATCCATGTAGCCAGTGAACTTGGAAAAGGCAGCAAGTTCTATGGGCATATTCTGGTGACTCAGCCTCAACAGAAGCCCAGTCAAACCCCTTCTAATCCAAATGCAGACGATATTGAACCATTAACACCAAATAAAGAGTCACAGTGGTCAACAGAAAATCGAGTTCTACTAGTAGAAGATAACGTCGTAAATCAAATTTTTACCGAAGCGATCTTAGAAGAATATAACTTAGATTCACAAATCGCCGAAAACGGCTTGGATGCCATTCAAACCTTATTAAACTGCAACAACTCAGAACAACTTTTTGATCTAATCCTGATGGATTGCCAAATGCCCGAGATGGACGGTTATGAAACCACAAGACAAATTCGTGCCGGCAAAGCCGGAAGCCAGTACATCCATACCCCAATCATCGCGATGACCGCCAACGCCATGCAAGGGGATGAAGAACAATGCTTGAATGCCGGTATGACCGATTACATCACCAAACCGATTGACCCAAAACAGTTTGAAAAAAAACTCAGTAAATGGCTTACGAAATAAAAGATCCTAGGTTTATTGCAACGAACTGAAGCACGATTTAAGCACGAGCATGAGCACTGACCGCTTCCAACACCTTCAATACTTCAACCGTAGGTTTCACATCATGGGTGCGAATAATAGCGCCACCGTGCAGCACCGACCAAGCCGCTAATGCCAAGCCGCCGACCATCCGTTGGTCGATCTCGCAATCCAGAATCGCACCAATCATGGATTTACGAGACACGCCAATCAGAATGGGTAATTCTAATTTTTTAAACTCGGCCAAACGATTCATCAGCTGCAAGTTATGTTTGAGCGTTTTACCAAACCCAAAACCGGGATCGATCCAGATGCGTTCAAGCGCAATACCTTGATCAACACACGCTTGAATCCGTTCTTGTAAATAATTGAAAACCTCCTGCACAACGTCCTCATATTGAGGATTGGCTTGCATGGTCGAAGGGTTGCCTCGTTTGTGCATCAAACACAGGCTTACATTGGAATTTGCAACAGAGGAGATAGCACCTTCGGCTTCCAACGCATTGACGTCGTTTATCACATCAGCGCCAGCCTTAATAGCAGCGCGCATCACATCGGGTTTGCTGGTATCAACAGATAGTGCTACTGAGGTTTCAGCACGAAGTTTTTCTAAAACAGGCATCACCCGATCAAGCTCTTCGTCCAAGCTGACAGGCTCTGCACCAGGGCGGGTTGACTCTCCGCCAAGATCCAAGACTTGAGCGCCCGCATCCACCATAGACAAACCGGCTTCAACGGCACGCCCAACTGAGAAAAAGCGACCACCATCGGAAAACGAATCCGGTGTGATATTTAAAATGCCCATGACCACTGGGCGAGAAAGATCAGGCTGCTGAGTACTCAACATTTAAGGCTTAACAAATGTAATGCTCACCTGGCTAAATGCCCGTCTTTTAATGTTCACCCAAGGGCGTTCCACCCGATGAGTGATCCGGTGTATCAGATTCAGCGGGCTTATCGGACTTTTGATCCGGCGCATTGCCGGACGGCGACGCACCTGTGCCACCGCTGGTTGGCCCTGAATCGCCCCAGTCTTTGGGTGGGCGTGGTTTTTTACCCGCCATGATGTCATCGATTTGTTCGGTCTCGATGGTTTCGTACTGCATCAAAGCTTCGCACATCAATTCCAACTTATCTCGATTCTCTTCCAAAATCTGCTCGGCTCTTTGATAGCAGCTGTCAATAATGGCTTTGACTTCAACATCGATTTCTTTAGCCGTTTGCCCTGAAATGTTTTTGCGTTGCGTCACTGAACGACCTAAAAAGACTTCACCTTCGTCTTCTTCGTAGGTTTGCGGACCCAATTTTTCAGACAAGCCCCACTTGGTGACCATATTACGTGCCATCTCAGTAGCGCGCTGAATGTCGTTGGACGCGCCTGTGGTAACACCTTCTTTACCCAGAGTCATTTCTTCGGCAATCCGCCCACCAAACAAGGTCGCAATTTTGCTTTCCAATGAACGCTTGCTGTGACTGTAGCGATCTTCTTCGGGTAAAAACTGCGTCACACCTAAGGCCCTGCCACGAGGGATAATGCTGACTTTATAAACCGGGTCGTGCTCCGGAACAATGCGCCCCACAATGGCATGACCCGCTTCGTGATACGCCGTATTGAGCTTTTCTTTTTCCGACATCACCATGGACTTACGCTCAGTGCCCATCAAAATTTTGTCTTTCGCTAATTCAAACTCATGCATCGTCACCGTGCGCTTGTTAAAGCGTGCCGCAAACAAAGCCGCTTCGTTGACCAGATTCGCTAAATCCGCACCAGAAAAACCCGGTGTACCGCGTGCAATCAAGGCCGCATTCACATCATCGCCTAAAGGGACTTTTCGCATGTGAACTTTTAAGATTTGCTCCCGACCTCGAATGTCAGGGGGTGATACAACGACTTGACGATCAAAACGCCCTGGGCGGAGCAACGCATTGTCTAGCACATCCGGCCGGTTGGTGGCGGCAATCACAATCACGCCATCATTGCCGTCAAAACCGTCCATTTCTACCAGCAGCTGGTTCAATGTCTGCTCACGCTCATCATGACCACCGCCAAGGCCAGCGCCCCGAGACCGACCTACAGCATCAATCTCATCGATGAAAATAATACAAGGAGCTTGTTTTTTGGCCTGCTCAAACATATCCCTTACTCGGGAGGCCCCCACACCGACAAACATCTCAACAAAGTCTGAACCAGAGATGGTAAAGAAAGGCACCTTAGCCTCACCGGCAATGGCTTTGGCCAACAAGGTTTTCCCGGTACCAGGGGAGCCCACCATCAACACCCCACGCGGGATTTTGCCACCTAAGCGCTGAAACTTACCAGGGTCTTTCAAGAACTCCACAATTTCTTGGACATCGTCTTTGGCTTCTTCCACACCCGCCACATCCGCAAATGTGGTTTTAATTTGGTCTTCATTTAATAAGCGAGCGCGGCTTTTTCCAAAGGTCATCGGGCCGCCTCGGCCACTGCCTCCGCCTTGCATCTGGCGCATAAAGAGCATAAAGATGCCAATGATCAACAAGATAGGGAAGCAAGCAACCAACAACTGCATCCAAATGCTTTGTTTTTCCGGTTGATTGCCTTCAATGACAACGTCTTTTTCTAACAAGTGATCGACTAATTTAGGGTCATGTAACGCGGGTCTTACGGTTTCAAAGCGTTCCCCTGTCGTACGTTCGCCATAGATCACGTAACCATCAACAACCACTTTGCGCACCATGCCAGATTCCACTTGATGCACAAACTCGGAGTAATCAAGACGCTGCGTCACTTTGCGATCAGAGAAGTTGGCGAATAAGGTCATCAACACAACGCCCACCAACACCCATAAAATCAAATTTTTTGCCATGTCATTCAACGGCACACCCTCACATTACATTCACATTGAGCAATTTTAATACCAGTATTTTTCTCTAACTCATTTTTTTCTAACTCACCTGAAACATTTCCAGGCTTTAGTTCTCTGCGCTTTACTTTTCAACTTCTCTCATCGATCAACTGATCAAAACTAACATTGGTTAACATGCTCGTTCATCTGATGCAACCGAGTTTGAATTATAGACCTCTTAATTACATCAGAACAGCTGGATACAAACCCCATTAATCTAAACGACGGTTTTTGCCTAATAAATAGACTTCCGATGAATCGGATCGAGATGACTTTGGTTTTAACCAACGAATCTGACCAAATTCGGCTTTCACTTTTTTCCCATACGCTTCCACATCAGGCCCCTGAAACAGTTTTACTAAAAAATGACCGCCTTTGACTAAGTGCTTTAAAGAAGCCTCCAGAGCCCAGTCCGCTAACATGAGGCTGTCGGCTTGGTCTTTCGCTCTGATACCACTGATATTGGGGGCCATATCAGAAATTACAAGCTGGACTCCCGAGTCAGGCAGAAGTTCCTGTATTTTCTGCTGAATGCCGGCGCTGGTGAAATCGCCTTGTAAAAAGCTGACGCCTTGCAGTGGCTTTATTGGAAGTAAATCAACACCAATGATTCGGTTAGGCCCTGCCAGTTGCTTGGCTCCTGCCAACTCTAAGGCCACCTGGGACCAGCCACCTGGAGCAGCACCTAAGTCCAGCACCCAATCCCCGCGCTTAAATAATTGAGCACGCTGGTTGATTTCCAACAGTTTAAGACTCGCCCTAGAGCGGTAGCCCAATTTTTTTGCCTGCTGAAAGGCTGGGTCTAGAGTTTCTCGTCGACGCCAACTGGCGCCGCCACGTTTAGCCATGATAAAAATAGATGAGCCTGTGGAGCCCCTTAATCATGATCAACAGCATCAATCTCATATTCCTGGACACCACCAGGGGTATTGATTTGAACCACATCCCCGACCATTTTGCCGACCAGGCCACGAGCGATGGGCGACGTGACTGAAATTTTGCCTTGCTTGGTATCGGCTTCATCTTCGCCGACAATTTGGTAGGTTTTTTCTTGATCGTCTTCGGTATCAACGATGGTCACAGTCGTGCCAAACAATACCTTGCCTTCATTGGGGATTTTCGTGATATCAATCACCTGAGACGTGGATAATTTGGCTTCAATTTCTTGAATACGACCTTCGATGAACCCTTGTTGCTCACGTGCCGCATGATATTCTGCGTTCTCTTTTAAATCGCCATGAGCTCTGGCTTCGGCAATGGCCTCGATCACTCTCGGGCGTTCTACCGTTTTTAACGTGTTTAACTCTTCGCGCAAGGCCTGCTCTCCAGCAACCGTCATGGGGAAGGTCTGAGTCATATTAAATTCTCCCTTTTCTTCTTTTTCCTGAACATACAAAGCCTAAACATATAAAGACTGTAGCGAACGCACCTGTTTGGCTGGATCTCGCTGCATGGCCCAAACAATGGCCTGAGCACCCGAAACCGTCGTCGTATAGGCAACATCTGACTGCAACGCCGTTCGGCGAATTTCAAAAGAATCCGCGATAGCACGCGCACCTTCTGTGGTATTCACAATTAAAGCCAACTCATGATTTTTTAAGCGGTCCACCACATGCGGCCGCCCTTCTTTAACTTTATTCACCACCTCACACGACAAACCCGCTTCCTCTATCACCTTTGCCGTGCCTCGAGTGGCGATTACATCAAAACCCAGTTCGATAAACTGTTGCGCCAAGTCTGCCACCAAGGGTTTATCCAATTCTCGAACACTGATAAATACCTTGCCTTGGGTTGGAAATACTTCACCCGACCCCAAGCTGGCTTTAGCAAAGGCCTCCGCAAAATCAGCGCCAATCCCCATCACTTCACCCGTGGATTTCATCTCAGGTCCTAAGATCGGATCCACGCCTTGGAATTTGGCAAAGGGAAAAACGGCTTCTTTCACTGCAAAGAAATCCAAGGCCACTTCTTGGGTAAAGCCTTGCGCTTGCAGCGACTGGCCTAGCATGCATCTGGCGGCAACCTTGGCCAAAGAACTGCCGATGGCTTTCGAGATGAAAGGCACGGTTCTCGAGGCTCGAGGGTTCACCTCCAAAATGTAAATTTTATCGTCTTGAACCGCAAACTGAATGTTGATCAACCCAACAACACCTAAAGCCAATGCGAGCGCTTCTGTTTGCGCGCGCATTTGATCTTGTAATTCGCTCGACAAATTATAAGGAGGCAACGAACAAGCCGAATCCCCCGAGTGGATGCCTGCCTGCTCAATGTGCTGCATCAAGCCACCAATCACCACCTTCTCTCCATCACAAACCGCATCAACATCCACTTCAATCGCTGCAGGCAAAAAGTGGTCTAACAACACCGGGCTGTCGTTCGATACCTGCACCGCGGTTTGCATGTAACGTCTTAAGTCATCTTCACTGTAAACAATTTCCATAGCCCGGCCACCCAGCACATAAGACGGGCGCACTACTAAGGGATACCCAATCTCAGCCGCGTATTTCACACCATCTTCGACGGACGTTGCGGTTCGGTTCGCGGGTTGAAGCAATTCAAGCTCTTGGATCAAAGTCTGAAATCGAGCGCGATCTTCTGCTCGATCAATCGCATCCGGCGTGGTACCTAAGATCGGAACACCTAAATCCGCCAGCGGCTTCGCCAACTTTAACGGCGTTTGCCCACCAAATTGAAGAATCAGCCCCATCGGCTTTTCCAATTCAATAATCGATAACACTGTTTCCAAAGTGATGGGCTCAAAATACAATTTGTCTGAGGTATCGTAATCTGTCGAAACAGTTTCAGGATTGCAGTTCACCATGATGGCCTCATAGCCCGCTTCTCGCACCGCCAGTGCCGCATGCACACAACAATAATCAAACTCGATGCCCTGACCAATGCGGTTCGGGCCGCCACCTAAAATCATGACCTTTTTATTATCGGTAGGCGAAGCCTCACAGGTGGGCTCGTATGTGGAATACAAATACGCGGTACCGGTATCAAACTCAGCCGCACAACTATCGACCCGCTTAAAAACAGGTTTTACGCCTTGTTGCAAACGCTGAGCACGCACCTCAGCTTCAGAGGTACCAAGCAAATCTGCCAGACGCGCATCCGCAAAACCTTGTTGCTTTAATTCGATCCAATCTTCCGTTGTAATCGATGCCAACGATTGTTGCGATACCCACGCCTCGGTCGCGATCAGTTCGGCAATTTGAGCCAGGAACCAAGTATCGACACCTGTAATGTCATGAACCAGCTCCAGTTCAAACCCTGCCCGAAACGCTTCCGCAATCAGCAACAAACGCTCGGACGTGGCCGCTCGAAGAGACTCCGGCAAATTCAGATCGGCGGTTTTGTCTTCCGCTGAGGATAGCGGTTGGAGACCACTGTAACCCGTCTCCAAACCACACAACCCTTTTTGCAAAGACTCTTTAAACGTGCGACCAATCGCCATCACTTCACCCACTGACTTCATTTGCGTGGTTAACGCATCATCCGCCTGTGGGAATTTTTCAAAATTAAAACGCGGTATTTTCGTCACGACATAATCAATGCTGGGTTCAAAAGACGCCGGCGTTTGCCCTGAGGTAATGTCGTTTTCTAATTCATCGAGGGCGTAGCCCACCGCCAGCTTGGCGGCCACTTTTGCAATGGGGAAGCCGGTAGCTTTTGATGCCAACGCTGAGGAGCGACTGACACGTGGGTTCATTTCAATGATCACCAGCTCGCCATTGGCCGGGTTCACCGCAAACTGGACATTGGAGCCTCCCGTTTCCACACCAATGACACGCAAGACCTTGATCGCGGCATCGCGCATGATTTGGAATTCTTTGTCCGTCAACGTTTGTGCAGGCGCCACCGTAATGGAGTCACCGGTGTGCACACCCATGGGGTCCAAGTTTTCAATGGTGCAAATAATGATGCAGTTGTCTTTTTTATCACGCACCACCTCCATCTCAAACTCTTTCCAACCCAAAAGCGACTGATCAATCAAAAGCTCGTTAGTCGGAGATAAATCCAGCCCTCGAGAACAAATCTCAATAAACTCTTCTCGATTGTAAGCAATACCGCCACCACTGCCACCCATCGTAAAAGAGGGGCGAATGATGCTGGGGAAGCCTAAACGCGCCTGCACTTGTAACGCTTCTTCAACACTGTGTGCAATGGCAGAAGCCGGCGTTTTCAAACCCGCTTTTTTCATCGCTTTATCGAACTTCTCACGATCTTCGGCTTTATCGATGGCTTCTTGTGTGGCACCAATTAATTCGACGTTGTATTTATCCAACACACCTTCTCGTGCCAAGTCCAATGCACAGTTCAAGGCCGTTTGCCCACCCATGGTTGGCAGCAACGCATCAGGCTTTTCAGCGGCAATGATTTTTTCCAATACAGGCCACTTGAGGGGTTCAACATAGGTCACGTCGGCCAAGCCAGGGTCGGTCATAATGGTTGCCGGATTGGAGTTGACCAAAATCACCCGATACCCTTCCTCTCGCAAAGATTTACAGGCTTGGGCACCGGAGTAATCAAATTCACAGGCCTGCCCAATCACAATCGGACCAGACCCTAAAATCATGATGGATTGAATATCGGTTCTTTTAGGCATTATCTTTACTTCTCATTGATATGGTTTTTACTTCTCATCGCATCGATAAAAGGTACAAATACGGGACGGGCATCGTGGGGTCCTGGGCTGGCTTCAGGATGCCCTTGAAAACCAAAAGCAGGGGCATTCGATAATCGGATGCCTTGAATAGTGTTATCGAATAAAGATCGGTGGGTGACTTCCATGCCTTGGGGTAACGCCTCTTCGGAGACCGCAAAGCCATGGTTTTGACTGGTGATCATCACCTCTTTGGTTTGCAGATCTTGCACGGGATGGTTAGCGCCATGGTGGCCAAATTTCATTTTAAACGTCTGAGCACCACAAGCTAATGCTAAGATTTGATGCCCTAAGCAGATACCCAACGTTGGGATCTTTGCTAAAACCAACTGCTTTGCCAATTCAATAGCGTAAGAGCAGGGTTCAGGATCACCTGGACCGTTCGATAAAAACACCCCATTTGGTGACAGTTCCTGAATCGCTTTAAAGGAAGTGGTGGCAGGCACAACGGTAACCTTGCAACCAAGAGACTGCAAAGAGCGCAATAAATTATACTTCACACCAAAATCAACAGCGACAACATGATGTTCCTCGCTATGATGTGCCTCGCTCTCATCGAGTTTGTAACCCGACCCCAGCTGCCAAATACCTTGATCCCAAACGTAACGGTCTGCAATCGTTACTTGAGATGCCAGATCCTGACCGGATAAACTGGGTGATTGTTTGGCTTCGGCAACGGCAGCGGCTGGATCAAGCGACTCATCACCAGCTGCGGCCATAATACAAGCCCCTTGAGCCCCTTCGGTGCGCAAAACTCGAACCAACTGACGCGTATCAATCCCCCCAATACCCACCACGTTATGTTCCACCAAATACTCTGGCAACGATTGTTGAGTACGCCAATTACTGACTTGGCTGGGTAAATCCCGAATGATCAATCCTTTTAAAAATAACCCGCGCGACTCAACGTCTTCTGAATTAACACCGACATTCCCCACGTGCGAGCCCGTCAAAGTCACCATCTGACCCGCGTATGACGGATCCGTTAAGATTTCTTGGTACCCCGTCATCGACGTATTAAAGACTATCTCAGCACAAGCCGTTCCCGCTGCACCAATAGCGTAACCATGAAACACATCCCCATTGGCCAAGGCCAACAACGCTTTTTTTCGTTTTATTATCATGCCAAACCCAATACCTGCTGCATCGTATACAAACCAGGTTCTTTCCCAGGCAACCACTCGGCAGCCCTTAAAGCACCCTGAACAAAATTTTTGCGGTGGGTCGCTTTGTGCGTAATCTCCAAACGCTCACCCGAACCCGCAAACAGCACTGTGTGCTCTCCCACAATGTCACCTGCACGAATCGTTGAAAAGCCGATCTCTTTTTCACTTCGTGCCCCGGTCTGCCCCTCTCGCGTAAAAACACCCACCTCATTTAAAACACAGCCAGAGGCTTCAGCCGCCACTTCACCCAGCTTCAATGCCGTACCAGAAGGTGCATCTACTTTGTGTTTATGATGGGCTTCCACAATTTCAATATCAGTTTCTTCATGAAGCGCACGCGTGGCCAACTCCACCAGTTTGAACATCAAATTCACGCCAGGGCTCATATTAGGCGCAAAAACAATGGGTAACTGTGTTGCTGCTTGAGCTAACTCTGATTTTTGTTGTTCCGTGAAGCCCGTGGTTCCAATCACCAAAGGGGTTCTCGCTGAAATGCAGGCTGGCAACATACTTAAGGTGACGGTCGGATGCGTGAAATCGATCACCACATCGCAGTTTGGCAGTACGGAAGGCAAATCGCTGGCCACCAACACGCCATTGGCTTGACCATGACTGATAAGACCCGAGTCCTGACCAATTAATGGGGAATCTGAACGGTCGATGGCCGCTGCCACCGAAACCCCTTCACGATGAAAGGCGCCGGAGAGCAGCTCTCGCCCCATTCTCCCTGTCGCACCGTGGATAGCTAACTTAATCACATGAATACCGCAGTTAATTGAGTAAGTAATCAGTTTTCTTCGATGGCCTGCTCAAAGACCCCGTAGAAATTAACCGCGTATTCTAACCGGTTCGTTTAAGATTTCATATCATCAAAAAACTTTTTAACGCCCTCAAACCAATGGGTCTTTTTGGGGGATTGATTGGCGCCGTCAGACTCCATTGATTGCTGAAACTCAGCCAACAGTTCTTTCTGCTTCTTATTCAAACGAACCGGGGTTTCGACAACAACACGACAAAACAAATCACCGGGCCCACCACCCCTGATAGGTGATACGCCTTTGCCACGCAACCTGAATAATTTATGCGTTTGCGTCTCAGCGGGAATACGCAACTTGACCCGGCCATCCAACGTTGGCACCTCAAGCTCACCACCAATAGCGGCATCGACAAAACTGATTGGCACATCACAATAAATATCACGCCCATCACGCTCAAAAATCTCGTGCTGCCGAACAGCGACTTGCACAAACAAATCACCCGACTCCGCCCCCATCGGGCCCGCCTCACCTTCGCCTGCCAAACGAATACGATCGCCGGTATCAACCCCAGCTGGAATCTTCACGGATAATTTCTTGGTTTGCTCGACACGCCCCTGACCACGACAGGGCTGACAAGGATCGCCAATCACCTGCCCACGCCCCCGACAAGTCGGACAAGTTTGCTGCACGGAGAAAAAGCCCTGCTGCATGCGGATTTGCCCCACCCCATTACACGCCGTGCAATCTTTCGGTCGGGTTCCCGGCTTGGCACCCGAACCTTTACAGCTACCACACTGCGTCAACTTTGGGACATCGATTTCAACCGTGGTTCCCTTTACAGCTTCTTCAAGATCCAATTCTAACGTGTATCTAAGGTCAGAACCTCGCGCAGCACCACCGCCGCGCTGGCCACCAAAGATATCACCAAACACATCGCCAAAAATATCCGAAAAATTGCCAGCACCAGCTGCGCCATCGCCAAAACCACCGACACCGGCAGCAGCATCAACGCCTGCATGACCAAAGCGATCATACGTTGCCCGCTTATTGTCATCACTCAGGATCTCGTAAGCTTCTTTAACTTCTTTGAAGCTGGCTTCGGCTGCCTCATCACCCGGATTTCGATCCGGGTGATACTTCATCGCCATGCGACGATAGGCTTTTTTTATATCAGACGAACTGGCGTCATTGGCCAGCCCCAACACTTCGTAATAATCTTTTTTGGACACTGTATTTAGCTACTCATGAACAAATTAAAATGAACGCATCACGAACACAAAGCGCCACTTTTTTTCAAACAGGCTGTTTTTAAAACAAGCAACTTTTTGCTACTTCTTATCGTCGTTCACTTCTTCAAACTCAGCGTCTACAGCAGCGTCTTCGGCACTTGACCCATCTGCAGCAGCAGCATCAGCACCACCCGCCGCACCTGCACCCGCCGCGCCCGCGGCACCTTGAGCATCAGCCGCCTGCTTGGCATACAGTTTTTCAGTCAATGAGCTTGAGGCTTCCGTAAGCGCCTTGGTTTTAGCTTCAATTTCTTCAACATTATCCGCTTTCAATGCTTCACGCAGCCCTTCTTGAGCCGCCTCAACCGACGATTTTTCTTCGGCTGTGACTTCATCACCTAACTCATCCAAGGTTTTTTGCGTCGCGTGAATTAGGCCATCGGCTTGGTTGCGAGCCTGAACCAATTGCTCAAATGCCTTATCTTGATCGGCGTTAGCTTCTGCATCGCGCACCATTTTTTCAATTTCATCATCTGACAAGCCACTTGAAGCCTTGATGACGATGGATTGCTGTTTACCCGTCGCTTTATCTTTTGCCGATACGTTCAAAATGCCGTTGGCATCAATATCAAACGTCACTTCAATTTGCGGCATACCGCGAGGAGCTGGAGGGATGTCCGCCAAATCAAAACGGCCTAAAGATTTGTTTTGGGTCGCTTGCTTACGTTCACCCTGTAACACATGAACAGTCACTGCAGTTTGGTTATCGTCTGCGGTTGAAAACACCTGAGATGCCTTCGTCGGAATCGTGGTATTTTTCTCAATCAGTGGCGTCATCACCCCACCCATGGTTTCAATACCCAAGGTTAACGGAGTAACATCCAACAATAAGACATCTTTCACATCACCAGCTAAAACAGCACCTTGAATACCCGCACCAATCGCAACCGCTTCATCCGGGTTCACATCTCTACGCGGCTCTTTGCCAAAGTATTCTTGAACTTTTTGCTGAACCAGTGGCATACGGGTCTGACCACCCACCAAAATCACATCATTGATTTCACTGGCCGACAAACCAGCATCATCCAGCGCCACTTTGCAAGGGTCGATGCTGCGATCCACCAAGTCCTCGACAAGCGCCTCAAGCTTCGAGCGCGTCACCTTGATGTTTAAATGCTTAGGGCCCGAGGCATCGGCTGTAATGTAAGGTAAGTTGACGTCCGTTTGTTGGCTGGAAGACAACTCAACTTTGGCCTTCTCTGCCGCTTCTTTCAAACGCTGAAGCGCCAAGGGGTCATTGTGCAAATCAATACCTGATTCTTTCTTAAACTCATCGGCAAGATAATCAATCAATCGAAGATCAAAATCTTCACCCCCTAAGAAAGTATCACCGTTGGTGGCCAAGACTTCAAACTGATGCTCACCATCAACTTCTGCTATTTCAATAATGGAGATATCAAAAGTACCACCACCCAAGTCATAAACCGCCACAGTGGAGTCACCGCGTTTTTTGTCCATACCATAGGCTAGGGCCGCAGCCGTTGGTTCATTAATGATACGTTTGACTTCAAGACCCGCAATTTTACCGGCATCTTTGGTCGCTTGACGTTGAGAATCGTTAAAGTAAGCCGGTACGGTGATAACCGCTTCTGACACTTCTTCACCAAGATAGTCTTCTGCGGTTTTCTTCATTTTTTTCAATACTTGCGCTGAGACCTGAGGGGGAGCGAACTTCTCACCTTTCACCTCCACCCAGGCATCACCGTTGTTTGCCTTGGCAATTTTATAAGGCACCATTTTGATGTCTTTTTGAACCACTTTGTCATCAAACTTACGGCCAATCAATCGCTTGACCGCAAACAAGGTGTTTTCAGGATTGGTTACCGCTTGGCGTTTTGCAGGTTGGCCAGTGATGATCTCGCCATCATCAACATAAGCCACAATCGATGGTGTCGTGCGATCGCCTTCACTGTTTTCAATCACTTTCGCTTGATCGCCTTCCATTACAGACACACATGAGTTGGTAGTTCCCAAATCGATGCCAATAATTTTACCTGCCATTACGAGACTCCTAATAAATTTTATTTAATATTTTCAAATAGTTAACAACTAAGACCTAGAACTTTGGCCCAACCTTAAGCGTATTAGGCTTGACCTTAACGCTGCCGATATAACCACATTGTTTCTTTAAATAAGACCCAGGGCGTGCTTTTTCAAGAGCCCACCCAGAAAAACCTTAAAATCGCCTGATTAAGCGGGCTTCTTGGAGACAGCCACTAGAGCCGGCCTTAAGACTCGGCCATTAAGGGTAAAGCCCTTTTGCATCACAGATAACACCGTATTTGGTGGCACCTCATCACTGGGTTGCGCCGTCATGGCCTGGTGCAGTTCGGGGTTGAATACCTCATCCACCGGATTGACTTCCACCACATGATTTTTGGACAACACATCCAACAGCATTTTTAACGTTAAAGACATGCCTTCTCGCGCGGCTTGCTGCTGAGGATCATCTGCAGGCACTGCCTCCAAACCTCGCTCCAATCCGTCGACAACTGGCAACAGCTCATTCGCAAAAGATTCCAACGCAAAACGACGGGCGTTTTCGACTTCTTTTTGGGTTCGCCGGCGCACGTTCTGCATTTCAGCACGCTCTCGCAACACGTCTTCTTGCTGCTGATTGAGCTCTGCTTTGGCCGCATCCAATTGCTGACGCAAAGCAATGATTTCTGGTGAGAGTACTTCACCGGTTTCAACTGCCTCATCACTGGCCTCTTCCACCAGGGTGCCTTCTACAGCAACAACGCCATCTGCGGCAACGACGTCTTCGGGAGCACCCGATCCAGCTGCCTTACTTTGGCCTTCTTCAAGCTGATCTTCTTGTTCTATGGACATAATTCCTCCAACTTCTTCATGAAACGCAAACCATGGGCACGACTGATTATTCAATCGGTACAGCCTCATTGAGTCAGTGCACTGGATTGAGTCTGTACACTGGCTCTGACCCACCTTAAAATCTGTTCAGGATATTAGGGCCAAACGGAAGAATTTCAAGCGATAAAATATGCTGACAGACCTCACGATTCAAAATCTTGCACTGATTCAAAGCCTCACACTGGAAACAGCCCCTGGATTCAGCGTCATTACCGGTGAGTCTGGCTCTGGGAAATCGGTCACCATCGAAGCTTTGCATTTGGTTTTCGGTGAGCGCGCCGCTCAACATTTGATACGCCAAGGGGCAAAAAAAGCCGAAGCCCGCGCCATTTTTGACATCAGCCAACTGCCTGAGATTCGAGACTGGCTGGATCAGCATGACCTCGCTCAAGAGCCGCCACATCATGAAGAGTGCGTTATTCGCCGGGTAATCAGTGCGGATGGCCCTTCGCGTGGTTACATCAACAACATACCCAGCCCACTCAGCCATTTGAAATTTTTGGGTACTCACTTACTGACCTTGATCGGCCAGCATCAACAACAATACTTAACTCAAAAAGAGACGATGACCGCGCTGCTGGATCATTTTGGCAATCACGCAGCCCTATACAGACAAACCCTCGATGCCCGCAAGGCTTGGAAGCATCTAGAAACTGAGATCACTGAAACGTTGAACCAGCAACAGGCCGCCAAAGAACGCCAAACGCTGCAAGAATACCAACTTGCCGAATTAAAACAGATTGATCTGGATAATTTTGAATCTTTAACGTTGCAACACCAACAACTAAGTCATGCGCAACACAATCAACAACTCTTAGACTCCACGCTGGCGTTACTCTCTGACAAGCCTGGCAACAATATGCAATTAGCTTGTCATTCAGCACAACAACATCTGCATAACATCCAACCTCAAAATGAGGCCATTCAACAATGTCTTGAATTCTTGCAACAAATGCAGATTTATATTGAAGAATCGCAAGCGTTGTTGAACCAGGAAAATCAAGCCATTCAACACAATCCCAGCATGCTGGCAGAGATCAACCAAACGCTCAGCAAAATCCACGCGCTTGCTAAAAAACATCAAATGCCACCAGAAGAGTTAGCCGCCTTCGCGCAACAACTGGAAACTGAACTCCAGCAATACGAAGCGCAACAACATTCTTTATCCGACAAACAAACAGAATGCCAACGACTGAAAGACACCTTTATTACTTTGGCAGGTAAGCTTAATGAGGCCAGGAAAAAAAGTGCGCCCAAACTGGCCAAAGCCCTAGCTCAAAAAGTCAGGCCGCTGGGCATGCAAGAATTTCGCTGCGAATTTCATTTTCAGGCCAATGAATCCGAGGACAACCCCATTGATTCGTGTGAACTACTAATGGCGACCCACGACAAGCAAGACTGCCTGTCATTAAGAAAGATCGCATCCGGTGGTGAGTTGTCGCGCATTCGCTTGGGCTTGAGTTTGATTAACGCCATGGATACGCCCAGGCACTTAATGATTTTTGATGAAATTGATACGGGCGTCAGTGGTAAGATTGCCGAGAACATCGGCGATGCCTTATTGGAGCTGTCGCAACATCATCAAGTTCTCTGCATCACGCACTCCCCCCAAATCGCTGCGCGCGCGCATCATCATTACCAAGTGAGCAAACACAAAAAATCGCAAGGCATGCAAACTCAAATGCGGTTATTGTCCAGCAAAGAAAAGCGCAATGAATTGGCGCGCATGATAGGCGGGGAAGCCACCGAACAAGAAAACTTAACCTTTGCCGATGCGATTTTGAATGCTGTTAGGGGTTAAACGGTTATTGCATCCGGCTGTTTGAGTGATTAACGGCTTCCGCTCTCAGTCGCTCAACCAACCAAACCTTTATGATGGATTGGCGCGTGACGCCCACACGAGCAGCCTCCTGATCAAGAGACTCAACAACCCAAGAGGGAAAATCAACATTAATATGCTTTTGCGCGTGATTAACGCGGCGACCTTGAGAAAGATCAACAATGATGTCTTCTTTATCATCATCAAATTTCTTTTCAAAATCTTTCGCTTTCATAAAGATCAACCGCCTAATTCAATTCCTCAAATGCAACATCCAGGAAAATATGATTACAGATTTTTATTACCCAACACTGAATTGGCAGAAACTTTTTTAAGCTTACCCTTTTCCAGCGCATCCAATCTGACTTCAGCCTCCTTAGACCAAATTTCGTCGAGCTCAGCGTCTGGGCTATCTAAGCTGTGAAAAGGCTTTTCCACAATAATCGCCCGTTCGTATGGCAACAGTTCAAGGGCTTGATTAACGAATGATTTTGTTGACAAACAGTCCATATGCATACAGCAATCCCCATAGCCAAAATTCGCAGAAAATTCTGAGACAATATAAGCCAGGATCAAAAACTGGATTATTTGTAAACGTCAAAAATCACAAGCTTTGCGGTGTTTCCATGTACACTACACGCTTCTTCACCTTCAGCCCTAACTTTCTTTCCTGTAGTAAATGCAGTCAAAACCATTGAAGACATAAATTTTTCATGGTCTTTATGCAAAGCCATTCTATGCTTTATCGAACAAGGACAATTGGTCTGCTTATCAAAATTAACAAAGATATGGCCATCATGATATTGACCAACTTGCGTAATGATTGCGTCTTC
>CAZECE010000059.1:0-10286 GCA_964510525.1 uncultured Pseudomonadales bacterium | reverse complement strand
TTCGACACCTTTAAAGACGTTATCGCTGATAACGTTAATTCTGGAGATGTTGCTTTTGATGATAACAGAGGCTTATCTCTAAAAGGCTTATTGGCAATACTCAAAACAAAAGCGTTTGCAACACATACAAAGTAAAAAGTGCTACAACTGATAAAACCTTAGTCCTTGAGTTTTTCCTTGAGATCTTTAAAACGCTCTTTCAAATCTTCACCGATGTTTTCAACGGCTTCAAACGCCTCTTCGGCAACATCTTCAACACTGTCGACGGTCGCCTTGAGCTTTTTTAAAAAGTCATCCCATTGATGTTCTACTTTAGACCATTCCAACTTGGCTTCCATTTTAGCCAGCTCAATCTGGACCTTAATCTCATCCTTTTCTTGCAGCAGATGTTGCTTTAAAGACTCTAAATCTCGCTTGATTTCTTCAGGTGCTCTATCCGTCATGACTGTCTCCCGTTATTGTTAAACGAACTCATATTGTTAAACGCAGAAATATTGTTGAAACGCTCTATTGATCTTACAACTCCACACTCTGAGGTAAAGTGCGGAGATATACCTAGAGCACTAGTCAAACTCCACTGTCACAGGGCGTGCCAGCAACTGACATAAGACTTTTTGTGGATCTTGCTGTTGGTTAATAATCAAATCTACAGCCTCACAAATGGGCAGGTCCACTTTGTAGGTCCAGCCACAGCGCAGCAACACCTCCAACGTACCCACGCCTTCTGCCAGCCGCTCAAAAGATTCTCCTTTCACAAATGCCTCACCAAAACGCCGGTTGTGGCTGTGCTCTGAAAACAAAGTCGCTTGATAATCCCCAAGGTGGGCCAATCCATAAGCACTGTGGAAAGCTCCTCCCATGGCCTGAATCAAGGACGCAATTTCAAAGGCTCCACGAGACATCAAAGCCCCTTTTAAAGGCGTCAAACCACTGCCATCCAAAAGCCCCGCCGCAATACCAATTACATTTTTGGCCGCCGCACCAATTTCATTGCCCAGCAGGTCGTTTCCCAAATAAAAACGAATCAAATCACTGTCAAAACGCTGCACTAACTGCTGTGTTAGCAGCGTATCGTTAGAGTCCATTACCATGCAATTGGGCTTTTCGGACAAAAAATCTTGCACATGACCAGGCCCCAACCAAACTGCCACGGATTGCAAACCCACCACATGCTCAAAGACTTCAGATAATCGCAAGCCGCTGGCATTATCCAAGCCCTTCATGCACAGCACAAAGGTTTTGCCTGCCAGCTCGTGTTCCTGAACGGTGTTTTTGAGTACCTGACAAAAAGACCGCCATTGCTGTGCTTCAATCGAAACCAGCAGGGTGTCACTGAACTTCAGCGCCTCCATTACCTCTGAAGTAAAATGCACCGCCCCTTTCAAGGTGAGGTATTCGTTCTGCAGCGTGGATTCCAACGACTGAAAACGTGCCGAGCCCGTGCGCCCATATATCATGACTTGGTGCCCCAAGCGCAAACAATACCAAGACAAAAAGCTTGCCCATCGACCACACCCAATGATTGTTGTTTTGGTTTCTGCCATAAGATTAGACCTGTTGCATCATACACTGCATGGTTTCTAACAATTGCCCATGAAACTCATCAACCACAGCCCCTAAAGGACGCTCCGTACTGAGTGGAGGTGGATAGAACAGCCTCGAGACATGGTGCGTTAATTTAACGGGTTTGGGCAATAAACTCGGCCCCCAACCTGAAAAAACCGGCAGTGGCACTTTATATTGCCGATACGCCCATTTAGTCAGATAAGCTTCATATACATCATAAAGGTCGTCTGCCGCAGGGCATGCAGCTAACACCACAGGCGATTGAGTTTGAATCGCTAAACGAACAAAGCCTTTGCGTTTGGTCCAGCACACCTGTTGTTTTTGATCTTTTGAACGCAACGCTTCGCGCATCCCCCCGGGCGCCACACCAACCAGGCACTCTTCTTCCAACAAGCGTTTAGCATTTTTTGGGTTGGCCCGATACAGATTGGCAACGGCCGCTAAGGTGGAGACACCTGGGAGGTTAAACAACAGATTATCGCCCAGACCAACAGGCAATCGACCGGTGGCTTTTTTGATGGCCAACCCTAATAGAAACGCATCATAGGTCGCAAAGCTGTGACTCACGGCCAAAATACAACGCCCCTGATGTGGGATGTTTTCCACACCAGGGGCGCTATAACGATGATAAAGAGCAATGGCCTCAAAAAAAGGCCGCATGGCCCGTAAAGCCGGATGCCACTGACCCTCACGAGCACGGCTCAGCCGCTGCTCGCGGCTGATACCAAAATACGCGTTTAGGTTCGGACGTTTCAGCTCTATTCTGTCAGCTCCAACAACAGTTTGTTCATGCGGTTCACATAACCCGCAGGATCTTCCAAGGCACTGCCTTCCGCCAAAGCGGCTTGATCAAACAAAATGAACGCCAAGTTTTCAAAGCGGTCCTCTTGAATTTCTTCTTTCAGGCGCTCAATCAACGGATGCGTTGGATTCACTTCAAGCGTTGGCTTGCTTTCAGGTAACTCTTGCCCCGCGGCTTTCATGATTTGACGCATTTGAGCGCCCATATCATAAGCACCAATCACCAAACAACAAGGGGAGTCTGTTAAGCGAGTGGTGACTTTAACCTCAGACACTCGGTCTTTTAACGCTTCTTTTAGTCGCTCTAAGAAGTCTTTGGAGCTTTCTTCCAGATCTTCTTTGGCTTTTTTGTCTGCTTCGTCTTCCAGCTCACCCAAATCCAAATCGCCTTTGGCGATGTTTTGCATGTGCTTGCCTTTGTATTCGGTGAGATAACCGGTCATCCACTCATCAATTCGCTCTGACAACAACAAGACTTCGATGCCTTTTTTCTTGAAAATTTCCAGATGCGGGCTGCTGATGGCGGCGCCATGGTTTTCTGCCGTAACATAGAAAATCTTGTCTTGCTTATCGACCATCTTTTCAATGTAATCATCCAGGCTCACGGTTTGCTTTGAGCTGTCCTGACCTAAATTTCGTGTACTCGCAAAGCGTAACAAGCCGGCGACCTTCTCTTTGTTGGTAAAGTCTTCAGCTGGCCCTTCTTTTAAGACCTGGCCAAACTCTTCCCACACTTTTTGATACTCTTCAGGCTTTTTCTTAGCGAGCTTTTCCAGCATGTCCAAGATACGCTTCACCAAGGCATTTTTCATCGACTCAACGCTTTGGTTGCTTTGCAAAATTTCACGAGACACGTTCAAAGGTAGATCATTGGAATCCAAGATACCTTTAACAAAACGTAAATACAGTGGCAAAAATTGCTCAGCATCGTCCATGATAAACACACGCTGAACATACAGCTTTAAGCCGCGAGGCGTTTCTCGATTGTACAGGTCGTAAGGCGCTCGCTTGGGGATATACAGCAAGCTGGTGTACTCCATCTTGCCTTCGACTTTGTTGTGCGTCCAAGTGATGGGATCATCAAAGTCGTGACTGATGTGTTTGTAGAAAGCTTGATAATCTTCGTCTTTGATTTCGTTGCGAGGCAAGGTCCATAATGCCGTGGCTTTGTTGATGACCTCTTCTTCAGGTTCCGCCGGTACTTTCGGTTCAGCTGAGGCTTCCGCTGTTACTTCTTTCTCGTCTTGCTCTTTACCCTCAGTTGAAGCGTCTTCAGCAGCGTCTTTGGCTTCATCGGTGACATCCGCATTCTCTTCAGGCAATTCTGGGGTATCAACCTCTTCTTTATCCATGACCACAGGAAAGCCAATGTGATCCGAGTATTTACGAATGATGCTTCTCAAACGCCAGCCATCGGCAAACTCATCTTCAGCATCACGCAGATGCAGCACAATCCGAGTGCCACGCTTTTCTAACTGAACCGGCTCGATGGTAAAGGCGCCCTCACCTTCTGATGTCCAATGCACGCCTTGATCAGCCGCTTCACCGGCTTTACGGGTGTACACTTCGACTTTATCGGCCACAACAAACGCAGAGTAGAAACCCACCCCAAACTGGCCGATCATTTGAGAATCTTGCTTTTGATCACCCGTTAAATTTTCTAAAAATTGTGCGGTGCCGGATTTGGCAATGGTACCCAGGTTTTCAATCACGTCTTGGCGGTTCATGCCAATACCGTTATCGATGATGGTGACTGTCTTTTGCTCTTTATCAAACTCAATGCGTACCTTAAGTTCGGCATCGTCTTCATAAAGGCCATCATTTTCGGTCGCTAAAAAGCGTAACTTATCGTTGGCATCAGAAGCGTTTGAGATCAGCTCTCGCAAAAAGATCTCTTTATTACTATATAAAGAATGCACCATCAAATGGAGCAATTGCTTGACTTCGGTTTGAAAATCCAGGGTTTCTTTAGCGGCCGCTTGCGACATTCATCGACTCCTATTTATTTCACAGCGATTGTTAGAGGGTATAGTTAAGTATTCTTACGAAGAATATATGGGGCAGCACAACGAATTTTCAAGCTTGGAACCTGTTAAAAAAGCCACAAAGTTTCGTCATGCCCGACTTGATCAGGCATCCAGGGGTAAAAACACCTCAACCAAAACTCCCCACCATTTTAAGATAATTGAATTATGACCTTACACGGTGCTTTTGTTCACTGGACTCCAAATCAAGTTTGGAGTGACCATTCTGATAGCCAAAAGGATTGGCTATCCATTACTGCTTGTAATAGGCATTTTCACCCTGGGTATGGTCAGTGACGTCCTTGACCTGTTCCAACTCAGGAATCTGCTCAATCAAGGTTTTTTCAACGCCTTGTTTTAGCGTGATATCGACCGCAGCACAGCCCTGGCAGCCACCGCCAAACTGCAACACTGCGGTTTTTTCATCATCAACCAGCTCAACCAAGGTGACATTACCGCCATGCGCGGCCAAAGAAGGATTGATTTCGGAATACAAAATGTAATTAATCCGGTCTTCCAACGTCGGGTCTTCACCCAACTGAGCCATTTTCGACCTGGGTGCTTTAAATGTCAGTTGACCGCCAAAGCGCTCTTTTGAATAATCAACCACCGCATCCACCAAAAACAGCTCACTGGCTTTCTCAATCCAAGCCGTAAACCCCTCAAACTGAATGGCAATATCATCAGCTTCTTGAGCATCGGGTTCGCAATAAGACATGCAACACTCGGCATAAGGCGTACCAGGTTTCTCAACAAAAATCCGCACCCCGGTTCCGGGTTTGTCTTGTTTGGCCAGAAGCTCGTTTAAATACACTTGGGCACTTTCTGTGATTTTAATTAAGGAATCTTGGGAGGCCTCCTGATTTTCAAAAGGGCTTTTAGCGCTTGGAGCACTTTCGGGGGAGCCTTTGGCGGCGTCTGTCTCAGTTGCTGACATATCGGTTACTGACATAGTGAGGTTGTCTCATGATTCTAAAACAGTCGATTATATAAAAATCGGCCGATCATGGAAACGCATGTTTCCATGATCGGCCCTAAAAAACCTTAGAAAACTCTTAGTAAAGTCTTTGAAAAACCGCTAATTTATTGGGTTACTACTTATAGCCCTTAAATAACGATTCAGAGCTTACAATGACCACTATCCTGATCCCCCTCACTTCCTACATCCCCCGCACCATCAACTTGCTTAATACGGCTTTTGTTGGCCCACATAAAATCGTTTTTATTGGCTTAATGATCACACTTATTGGCTGCGCATCCCCAGATGCGCCCAAACCTGCCCAAACCAAACCCACCGCTCCAGAAAGCGAGGTCAAAACCTTTGCAGCAAAAGCCGGGGCTAAAGTGAGACCATTGTCTGAACCCAGCGAGCAAACCCAGCCCAGCGGTCAAGCTTACGCCTTCCCCAAACAAGCGCGAACCCAATTTCCAGCAACCTCGTCACGATCGCCCAGCAATACAGCCTGGCACATCAATGAAGCCAAAATTGACATCATCAACTTAACCGGCAAAAAATTTGGCTTCTTTTCCAATGCTAAGAAAGTCTTGAGCCAAGAAAATATAAAGCGTGAACTCTTTAATTCAATGCACCAAAGCCACTACTTTACCCATTCAAGAACGCCTCTCAACAAACGTGCTTCGCAGAATCTACACGTATCAGGAAAATTGGTCGTTGCTCAAGTAGAATCTCCAGACACGACATTAACATTGATGTTATCCCTTAGAGCGGAAACGGCTTCAGAAGAATTTTTAGGCGCCATTCGCTTCAATGTTGATAATGTTACAGACGACCAAATTCAAGCAGGCGTTACCCACGTGTTTAATCAGGGAATGGCCGCATTGGCGCAAGAGTTAACCGCCAACTTAAACAATCAATAAGTATTCGAACCAAACATACTAACCAGCCGTATTCATCCAGTTTTCTAAAACCAGCGGCGCATCAACACGCTCAAAATGCTTGATGTTATTTGTTACCAAAACAGCACCTACGGAAAGGGCATGCGCTGCAATCATCATATCCATCTCACCAATCAACTTTCCTTGGGTGGTTAATTGATGAAGAATATCCGCATAGTATTCTGCTGCATCGCCACCCCAGGGAATGACTCGCACGATTTTTAAAAATTGGTGCACGCCAACATGTATTGGATGGCTGGTCGCAAGCCGCTTCAAGCCGTATAGAAGCTCCGCCCTAGTAACAGCTGACACACATACTCTATCTGGAGGAACTAAGGCCAATTGCCCCTCCAACTTCGGGGTTCGTCCTTTAATAATGTAGCTTGAAATATCGGTATCTAATAAATGCAAAGGCTTCATAGATCATTCATCAGCAAAGAGGTCTTTGTCAGCGGGGGGATGATTCATCGGCCTGTCTGACATAAATTCATCAGGGACCTCTATGTTATGCATCAAAGCAAAGAAGTCTTCCCATGCTTTAGCGCCCGGCCGCCTAGACAACACAACGTCACCCGTTTGATCATCTCGAGTAGCGTAAACCTCATTACCTTCAAATCGAAACTCCGCAGGCAAACGAACCGCTTGACTGGCACCATTTTTAAATAGTTTTGCAGTACGCGTTTCTATCATAACTAAGACCTCTGAGCCCTACATAAAATATATACAACAGTATATACACGATATCTATTTTTGCAAATGGGCTTTGATCATCAAATCATTACCCAGTATTACGCAGCCCCGCTGCAATGCCGGCGATTGAGACCATCAGCGCCTGCTGGAGTTGTGGAATACGCTCTTGGTCCGTTCCCGGCTCTTCTGCCTCATCTCGTAAGCGGCGTAATAATTCAACTTGAGTGATGTGTAGGGGAATTAAATAGGGGTTGCGCAGCTGAATCGCCCGCTGAAGCACAGGCAGCTCACTCAACATGGCTTTTCCTGTGGTTTCACCTACTACTTTTAGCGTCTGAGCAACACGATTTAACAAGTCGGCCCCCAGAGGCTCTAAAGAGGAATCTTCCAACAAGCGCTTTTGATAATACTCAAACACATGCGTATCGACCTTCGCCAACACCATCTCCTGCATGTCCATCAACATACGGAAATACGGCCACTCTTGACGCATCTGCTGCAATTGAGCCAAATCACCAGCCTCTATTTGTTCTCGCAACGCCTGACCCACTCCAAGCCAAGCTGGCAGCATCAATCGAGGCTGGGTCCAAGCAAAGACCCAAGGAATGGCTCGTAAGGATTGAATGGTATCCAGTTTTTTGCGCTTCGCTGGCCGGCTGCCCAAAGGCAGCTTTTGTAACTCAGATTCCGGGGTGACCGCTTTAAAATAATCGATAAACTTCGGTAATTCATAAACAATGTGCCGATACTCTTGCACAGAGCGTTCCGCCAATTGCTGCATCACTTCACGCCATTCGCTTAATGGCTTTGGTGGCGGCGCCAAAGTCGCCTCCATCGTAGCACTCAAATACAACTGCAGGCTGCGAATCGCCACGTCCACATTACCAAACTTATGCTGAATGACTTCTCCTTGCTCAGTCACTCGAACACGCCCTTGCAAACACCCGGGCGGTTGCGACAACAAAGCCGCATGGGCCGGCCCTCCGCCACGACTCACCGACCCGCCTCGGCCATGGAAAAAAGTCAGCTGAACATTGTGTTTCTGACTCACAGCCAACAAACCTTCTTGCGCTTGATACTGTGCCCAGGCCGCTGCAAAAAAACCCGCGCCTTTGGCCGAGTCCGAATAACCAATCATGACTTCTTGATGGCCTTCAATATCCGCTTTGTATACATCAACACTTAACAACGCATGAAGAGTTTCAGGCGCATTTTGCAAATCTTCCAAGGTTTCAAATAACGGCACAATTCGCTGCGGATGCACACAGCCGCATTCTTGTTGCAACAATTTCACGGTTAAAACATCGGATGGCAATCGCGCCATCGAAATCACATAAGCCCCAAGCGACTCTTCGGGTTGCGTGGCTAACAAACGAAAGGTGTCCAACACCTCAATAATCTCGGGATCATCCGAAAAATGCGTGGGCAATAAAGGTCGACGGCTGGCCAACTCTTTTAATAAAAATCTCTGTTTTTCGGCTTCAGTCCATTCTAAATAACCGGCTCCCGCTTCATTGGTGATACCCAAGTAATCACACACAGCCGCAATAACCGCCGCATGACGTCCTGAATCTTGACGTATATCCAGCTTCAATAAACTCAGCCCGAAACACTGCACACACCGAATTAAATTCAGCAAAGTGCCTTGCGCTATTTCCAATAAGTTACAGTCGACCAGCGACTGATACATCAACTCCAAGGGTTCCAACAGGGTTTCGGTGGCAAGGTAGATAGCTCCTTCATGAGGCTTACCTTCCAGTTCGGCTTCGGCCCATGCCCGCGTATTTTCAAGCTTTTGCCGAATGTCTCTGAGTAAGGCTCGATAGGGTTCAGGCTCATCTGCACCCACCCGAGCACGCAACGCCTCATTGCAGACATGCATCGAAAGGTCTTGGCGCAACTGATACACATCTCGCAAAATCAAATCCGCCGCTTGCCAACGAGCCAACAACAAGACTTCCCGAGTGACGTTAGCCGTCACAAAAGGATTCCCATCGCGATCCCCCCCCATCCAGCTGGCCAATCGAATGGGCACGGCATTTGGCGGTAATCGCTTACCCGTGTGCTCAAATAATTGGTTATCTAATTCTCGAATACAATCCGGTACAGCTTGCCACAAGGTCGTTTCAATGGTTGCCAACCCCCAACGTGCCTCATCAACCGGAGTGGGTTTATCGCGACGAATCTCATTGGTTTGCCAAGCCGCGGTAATACGCCTTTTTAACCGATTGAGTTGACCACGACGCTCTCTGGGCGTTAAATCACCTCGATCCAAATTGCCTAAAATGCCATAAATGTCTCGGTATTTTCGAAGTAAGGTTCGTCTGGCCACCTCGGTTGGATGAGCCGTTAAGACCAGCTCGACTTGCAGCGTATTTAACGTGGAAAATAACTGCTCTTCGGTAATTCCCTGAGAAAGTAACCGAGGCACCAGCTCTTCAATAGAGCCAATATGAGGTTCGGCCGCGGGATCATTTTCATAGGCACGACGACGACGATCACGGTGGTACTGTTCGGCAATGTTCGCATAATTTAAAAAATGACTGAACGCGCGCGTCACGGCCAGCAGAGACTCATTGGGTAAGCCCGCGAGCACTTGAATCAAAGACAGCCACTTATCTTCGTGTTCTTCTTGATACGCGGCCTTTGCTAAAGACCGAACCTTTTCAACTTGCTGAAAAATCGGCTCACCGGCTTGCTCACGCAAAGTTTCGCCCAACAAGTCGCCTAATAACCGAATGTCTTCTCTCAGAGGTGCCTGAATATCCGTATCCATAGTCTGGCCTTAACAATTTGGATTCAAGATTTTTTGTGAATTTAGGGCGTTAATAAAAGGTAACAAACCCCGCTTGTAGAGTATGCGCAGAGAAGCCACCCTTATCAACCAATTGCACCCATTCGGCGTTCACCGCAATGTATTCTGAAACAAAGAAGTCGACGCCAAACCCGACGGTCATCCCCGTAGCATCGTAGGGAATAGGAAAGAATATCCGGTCTTTTTCCGTCGCCTCTACACGACTGAAACCCACCAGCCCATAAGGACCCACCTGCTCCATCCAAGCAGGATGAAACTTAACATACAAGCCAACAAAATTATCAAAGGTGACGTCAACCGAGCGGCCCGAACGATCGGCTGACTTACTGTCATTACCAAAACCAAGACGGCCTTCGAAAGCAAAATACTCATTAAAGTATTTGCCTAAACGACCCGAAAAAGCACTCAGGTTGATGGCATTGGTCAGCTCATCTCGCTCGTAACGAACGGAGCCTAAACTCAAACCATAATAAGAGCTGGCTTGATCTGCCAGG
>CAZECE010000058.1:0-49128 GCA_964510525.1 uncultured Pseudomonadales bacterium | reverse complement strand
AAGACTATGCTTCGAAACTCCCTCATGAACCAGGCGATCTGGCTGCGGAACAAGAGATCTCCGCCCCTTTTAAAAAACACGAATAATTCTTAAGCAAATAGCAGACACAAACCGTAAGCCAGTTACAAAAATTACAATATTCCTTCACCAGACTCGGAAGCGACGCCACTTCCTGGTCTAAACTTTAGGAAAGTTCAGATGCACTCAGATTCAGGATCATCGCACGTGAAAGACAAAAGGCACATAGAACGCCATCAACTGCATTACTACCTCCAGGTATATAACAAAATTACCGACAAGCCGCTGGGTTATATCGTCAACATCTCGTTGCATGGCATGATGCTAGTGAGCACAGCACCACTCCTAACGCACGCCATGTTCGAATTGGAATTACGCCCCCCAAACGCCATCAACGGCAAGCGTCGCATTGAATTTGAGGCATTAAGCCACTGGTGCAAACCCGACTTAGCGCCAAACTGCTTTGATACGGGCTTTAGTTTTACCAAGCCTTCTGAAGAACTTCATAAAGTGGTCGAAGCCTTGTCGGAGTATTTCTCCTTCACCGATGCGAGCAACGTCGGCACCCGCTAATCCATGACCCATACGCTGTTACCAGGCATCTCGATCGCGCTGCTTGGCATTTCACTGATTGCGTTTGCGCCGGTCGTGATCAAGTTGATTTCGGCCAATGTAGCTACCATCGGTATCGCGCGGTTATTGATTGCCATCGCCGCGATAGCGGTATGGCTGGTGTTAAAAAGAGAACGTCTCTCGCTTAATTGGCAACAACTGAGCCGATTACTGGTGATTGGTGTTGCATTTGGTCTGCATTGGCTGACGTTCTTCATCAGCATCAAAGAATCGACAGCGTCTCTCGCGGCCATTGGCTTATCTACCTACGGCATTTTTTTGTTGAGCTTGGGATGGTATTTTTTAGGCACCCGACCTCAACTCATTCATTGGGGTGCCATTGGGTTGGCTTGTGTCGGTGTGCTGTGCGTGACGCCGCACTTTTCATTAGAAAGCCAACACACACGCGGGTTTCTGATCGGCATTTTAAGCGGCTTTTGCTATGCCTTTTTGCCCATACTGCATCAACGCAATCAAAATATTCCTTTAACGCTGCGCACCCTGGGCCAATTTGCTTTTGCGTTGCCCATTTTTTTGGTCTTGTTACCCCAAACCAACTGGCAACTACCAATTACCGATTGGGCTTGGCTGGTGTTTTTAGGCTTAGTCAGCACCACGTTAGGTCATGGCCTGTGGGTAAAAGCCACCACCCTGCTCCCCACCACACTGATCGGTGGCCTCTTCTACGCCGGCGTCCCGTGCTCAATGCTGCTGAGCGTGATCATGCTCGATGAGCAGATGACACCTGGGATGTTGATTGGTGCAAGCCTGATTATCCTGTCAAACCTGATCGTGATTTGGAAAAGTAAAACACGGTAAGTCGCTCAACTCTAAACGACTAAACTGGATTGTGTTCATCAAAAAACCGCACCTCAATCCCATTAACCGAACCAATCTTCTCACCCAAGGCTTGTACGCCGTACTTTTCAGTGGCGTGGTGGCCACACGCAAAAAAAGGAATGCCAGTCTCGCGTGCCAAATGCACCGTGTTTTCAGAAATCTCACCCGAAAGATACGCCGTTGCCCCCAAATCAATGGCGGTCTGAAAATAACGCTGCGCTGCGCCAGTGCACCAGGCCAGGGTCGTGATCGCTGGATCGGCTGAGCTGTTTGGCTCCTGTGTATTTGCCTGCTCTGTATTTGGCTGCTTAGCAACAGGCCCTACAACCAAGGGCTTTTGGCCGAGCTGGCTGGTTAGTTTATCAGCCAGCTCAGAAGCCTGCATAGGGCGTTGCAATTCGCCCATCCATAACAACCCTGGAACACCATCGACACGATGCTGAGCCACCACCTGCCAGTCTAAACGCTTCGCCAATTGAGCGTTATTGCCCAAAGTCGGGTGGACATCCAAAGGCAAATGATAAGCCAATAAACTCATGTCTGACGCCCAAAGCGCCTGCAAACGTTTGCGTTTTACACCCACAATACAAGGGTCTTCCCCCTTCCAAAAATAGCCATGGTGCACTAAGAGCGCATCGGCCTGCCAAGCAGATGCTTGCTCAATCACCCCCATACTGGCGGTTACACCAAGTGCTAAGCGCTTCACCTGGGCCTTGCCCTCTACTTGCAATCCGTTCGGGCAGTAGTCTTTATATTGTTCTGGTTTGAGCTCGGCTCGAATGAACGCTTGGAGCTGTGTTAAAGCAATCTCGGCCATGATATTGTGTCCCTTTTAACCACTAACTACTAACCACTAATCTAACTGCTAAAAAGACGCTAACCCTAACATGTTCATCGATCGTCTTGCACTGATCATTCTATTGGGCTGTGTGCTGCTGACCCCAAGCCTGATTGACTGGGCAACCTCAGAAGCCAACACCTGGTATCGCCCTTACCTGCTTGGGCTTGCGGCTATTGGCTTAAACTACTGGTTGCTGAAACGGCTTACCTAACTCGCAGGCCTTAATATATGACTCTCAGCCTCCACCCTGCTTTCAATTACATATTTGCAATCTGCAGCCTGCTGGGCGGCTGGACTTTGCTGGGCAGTGTGGGCATTGCGTATCAATTTGGCCAACATTTTTTAGTGTACTTCTCGGCGGTAGGCGTGGCGTTCTTTTTTGCGCCGATCTTATTTGTCCCCATTTTAAGGCTCTGTAAGACCCACCATTTACACTCTATGGCTGACTTGTTCGCCTTTCGTTATGATCGACAAACTTCAGGCACACTCTGTGCCGTGGCCTTGACTCTAATTTCACTGCCGTTGATCGCACTGCAGTTTCGACTATTTGAACTGCTCAGCCATTATTTTCTCAATACGGTCGTAGCGCATTATAGGCCGACGTGGGCCTCAATGGCGTTGCCTTGGCCGGCGGCATTCACCGTGTTTTTTCCTGCTGTGCTGATCCTAGTGTCTTGGCTGCTTAACAACAACCGCAGCCGTGAACTGCACGTACTCAGCTTATTCAGCGCAGTAAAGTTAGGACTACTGCTGGTGGTGGTCGGCGTTATATTTTTTCATACGTTTGGTGATCTGAATCAACTGCAACACTGGTTAACGCAAACCCCACGCAAACTCAACAACCCCAATCTTAGCCAGCAGTCCACTCTGCACTGGAGTCTGATTTTAGCCTGGTTTTTTGCGCCCATTACCTTTCCTCATGCTTTTCATCTGTTATTTACCAATCGAGCCAAAGCCCGTTGGCTGCTATCCGCTGCTTGGTTTTTCCCACTCACACTGTGGCTGGTCTCGCTGACAGTGCCTTTCATTGTGTGGGCGGCGACAAAAAACCAACTGACCACTTTACCGGAACATTTCCTCATTGAACTTACCAGCCATTCTCCGCTTTTATCACTCACCACACTGATGATGCTGCTTTTGGCTATTGCAGGATTACTGTTACCCCTGCTATTAAATCTGTCCGATACCGTGCAAAAACACCTCGTGATGCCATCCATGACGGCATCGTTGCAAGCCGCCGTGTTAAAGCGCGACGATGTGTTTGTGTTTTTAACGCGAAATCGTATGGCTGTTTCCTTGCTGCTACTCAGTATCGGATATTTTACGTATCAAATGACACTAAACAGCTTGGATCTAGCAGAATTGGGCATTCTCTCTGTATTAGGTGCTTTGCATTTCGTGCCCGGTTTAATCGGCTGCTTATTCTGGCCGAAAGGTAATGCCAGGGGATTTAATGCCGGCTTGTTAATTGGCATCAGTGTATGGCTGATCGGGCTCTTATTTACGTCACTGACAACAACGAACGATGCGAATTTTTGGTTAGACCTCGGTTACAGCCCTAATATTGAAAATTGGCAATTGCCTACCGTATTGGCGTTATTTCTCAACAGTGCTGCGTTTGTAATGGTGTCGTTAGTGTCCTCACAAAACACCCAGGAACAATGGATTGCCCAGCAATGTACTGTTGAGCACCTCCCGAAACGGCTTAACGGTTTCATTGAACCGACCAATCTCACCAACATCAAACACACACTTAACACCTCGTTCTCAAACAAAACAATTGAGACACTACTTAAACAAAGCCAACCCTCTGACGATTTGTCTTCCCACGATTCGCCTTCGTACGATTCACCTTCTTACATTCGCGAGCTTCGAGAATCGCTGCAATCTCACTTCAGTGATTGGCTGGGGCCCCTTCCTGCAAAACGGTTGATTGATCAGGCCATCCCGTTTTCAGCTTACAACAGCAGTAACAACCAAGACGTGCCTTTTACCGAAGAAAACCTGGCCGATCAGCCAAAACCGTTTCGGGGAATTGCCGCCGAGCTGGACCAATTAAGGCGCTACCACAAAGAACTGCTGAACCATTTACCCTTGGGCATTGTGATCCTTACAGAACGAGGTGAAATCATTCATTGGAACCACAGCATGCAGCGATTATCTGGCATCCATACTCATCAAGTCCTGGGCAGCCACTTAACGCAGTTAGCACAGCCCTGGCAGGCCTTGATTCAGGAACTGCATCTACAAAAAGACACCCTGGTTTATGACGGCACGCCACAAAGCCGAGAATTAGACGAACACCCCACCCCCCGCTCGCTGAATATTTTTTGCACCCAGATTCAATCGCAACGCAACATTCCTGGCGCCTTTATGTTGGTGTTTGAAGACTGGACGCCCTACAAAAACCTGCAACGCCAAGTCGCGCACGCCGATCGGCTCGCAGCCATTGGCCAGTTGGCGGCCGGCGTCGCCCACGAAATTGGCAATCCCGTCACGGCCATTTCATGCTTGGCACAAGAAATACAATACTCAAAGAAGGCCTCTCAAAATTCAGACGACGCCATCGCTGAAGGTATTTTACAGCAGACCCAGCGCATCAGCTCCATCGTTCAGTCCTTAACAAGCTTTGGTCACACCAAACAAGAAAACCAAACACACTTTGAACCAGTTAACCTCAATAAATGCATACAGAGTGCGGTTGAGTTGATTCAATATTCTGATAAAGCCAAATACAGGTCGATACAGATTGCATGTCCGGATAACCTGAGGTGCCTTGGTGATGATCAATTGCTGCAACAGATGTTCATCAATTTACTGGACAATGCCTGCGACGCCTCACCCGATAACAGTGAGGTTCAGATAAACGCCATGCGCATCGACAGCACCATTCAGATTACCGTTACCGACCAAGGTCATGGTATGCCTGCCGCCATCAAAGAACATGCATTTGAACCCTTTACGACCACCAAACCCATTGGCCAGGGCACGGGATTAGGCTTATATCTCGCCTACAACACGCTTAAAGAGCATAATGGCGCTATTTTCATAACCAGCCCCGTTCAAAATGACAGGGGCACTCAAATCTCCTTGTCTTTACCGGTGCTGTCATTATCGGCGCTCAATTAAACGGAAGCCTTGCATTGCAAAACGAGCCACTCATACACATCTTAATCGTCGAAGACGAAACCATCATCTGCCAATCACTGGCCAGACTGCTCACCAATGCGGGTTACGCCGTCGATACCTGCCATACATTCAGCGATGCCAAGGCGCTTTTACCGACACGCGCCTACGACCTCATCATCAGCGACATTCGTCTACCAGACGAACCAGGCACGCAGTTAATTACGCACGCCAACCCAACACCCGTGCTGATCATGACCAGTTACGCGAGCATTAAATCGGCTGTCGACGCCTTAAAGCTCGGCGCCATCGATTACATCGCCAAACCCTTTGATTTTGATGAGATGTTAAAAATCGTCAAGCACGCCTTAAGTAGCCGCGGCAAAGCGATTCAGCCAAGCGATCCTCAGGATAATATGATCGGTGAGCACCCCTTAATGCAGCGCTTGCAACAACAAATATCCAAAGCCGCTCCGGTCGACAGCACGGTGCTCATTGTTGGCCCATCTGGTACGGGCAAAGAGTTGGTGGCCAAAGCGCTGCACAACCGCAGCGCCAGAGCCGAAGGCCCCTTGATTTCCGTGAATTGTGCCGCCATTCCAGAGACCTTAATTGAGGCCGAACTCTTCGGCCATGAAAAAGGCGCCTTTACCGGGGCTCAAACGCAACGCAAAGGCTTGGTCGAAGCGGCGAACCAAGGCACGTTATTTCTTGATGAAATCGGTGAACTGCCAATGGAAGCCCAAGCGCGACTGTTACGATTACTGCAAGAGAAAGAAGTTCGTCCTGTCGGATCGATCGAATCCCGCCACGTTGATGTGCGCATCATCGCCGCCACACACCGCCCTCTGAAACAACTGGCTCAGGAAGGCCAATTTCGTGAGGACCTGTATTACCGGCTGCACGTCATCGAACTGTCGGTTCCCGCGTTGCATCAACGTGGGAATGATGTGTTGTTATTGGCCGAGTTTTTTATTCAACAGCTGCGCAAGCGCTTTCAATGCGGCCCCAAAAAACTCACGGACGCCGCGCAAAAAGCCCTGTTACTTTATGATTGGCCGGGCAATGTCCGGGAACTGGAGCACGCGATTGAACGCGCCATTGTGCTCAGCGATGACGCCGATCTTGATACCGCGTCACTCGGGATTCAACAGTCCACAGGCTCGACTTCGAAGGAGAAAGACCGTCAAACTCAATCACAGCCACAAGATCTCACCACAGAAAATCTGACCACAGAAGAAGCCGCCCCATCAGCGGACTCTTTGGATACCTACTTCAAACGGTTCGTACTGGAAAACCAAGATACCCTCAATGAAACCGAATTGGCCGAAAAACTCGGCATTAGCCGTAAAACACTGTGGGAGCGTCGCCAAAAGTTGGGAATCCCACGTCGCAAAGCGTAACGGGGGGTGTAACGAATGGCGAACGAGGGGCGTAACGAGGTTGTAACAACAATGTTACAGAACGACACAGGGTGTACCCCCACCGGCAGCGTTTGGGTAACACCCGCCAAGGGGCCGTCAAAATTACACCAGCGCTAATTGATAAGTTATTGATATTTATTGATTAAATCTGATAGGAAAAACTGGCACGCATTCTGCTTTAAAACAATTACACAATAACAAAAGCAAGAACCTAAGGTGGTAGCGCCCTATAACGACAACAATAATTATAATGACAACAACAAAGCGGCGCCGGGTGATAAAAAAGTCTGATAATTATAAAAATTAAAACAATCAGGCAATAACAAAAAAAAGGGTGTTCTGAATCATGTCCCAGAACCATGTTTCATAACACCCTTTACCCGAAAACCTATCCTATTACCCGCCTAAAACCCCCGAAATTCATTGAACCATCCCTTTTAGCTCTAAATACCTCTTATTAGCTCTTGGTTTTACTCTTGACGCTCTCTAGAAAGACTCTAAAATCAGCACTTTTTTGAAGTAACTCAATGGGTAATGAAACTCGCACATGATCAAACCTCAATCGCTTAAAAATACAGCAGTCGCACATTGATAGAAGCGACTAAAATTCCGGCGGACACTTTGGGTATCTTCGCCGAGGACATCAGCCCAAACGCAATCGAAGTGGTTAACACCCTGCAAGACGCCGGTTATCAAGCTTATGTGGTCGGTGGAGGCATACGAGACCTTTTACTCGACTTGGAACCTAAAGATTTTGATGTCGCGACCGATGCTCATCCGGATACAGTCAAAGAACTCTTCGGTAAAAACTGTCGCTTAGTGGGGCGTCGCTTTCGGTTGGCGCATGTTCGCATCAAGCGAGAAATCATTGAAGTCGCCACCTTCCGCGCAGCTCCCGACAATATTAACCCCGAAAACACTATCAACCCAGAAAATCCAGAAGATGAATACAATGACGGTGATTTTGAGCATGAAGGTGATATTAATCATGAAGAAGGTCATGCTCCTGGGGAGAGTATTAGTCATGGAGAAGGTATTCGTCATGGTGAAGACATCTCCTCAGAAGGCCTATTACTCAGAGATAACGTCTTCGGCACGTTAGAAGAGGACGCCATTCGACGCGATTTTACCGTCAACGCTCTGTATTACGACCCATCCGAACACGTCATTCTGGATTTTTTTAATGGCTTAGAGGACCTTGATAACGATCAGTTGGTGATGATTGGCTGTGCTCAAAAACGCTGTCAAGAAGATCCCGTTCGCACATTGCGTGCCGCACGCCTAGCCAGCAAACTGGATTTTGAGATCCCAGAGGACCTGGAAGACGCCATTGCCGAACAATCAGTACTGTTGGATCATGTTCCTCCTGCTAGAAAATTCGACGAGTTTCTGAAGTTATTTATTGGTGGGTACGCCACACAAACGCTGCAAACTCTTTTGAAATACGATTTGTTGATTTACCTGTTTCCCTGCTGCAGTCGTATTGAGTCACACCCCTATTTGCATAAAATGATTGAACAAACCGCCATTAATACGGATGAGCGCATCAAAGCAGGCAAGCACATTACACCGGCGTTTTTGTTGGCAGCCATATTATGGTATTCCTACACCGATAAGCTGGAAGCCTTGAAACAGAGCAAGGAAGAGCTGGAACGCTCCATTTATTCCGAAGCGTTCAATAGCATCATTTTCCAGCAATCCATGTCTCTATCTATTCCTAAACGTTTCTCGATGCGAATGAGAGAAATCTGGGAGTTGCAATCTCGGCTAGCCAAACGCCAGGGAAAACTGGCCTTTCGCACGCTTGAGCATCCCCGATTTCGAGCCGCGTACGATTTTCTGTTGCTTCGAGAAAGTATTGGAGAAATCAAAAAAGGCTTAGGCGACTGGTGGACCGAATTTCAATTCGCCGACACCAACCGCCAGCAAGCCATGGTTCAAGCATTGGGTAAGAAAAAGCGCAAGAAAAAGCCTAAAAATTATGGCAATCAAGCGCTACCCAACAGCCCCTCTGGCAATCACTTTTAACCCGTGGCCACGGCGTTCATTGGGCTTGGCTCAAATCTCGAACAACCCGCGCAACAAATTACCCAAGCGCTTAACCAAATAGCGGATATTCAAGACACGCAACTGATCGCCTGGTCTCACCTGTTCGAAACCCCCGCGCTCCCTCCAAAAGACAACAGTGGTCGTTACTTTGATAAACAACAACCCAATTACCTCAATGCCTGCGCTAAAGTGTCCACCACGCTCACTCCATTTGCGTTGCTTCAACAACTGCAAGATATTGAGACAACCGCAGGCAAAACGCGGCAAGCTCTAGAGTGGGCACCTCGAGTACTGGATCTCGACTTGCTTTTGTTTGACCAGCAATGCATTCACACCGTCTCATTGATCTTACCGCATCCAGAAATGACGGTACGCGACTTTGTGTTAATGCCTTTACTTCAACTCGAGCCAACCCTTAAGATGCCCGATGGAACTGGCTTAAAATTTCACCTAGAGCAACTCAATAAAACCCGGCCGTCAGCCATCAAAACTCTGTATAAACCGGAATTAAACCTAAAATAGCAAAATACTGTAATACTTAAATACTGGAATACTTAAATAAAGAGGCAATACCTCATGCGCATCACGCACCTTCTCCAGCTCAAGCAACAACACGAAAAGATCGCGATGTTAACCTGTTATGATGCCAGCTTTGCCCAGCTGATGGCGGCCAGCGGCATCGATGTTCTGCTTGTAGGGGATTCCCTTGGCATGGTACTGCAAGGTCACAGCGACACCTTACCCGTAACTCTGGAACACATGCTGTACCATGTCGGCTCAGTTAAACGGGGCTTAGATTCGTGCTCGCCGGAACACACGAGACCGTTGTTATTAGCAGACATGCCCTTCTTAACTGACCTGGATCCAAACCAGTGCGCTCAGAATGCCGGACAGCTCATGCGCGCCGGAGCGGAGATGGTGAAAATTGAAGGGGGTGAAGTCAAATGCCCGATTATTCAAACATTAGTTCAGCACGGCATTCCGGTGTGTGGCCATCTTGGCTTAACGCCACAATCGGTGCATCAACTGGGTGGCTACAAAGTACAGGGCAAAACATCAGAAGCCGCCGCGGCCTTGATTGCTGACGCTCATGCATTGGTTGCAGCCGGTATCCAACTGTTGGTCCTGGAATGCGTGCCCGCTCATTTAGGTCAAACCATCGCAAGCCAATTGGAGATACCCGTGATTGGGATTGGTGCGGGCGTGGATTGTGATGGTCAGGTGTTGGTAATGCACGATGCGCTAGGCATGACGCCTGGCAAAACAGCTAAATTCGTTCAAAACTTTATGACCGGACACTCTGACATACCCAGTGCCATCACCGCTTTCAAAACAGCGGTAAAAGATAAATCCTTTCCAACCACCGAACACAGTTTTTAAAACGTTTTTAAAGCGCTTACAAAGATGAATTGTTTTCACCAACTCGATGCCCTAAGAAACCATCTGGCGCAAACGCCCAGCACCGCCCTTGTCCCAACCATGGGAAACTTGCATCAGGGCCACTTAACCTTGGTAAAGCGCGCGGCCGATGTTGCATCACACATTGTCGTAAGTATTTATGTCAACCCAACTCAGTTTGGGCCGAATGAAGATCTGGACAATTACCCAAGAACCTTGGCAGAAGACCTGCAGAAACTCACCGCACTGGAGCAAGAACTGGGTATCACATTATCGGTTTGGACCCCAGATCATGACGTCATGTATCCTTTTGGTATTACCGAAACCACACGCGTCAACGTACCCGGGCTCAGCGAGCCACTCTGCGGCGGTTCACGCCCAACGCATTTTTCCGGTGTGGCGACTGTGGTCAGCAAGCTTTTTCTGCAAACACAACCCGCCTGGGCGATCTTTGGTGAAAAGGATTATCAGCAGCTGTGCGTGATAAGACGCTTATGCCAAGACATGGGATTTCCCATCCAAATCATCGGGGTGCCGACGCAGCGAGACGCTGATGGCTTAGCCTTGAGTTCTCGCAATCAGTATTTATCGGCAGAACAGCGTCAGATTGCAGCGCATTTTCCAAAGGTATTGCAAGACACCAAAGACCAGTTCAGCCAATCCCCAGCCGACGCCCCATCGCTTCTCAAAAATGCCATTGATGAATTGCAATCCAAAGGCTTCAAAGTTGATTACTTGGAAATAAGGCACTCAAACACACTCGAGTCGATTGATACCGTTAAACTATTGGATTCCCTTGATTTTCGAAAAAAGGATTGGCGAATTTTCGGAGCCGTTTATCTAGGCAAGACCCGCTTGATTGATAACATTTAACAACTCACTGTGTAATGCATTCAAACTGCTGCGGTTTTCAATCGTTACGACAGACTTAAATGGCAACGTATTTTTAAACGCCAGCACCTGGGCAAAACTTGCTTCCCAAAAAGAACGTGCTTGCTCAGATTGAATACCAGGGCGCTGGCTCAAGCTCTCAATGGCGCTTAACTCATCGCGCGCCACCCAGATCCAAAGCGTCACGATTTCTTGTAACAAATAACCAAAGAGACTGCTCGGCGCACTGACCTCGACCAGAACATCTTGATTTGCATCCAGCGTCAGTATTTCATCCATCAAACTTTTAATGATAAGCCCTTGAGCAAAGCCTTCTAATCGTTTTTTTTCTTCAGCCCTGGCGGCATCAAAGACAATCGCTCTCAAATACTCTTTATTCAATGCGTCGTTTTCGTTAACACAGCCAGGTATCAAGCGGCCGAGTTGTTGACGAATGTCTTGTTTTTTTAAAAAATCCGCCCACAACAGATCCAGATTAATCACGTAATAACCCTGCTCTTTCATGAAAGCGCTGACCGTTGATTTACCCGAGGCAATAGGGCCGAACACCGCCGCAATACGCCCTGGTCGAGCTCCTATGCGAGACAACTGTTGGGATAATCTGGGGTGACGGGAATACGGAAGATCAGGCAATCGCCATTCCAATTCAGGCAATACGCTTTTCGGTGTTCCTTTTGCCAACTGTTGTTCTGCGGCTCGAATGGCACTTGATGATTCAATTTCATTTGAGTGAGCTTCATAGTAATAAAACTCAACACGATCATCGGGTAAATGAATGGATTTTAAATAATCCGCAACAAATTTTTTTTGCAACACTTCATGGTCTCGGTCGGTGTCGTTTCGAACCCCTCGCACCAAACAAAGCCGGCTGCCTTGATGTAACCCCAAGCATTCCAGTGTTCGCTTAATGTGGTCGCCATGCGCAATGACGGGGTACTGGGTAACGCGTCGTAAAGCGTCAGCTCGAGCCTCACTACTGGCTGCGGATTTATCGCTCGGTGTGCCAACGGATAACACCACATTGAACCACAAGGGTTTTGTGGAATTGGATTCAGATTCAACACACTGCTGGATTGCCGCCTCAATCATACGTTGATGTCCGATGTGCATCGGATTAAAGGTGCCGGGGACAATTAAAAATAACGGCCGATAACCTTCTTGGCCCATCTTTTCTAGCGAATCTTTAAGCGTCAATAACGCCTCGACTGTTTTTGAGGGCAGGCATTCTTGGATATAAGGCAGTAATGGAGGCGATAACAGGGCGTTTACGATCGTTAGGCGATGCTGTTGGTAGACGGATATAACAGACGTTTGTTGCGACTGTGCTTGTTCTAAATACGTCAGAAAATGCACTTTAAAATAATCCGACTCCCACGCAAAAACATCTTCAATTTGGTTTATTTGCCAATGGGTAAGCCATGAAGGATTGTTTAAATTTGGAATCTCGGGTGCCAACAGCGACCCAACGATTTCTGCACTTGGCGTTTCATCCGGAGCTAGCTCATACAAATACCACAAAATGCTTTCAGTTGCCGAGCGGGCGGGATGTCGCGGATCAAATCCTTTTTGGCGCAGTGATTTTATTAAAGCAATGTCCATATAACCTTAGATTGTGACAGACAAACATTGAATCGTGTTATTAAGTATCTTGCTTTTCTTCCACGTTAACACCGCTCAAGAATGATATTACATTTTTGAAATCATCATTTATATCATGTTTTTCTTCATGATCTTTGTTCGGTTTGCCAGCAGCTTCCTTTTTAGAATTTAAATAATTTAAAATATTTGTAAAGCTGCTCTTAACAGTATCATTGTAGGGATTTGTTGAACTGTCTGTTGAGCTGGCTGTTGAGCTAGTTAGCTTTTGATCTAAATCTTCTTTTAAAGCCGTAAGCCCCTTAACAAGCCAATCTGGAATTTGAGTTTGAAACGCTTCAATTGGAACTTCAAAATCCTCATAACGATTAATAGTTACATAATTAAAATAAGCATCATGAAGACTCTCTAAGTTCTTTCTCAGATTGAGTTTTGTTTCGTCGCCAGGATTGATGCTCTGCATGTAAGAATCAATTCGCTTGATTCCCTCTTGGCGCGCTATCTCACCACGCCATAATTTGACGTTTAATTCTTTCAATGAAACTTCCAAGTTGTTTTTGTGTTTTTTGGCTTCCACTATTGCGTTGTTCAATCTTCTATCAAGATCAGATTGTGCATAATGGTCAGCATTAGGAAGCCCTCTTACAAAAGATATCGCTCTATCTAAACCTGAAAATCTGTGGTAAAAATTAGCAGGTATATTATCGTCGCTATCATTTTCCGTTAACTTTTTACAGAAAAATTGATAATCCGCCTCTAAATCTAACATTTTCATTTCAGATTCTTTTATTTTATTGAGTAAGCTTTGTAATTTTGCCGATTTACTCACATTTAACTTCTTTTGCTTTAACTTTTTAAAAGCTTCCGATAGTTCTGTTTCTCTATCACTAAAACGATCATCCACTTTTTCCTTTTTGATCTTAGTGATTTCTTGAATTTTGAAGTAATCACTTTTATTATTTTTTTTATTCACCTCTTTAACAAACACAACTTCTAAAATAGGTTTAGAAGTCATTGCTTTATACCTTGTGATTCTCCCATATTGGTATTTGCCTAACAGCTCAGTCATATTTTCTTTATGACTGGATGTATTTGAGGTAGACATTGTCGCAAACTTTAGATCATTAAGTTGAATTTTTTTTAAACAACCCAAAGAACGCTTCCCCTCCGCTTTATATCTTAACTCCTTAACTGTACCAGCATACTTTGTTTCGTTCTCATCCAGCTTCCAGTTACTTACAACTTGTAAGTCCTTAACAATGTGGCTTGCATTACCACTTTGTATAAAATCATCAAAAACCAATTGGTCGGCTGGAATTTTCTCGCTTTCATAAACAAGTTCATTTTCCTTATCATTTTGAGCTGCTACCAGGCTGGTTTCGAGCTTGGCAGTATTATTCGATTCATCCCAAGCCACATAACACAGCAGGTTCGCATTCGTGAGGTTATGCTTTTGCAATCGATGCATGTGGAGCTTAAGGGGAATCGCTTGTTCCAGTTTAATATTATTTTGACAGTTAAATTCAACCTCAACATAGGGGCTGCGCATTGACTTTGCTTGGTTTAAATCGATGGGAATGCGTGCCACACACTCAAATTTATTTTGCTTTTTATTATCATAAGGTTCGGTGGGTTCAGGTTTTAAAAACTCCAATTTTACTTCCGAGGAATCCGAACTTTGCTTGGATTGCTGGGACCCAGTGCTAGATTCCGCTGATAGGTTTATGCTTTGCGGAGATGTTGTGCTGATATTGATTACATCAGAAGGGGTTGACATACTTATTCTCTTCTTATTCTATCCAGTAACAAATTGTTTCATTATCCTGTGAGCCATGGCAGACTTCTGTGGTTATTTTGTAAATTATCATCATCCTCATACCAACCCTAAGACCGACTCTATGACCCTCACCCATTCACACAAAACCCCTGATACGCTGATCATTATCCCTGCACGGTACCACTCTTCTCGCTTTCCCGGTAAACCCCTGCAAACCCTCGCCGGAAAATCGATGCTGCAACGTGTGTATGAAACCGCTAGCCAAGCCATTCAACAGCTTAACACTCAATTTCCAGAACATCTGGCTGACGTTAAAATTGCCACCGAAGATCAACGCATTGTCGATCATGCCGCTTCCTTTGGTGCAGAAGCCGTCATCACATCGGACGACTGCCTTTCGGGTACAGATCGCGCCTTTGCGGCTTGTCAGCTTCTTGCCAGCCCACCTAAATGGGTCATCAATTTCCAAGGCGATTCGCCTTTGACTCCCCCTGAACTGTTGTGCGATCTGGCCAAAGCCTTGTACCAAAACGCGCACTGGCCCGTGGTGACCCCAGTGCTGAACCTGACTTGGCAGCAATTGGATGACTTGCGCCAACAAAAAACCATCACCCCCTTTAGCGGCACCACCGCCATTTTAGGCCAGGATAACCAAGCTCTGTGGTTTTCAAAACAGATTATTCCAGCTATCCGGAACGAAGCACAGCGTAAACAAGAAACGCGACTCAGCCCAGTTTATCTGCATGCAGGCCTATACGGCTATCAGTATGAAGCCTTGACCTCTTTCGTTAACTTGCCGCCCGGCCCTTATGAGACGCTCGAAGGGCTCGAACAATTACGACTGATCGAGCACCGCATTCCGATACACTTGATCCAAATGAAACCGGAATTCAGTCGGGTCTTACTCGGTGTGGATACGCCAGAAGATGCCAAACGCGCGTCTGATTTACTCGCCACCGTCGATGATTGATCCCCATGTCCATCGACCTTTTTATCATTCGACACGGCAACACCTTTGATCCTGGCGATACTCTGCTTAGAGTGGGTGCAGGCAGTGATTTACCCCTGTCTAACAGCGGAAAAAAACAGGCCCAGCAGCTCGGCGCTTACTTTAAAAATCGCGCCTTACCCGATCAGGTCTTTTGCAGTCAATTACAGCGCACCCAAGAAACGGCTAACATCGCGATGGCGTACGCTGATCATATCTGCACACCTCGGCCTGAAGCCTGGTTGAATGAGATTGATTATGGCCCTGATGAAGGCCAGCCCGAAACCAAGGTCATCGAACGCCTGGGCAAAGCCCAACTGGAAGATTGGGAAAAAAACAGTATGGTTCCCCCTGGGTGGCAAGTGGACCCCTCAGAGATACGCCAACACTGGCGTCAGTTTTTAGACACTCTTAAACAACAAAACAGCAACGAAACCAGCATTAACCAAACCGTTTGGGTGGTCACCAGTAATGGCATCGCCCGCTTTGTGCTCGATGTTCTGGATCGAGAGACGCAGGACCTTGCTCAACAACGTGCTGTCTCGCGAAAACTCAAAACCGGACATTTTGGTCATTTGATCTTGTCTGAAAATAAAATCAACAATTATACGGCTTGGTGCTGTCGGGCTTGGAATGTTTCCCCGGAAGATTGAGAAGTATTTGTTGAGTCGCTATTTGTAGAATCACTGTTTGTTGAATCAGCACCTGTCATATCAGTGTCCATCATAAAAGGCGCCATTAATGCATCGACCGACTCGATCAGCTGATAATCATCTGGTAAGCGGGCATTCGGGTATAACCAGGACAATCGATTTCTAAAACCATCCGAACGAAAATGCTCTGGTGCCAATAATTGCAAATACGCCACCATTTTTTGATCGTTTTTCTGGTCGTTTTCGTTCAAGACAATTCGAGCACTGACCACACCAGGAAATGTCATTAAGCGCTCTTCGAGTTGCTTAATACTGATTTCGACATCTCGTATCGGGCGCTCACCATTTTGTCTGCCCACAAACGTCAGGGTTCCGTTGGCATCGTAACAAGCCAAATCACCGCTGTAGAACAAATAGCCGGAATCAGGCACACGAACAAAACTTTGTTGTTGTTCGGGATCCACCTCACCGATCAAGCGGCCAACCCCAGGACCTAATACGGCAACCTGACCAACCAAACCACTGGGTTGCAACCGACCCAGCCGATCCATCACAAAGAGTTGTACTCGGTTAATTGGTTTGCCAATGGGAACGTATTCAGAAGAATCTTGCGGCTCTATCCAGTGATACGCCACCACATCCGTACAGACTCGAATGTTGTAAGTACTCATCACTCGACAGCCCGGGTGCAAATCAAAGAAAAGCTGGATGTCGGAGTATCGTACCAACTCTTTACCCAATACCACGGTATTCAATGATGAAAACACTTGGCCGCCACGAGTCTCAAGCCTTTTCGTTTTTAATAAAGGATAAAACGCACTGGGGGTTGTACTCAAACGCGTGACTTGATGCGCTTCGATGTCTTTCACAACCTGCTCAGGATCGTAAACGCTGGATTCACCAAAAACAATACGAGCGCCAGAAACCAAAGCGGCCCATATGTTTTTTTGAGCCATGTGGAAATCCATATTCGCCAACAAAAAGACGCGATCTTCGGGTTTCCAGGAGAGCTCGCCACAATACCACTGAACTAAATTCGCCAAGGATTCAGCACTGATCATGACCTTTCTGGAATAGCGGTGCTGAACTGTCTTATGGACAACATAAACGCCTGACAAAGCCGGCAAATCCGGTGGTATGAAGTGGGTTTCCTTATCTTGATCAAATTGATCTAAAGCAATTGACGTTAAATCAACGGGCAGTCTTTCATAACGGTTGTTGAATTTTGATGAAGCCAGCACAAAGCGGACCGAAAAATCCGACACCAACTCCCGAGAAAGTGTATCCGTCAAATTCAGATCGACCGGCATGAAATTGGCACCCGCTTTCCAGATACCTAGCATGGCCGCCGGCAATAAAAATTTATCGGCGGTACAAAGCAATACGGTTTCGCCCACATGACAGCCTAATTTCGCCAAACGACTGGCCACTTGATTGGCTAATTGATTCATTTGCCAATACGTCAACACCGCATCGCCTTGATGCACGGCGATGTTAGTGGGCGTCCGTTGCACTTGTTCTTCGACCAAACGGTAGATCGGCGGCCAGTTAGCAATGCGCCGATTTCCCTGCCCCAGCAAATACACATTGGCGGCTTTTTCTTCGGGCAGCAATAAATCCAAATCGGCCAACCGCTCAATACCCGAAAGCCATTGCCCCAATAAATGAGACATTCTGGGTAAAAAATTAATCGAGTTAAATTGATCGGCTGGATATTGCAATCTTAAGCGCAACTGCCCTTTACGAATTCGACCGGACAGCATCAAGCTATTTGGCCGCCCCAACAAATCAGATAACTCAGGTGTTATCTGCGTTTCATTAAAGGGTAAAGGAGACAACGCATCGTGAAAATCAAAATAACCGTATAAGCCTTTATCACTCTCAGGGATTGGCGCAAACTCCGGTGTACTGACGGCCGCCCAACGTCGCATTAACACCCAAATATCGGCCAATGTAACCTGGCGATCCGTCATCAGCGCAACGGGTACTTGAAAAATACCATAACTTGAAAACGTACCAACTGACTGTCGATAACGCGCCGATCGATAGTCTCTACTCACATACAATGAAAGCGACTCATCAAGCGCGAGATAAGACATGAGCTGAATTACAAAAAACGCTTGAATGACCCAGTCAAGTGAGACACCCGATCGATCCGCATGTGCTCTAAGATCCACCAGCATTTCTTCTGGAACCACCCAGTCTTCTGCAACCAAATCCTGCGTTTTTTCTAAGGCAAGGCCTTTTATGTCAGTCGATGCTTTTTCTTGAGACGCCTCTCGCGCCATCAACCCATTAAACTTTAACGGCGTTAATAGAGATTGCTCATGAGAAATCAAGTGTCGCATTCTGGAATGCATCTCGGACCATTTCAAAAATCCTGCATAATGGTCTTCTATCGATATATCCGTACCGTTTCCATCAGCTGAGTTTATTTCTGATACGTTTTTTTCTGTTGCGAACTTACCTGATGTGAGAATTGAATAGGCACCTACCCACTCACGAAGAAAACTCTGCACGCCGATCTCATCCAATGCTAATGGGTGCGCTAACACCAACAGCCGCCAACTGTGAGCCCCCCATTGAATCGCATAAAACCGCAACAGAGCTGACTTCTCCAGTTCCAACGGCTCATGCATCATGTCAGCAATGCCCTGCTCTAATGATTTCTCAAGCGCCACAGATGTTGATGTTTTTAATCGAGATCGCCAATCTTCGCAGTTTAACAGCGCATCACTTTCAGAGAGCACAATCTGTCTTGGGTCATCTTCACGCAGATTACCGTGACGCATACCCTCATCAGACTGCAGCAATAACTTTAACCGTAAGGCAACAAAGTGTTTGATTTGTTCATCCAACGCAACCTGCCAGGCTTGTAAATTAAAACCGCCGTCAAAATCAAACCAACCAGCATGCCAAGGCTGAAGCTTGGATACTTGCGACCAAGCCCACCAATTCTCTTGCAATGGCGTTAGTGGGTAGGTTTTACCATTTCGAGGCTGCAAGTTTATCGAACAATCATTTGAGTGCTGATCCAGAGAGACGTCTGAAATACGCTCCAAACTTTGATAAAAATATTTTACCGGTTGATGAGGGTACGCCACCGCATAATCCAACCAATCCTGCACGGTATCGAGCAGCAACGTGATTTGTGGTGCTTGAAAAAAAGCGGAGTGGTAACGGACCGTCATGTCCAGCGACTCATGGGTCAAATTCGCTGGTTTGGGAGTAGCCAAGTACAAGCCAAAACGACGAGCAAAGCGCTCATCTTGGTCTAACAAGCCGTCATAGCCTAACGCAATCGGAATCATGGGTTCCGCAAACGCATAGACTTCTTCACGACCCGTCCACTTCGGATATTCCGTCAGCGCCGATACATTCAACCAACTCAAGCAGGCCGGTAAAAAGGCTTCGGTTTGCTGCCAATGCTTGCCTAGCTCTGAAAACCATTGAATGGGCGTTTGGGCTAACGACAACGTGGTACACCCGATCGTTAACCGTTCCTCTGCAACACAGGCCATCGGCCACACTTGTTTTGGCCATAACCACTGAACAGCGGCTTGAAGCGCCGCTGCCCAAATAACGATTTCTGATACTTGATACGATTGATTGATCTTGCCGACGATCGATGCCACCTTAGCCGGTACTTTAATGGTCATGTTGGAAACCGGCTTGTGATCAACATCAGCCCCCCCACCAGCAGGAAAAGCCGTCGCAGAAGACAGTCGGTTCGACCAAAAATCGTGAGAAGCGGCCTGACGATTGGGGGTAGCTTTCAGCCAAGCTTGGAACGTATCGGGGTGCAAACCGGCTTGCAAAGACCTTACATCGCTCTGCGTTGTCGACAAAGTTGGTAAAGAGGCGGTTAAATAAGTCGGTAAGTATGTGAGTTGAATGGCGTTTATCGGCAGTAACTCGGTTGGCCAAACGTGTTTTAGCGTCTGTCGTAACTCCTGCCAACTTCTTTCTCTACCGGGTTGATCCACCCAAAACACTAATTGCGGTGCCGCCTTTCGATCTGCACTGAGATCTTCGCTTAAAAACACATCCGCTAACGTCAGTTGTTGTTTGAACGCATCCGCTAGAGCAGGCAGATAAACCCACCAACCAGCGACATACTGTCGAGACAACGGGCCCGGTTGCACCCAAACTTGACCTCGGTAATCCACTTTGGCCTGTAAATCCAGCTTAAACAGTCGTTTTTTTCCAACTTGAGTCTCTTGAACCCAGAGCTCACCCAACACGCCACGAGGAACAGACCGTTTGAGCCCATCGAAAACCATCAGGTTGGTTTTTGAAGGTGTATCTCCTAAGGTTCCAATGCACCAACCCATTTTAGGGCGCGGCCGAGACGAAGCCTGTTGAAAACGTTGAAAAGCAACAGGAGCCACGAATTCGGGTGTCGTCAAAGCCGCAAACACCTGGCACGCCTCAGTTCGATCAGCGGGGTTCAATTGTTGCGCTAACGCATTCAAACCGCTCATGTCCCACAGCCCAGATGTCACGATGGCTATTTTTAGATCTGGGAATACAAGATCGTCAGAAGCACCCAGTTCATCAGAAACCACCTGTGTACTCGCAAGCATGCGCTGCCAGTGTGCGACAGAGGCCTCTAAATACGTAAAGGGCCGTGAGGGCCGATCACCTCGATTGTGCTCCTCTGTTGCTTCATTCATTGACTGATCAACAAATAGAGTTCCACCGGCCGCTAGAACGCAAGCCCATTGTCGATGAAAGCTATCGGCAAAAGTGGGCGAGGTTAATGGAACACGCAACGCCTGCCCTGCGCCCGATAAAGCATGCGCTTGCAGCCAACTAATAATGTGCGATGAAAACAGGCCATAATTAATTTCCGGACCTGTCAGCTTTTCGTTCTGAACCACATTCATGGTCGCACACGCAGGACTCTCATGCACTCGAGCCAACTGTGGTTTGTTTACTTCAAAACTATCTTGGTCATGAACTGCAGCCAGCCATTCCTGCGCATTAAAAGGCGACTTCCCATAGATCGCCTGAAAGCCCGATGCTGGAGGCGTACTCTGGTTGGGTATACCATGGGCATGAATACTCTGGGCATGAATACCCTGGGTTAGAATACCTTGCGTAATATGAGCACCTGAGTTTGGCCCATCGCCGAGCATTGTTTTCAGCAAGGTCTCACTCAAGCCAGGCTTAATCACAACGTAGGTCGCACCAGAAAGCAACGTCGCCAAGGCAGCAACGATCAATTCCGGTGTGAGGTGGCCGTCAATCAAGATCCGCTGACCCGATCCCACCCCTGCAGCTGTTAACTGCTCCGCCCCTAGGGTCGCGGCAACCCATAACGCTCGATAGGAAAGTGACTGATCACCGCACACCAGCGCCGTTGCTTCCGGACCTTGAATGACCTGATTGAATAAAACATCTAAAAAGAAACGCGGTTGACTGTCTGATTCAATGGCGTCGCTATTGTTCTCATTCTGATCATCTTTATCGTTCTGGAATGCCAACTGAGCTTTGTCGTCAGGCTTGCTTTGTTTCTTAACTGGTTTCTTGACTGGCGTTTTGGCTTGTTTTTCAGGCAATAAAAGCTGTTGCTGAAATTCATTGATACGCTGCAACCAAAAACTCCCGGCATGCCGTCCAGGGTTGTAAAAGAGTTCAAATCGAACGCTGTGCTCGCCAACAATCAACCACATCTGAATTTCATCCACTACGGAAAAACCCAGCGAACAGCTGTGCGAGCGTACACACAACCGCTCAAAAATTTGTCGGCTGACTTGATGTTTTCCCAATTGATCCGACAAATCTTTGCCTGATTCCGACGAGCCATGTAAATCAATAACATGAAATGAAAAGCGAGGGCTGCCTGCACTCACCTCTGAGACACCAGACTCACCATCCATCGATCGAGGCAAGTAACGACGCACCCAGGCAAACAATTTATCGAGTTTTACAGACGCCACATCGGTTGACGAAAACGACACCACATGTTGTTGTTGAGCCGATATCAACGAGAAGAAAGCATCGCTTAATGGGTCGCGCTGACTCTGTACAGTTGGTTTAGAAACAGTGCTGACAGCGTCCACACCATGACAGAACACATTGATCATGGATTCATTCGGATAATGCTCACCAATCACTCGAACAAACAGCCCCAACATCAACTGCCCCCAAAGCTCCGCTTCTTGTAGCGATTCACCTTGTGGAAGGGCTTTTTGGCAAATGGTTTCGAGCTTTTTCTTCTCAGCGCGTGAAATCATCAAGCTCTGCTGCTCTGTCGGCATGATGAAATCCGTCGAGAGCGCCTGAACAGTGAACCCCGCTCGTCCCCCTAAAACATCACTGGCTTTTAAATGCCAATCATCATGCTCGGCCACTTGCTGCCACAGTTGCTCTACCCAATTTGAGCTGAGCGTTTCAATACTTTGCAAATCTGGCCAACTGACGCTCGAACCCTCAACCGACGCCCCCTTATTATTTGGTATCTTGCGTAAATGCAGCATCAACATATTGATGTAATTAAAAACCAAACTCGGCGCACAATAGCCTGGCCAATAACAGAATAAATAACAGTAGCGGTTATGACCTAGCTTGATCAGGCGGTGCATGGTTGGTGATTCATCCAGCACCAACTCAAGACGGCCGTATTGATCCGAAAGACTTTTTAAATCCTGACCCAACGTCGCTTCTTCGGCACTTAAATCAATGTATTCAAAATCGATATAGGGGCGATGCGGTAAGCCTGCCCCCCAGTAGCGCCAAGGATCCGCAGCAAGATCTCGCCACCACTGAAGCGCCAACCAAGGAAGGTATTGCAACGATTCAGTGACCGCTTGTCGTAGAAGTCCAACGGAAAGAGGAAAATTGAATAAGAGCCCCACACAAGCCGACGTGGCTACCCGGCCCTCTCTGAGCGTGCCACCACCAAACAGCTCGATCGCCCAATGTGGGACCGCAAAACGTTGTAAAAAATCGTCAGCAGCATAGCCGCATTGCCTTAAGGTCTTATCCTCGAGCACTTGCGATCGATCCGTTTGCAACCACTCAACAATAGCGCCTTCCAGTGGCTCTAAAGCCTGGCGTAAATAAGCAAAATGTTCAGGAATAGGTCGGCTCAGTATTAAGTTTCCATCTTTAACTGATAGCCGAATACCAAGCGCGTAGACTTGGCGCAACCAGCTTACTACTGTCATATCTACTTCCTAATCAATGACTTCCGCAACACCCCGAGACTCATGCACCACCAAACAGATCATGTGCAAAAACTAACTGCATTATAAAAAAGGTGAACATCATATAACGTCTTGTTAAGAAACACTAGCTACAGGCCTCAGCATGATCACCAAACTGCCAACCTGTTCAATATATTTGCATGGGCCGTCGTTAAAGAATAATATTCGCTCAAAAAAACAATAATAACGAACTATTCTATGAAAACACTTGTCAAAAAATACTTTACAGACCTAATACATGTACTCCCTCACTCTTTTATGGCTGTATTTAAATCGACTGTATTTGCATCGGCTTTTTTTACATCGACCGTATTGGCATCAGCTGTACCGCAAACAACGCTACCATCTTCACAACCAACTCAACCCACTTTGCCCCACAGTTCTACAAAGGCTGATGCCAAATCCTTGGTTGAAACCTACCGATTGGCGCAGCACAACAATGTGTCACACCAAAGTTTACTGGCTCAATACGCAGCCGAGCGCTTAAGCGAACCACAAACACGCGCCGGTCTGCTGCCGAAAGTCAGCGCGGATATTTCTCGCAGCGATATTCAGTATGATGATGGCAATAACCAAGGCCTTAATTTGAGCCAAGAGAACCTTTCCAGTTGCCTTTCTGGCCTTCCTAATAACGGCTTTGAAAACGCCGCCGCTACTGATTTAGATTGCCTCCTCTCACCCATTAACACGCGTTTTAAAAGCACGTCCTACAACCTTCGCATCACCCAACCGATCGTCAATTTACCCAGCTGGTTCACCTATGCCAGTGGCAAAGGGCTCACTCAGCAATCCAAACTCAAAATAAAACAAGCCGAATTAGACTTACTTTTAAATACGACGCATTTGTTTCTTAATACCCTGCAAGCACGCGCGGAGCTTAAGATCGCAAAACGCGAGACGTTCAGACAAGGGGCTTTTAAAACCAAAGCCGAACAAGATTACGAACAGGGGCTGATCAAAGGGGGGGCATTGTTAACCGCGCGCACTCATCTACAAAATGCCGAACTGCAAGCTCAGCTTAAGCAGATGCAATATGACAATGCCCTACAACGATTCCAGCACTGGATTGGAGACGATAGAGAAGCGGCGTTTCCTATACTGACGGATTTAACAGAGCGCCCGCATTATAAAACGGTTTTTGATGTCGCCCCACCGCCACTGTCTGAATTTAAACGCTGGCTTCAAGCGGCACAACAAGATAACCCAGATTGGGCGTTAAGCGAATTGGCGGTACGTATCAGCAAACACCAATACTTGGCTCAAAAAAGTCAGCACGCTCCCAAACTGGATCTGGTTGCGCAACACAGCGAAGTCGAATCGGATGGGCGCACACCAACACTGGATGAAGGACAAATCAAACAGCAAATTCTTGCCCTTACCGTCAGTATGCCGCTCTATACAGGCGGTCTGCTTTCAACCCAAACCAAGCAAGCCCGCTGGCATCACAAACAAAGCCAATACCAAGCCCAACACATCCAACAACAACTGACCGATCGTATTAAACAGCAGCTTGGCCAGCTGAATTTTCAAGCCCAAAACACGCATCATTTAACGACAACTACGCGGCAACAAAAAGCCCTGTTTGAGTCCCTTAAATCAGCCTACAGCCAAGGAGCGAGCACCGTTCACGAAGTCTTGACAGCAGAATCTACGTTTAAGGAACAGCAGGATGCCTTGTTCAAAGCACAGATTAATTATTTCAAAAGTGCCATTACCTTTAAACGGCTTATTGGCACTCTTCATGTTGGTGATTTACAGTCCATTGACGACTGGTTATTTCAAGCTTCTAGTACCCCTAACACCTTACCTAAACCCGCGGACCGCAGTTGATCTCGGGTATCTTTTGTCAACAAAGGCGCCCCCAACTGAACGTCAAACCACTCCGGCCTCGGCTTATAGTTACGCCTTAAATTTTGAAACGCCTGAGCTATCGATTCAGAACAGGGCAAAGAAGAACCCATTGATACCATTTGTGCGCTTAAATCCTCTAAAGATACGACCCAGTTCGCCAATTGAGCCCACGCACTGAGTCCCCAGGTGTCTTCCATCCATAAGGAATACAGGGCTTCGAATTGAGGGGTGTCTGAGTCTCCAGGTGCATTTAAACTTTCAGGCGCTCTCGATTCCGATAATAACCATTGCGAAAACTGCTGGAACACCTGCCATGTTCCTCCCCACTTACCTCGTGCACTGTAGCCGGCAATATGTGGCGTGGCCTGCCAGAGACTCGCTAATAGCTGAGGATCCACAGCGGGTTCACTTGGAAACACATCGAGGGCTATGTCAGCGTGTTGGCTCGCCACTTTTATTCCAGCTGAGGTCACCACTTCCCCCCGGGCGGTGTTAATAAAACACTGGTCTTTTAAAGAGCCTAACTCTTTCTGCCCCAGAAAACCTCGCGTTGGCCACTTTGACTGGCTCGCGTCTGTTAACGGCACGTGCACGGACACAACATCGCACGCAAGCACTTCCCCAAGGGATCGCCATCCTGCTAAAGGCCTGACAACAGCTGGTTCTTCACGTTTATCATTGGCATGCTGTAATGGCGGATCATAGACTCGACAAGCCAGCGGCTGGCCTGTCACTATGCCAAACACCTGTTCTAATACACGCCCAATGTGGCCATAACCGATGATGCCTAACGTCAGCTGGTCATCCAGGCGCTGTTTTTCTTGGGTCCAGTGTAATGCAGTTGCCATTACATATTCCACAACGGCTCTGGCGTTGCAGCCTGGAGCGTGCGCAAACAAAATACCTGCTTGTTGTAGTGCATCCAGATCAACATGATCGGTACCAATCGTACAAGACCCTACAAAGCCCACCGAACTACCCCGAATCATCTCTGAGGTGACCTTGGTTTGCGATCGGATAAATAACGCATCGGCACCAAACAGCTGTTTCGCATCAATGGCTTCAGCGGGCATGGCCTTCCATTCAAGATCTGAAATACCCAAGCCATTTAGCAGCGCTTCCAATCCAGGAATGGCTTCGTCGTAGATGACTTTTTTAATGCTTCTCATAACTTCTCATAACTATAAACTGATGACTAATATAAAGGCCCATACTAAGATTGAGACCACGACTGGTTTGGTTAAGAGGCCTCGCAATGAATACTGCTACACCCAATATACAAAAGCTGAATGATTGGTTTCACCACCTTTGGCAAGCCTATACAGCGTTAAATCCCCGTATTTTGGCATTAAAAGAAGCCTTTATAAAAGCAGGCGAATCGCCAAAAAATGATCATATCGCTTTTAGAACCCTGGCACACCCCAAAGTAAACCTGAGCACGCTATGCGGCTTATTAAAACCTTTTGGATATGAGGTTAAAGACCATTACGAGTTTAACGCCAAAAAACTGGATGCTGTTCACCTCGAACACAGTGACGACACGAGCCAACCTAAAATTTTCATCAGCGAATTGCGCTACCTCGAGCTACCAGAAGAATGCTCTCAAGCCTTGTTAGCATGTTTAGACCGAATAGAAGACAGCCAGATCCGTGGCCCCGAAGTATTTTATTCCGGTAGGCATTGGCCAATCGAAGAAAAAACCCACCAACAACTTGCGACGCATTCCGAATACGCGGCCTGGTGGTATCTGTTTGGCTATACGGCCAATCACTTCACCATCGACGTCAATCAATTAAAGCATTTCAAACAGTTATCGGAACTTAATCAGTGGATAGAACAACAGGGGTTTGAGTTAAATCACGATGGCGGCACTATTAAAGGATCAGCAGAGGTGTTTCTGGAACAATCGTCAACCCTAGCCGACCCCACGGAAATCCAGTTTGATCACCCACCTGGAGCCAAGAAATCGTTGCCCTCTGTCTTTTACGAATTTGCCCAACGGCATCCATTGCCTGATGGCCAACGTTTTGAAGGCTTCGTTGCAAACAATGCCGATAAAATTTTCTCCAGCACAAATATTCGCTCTTAATTTTCAATTCTTTTAAAAAGAAAAATGTGATTTATATCGCATATAAAAACAGCCAATACTCCGACACCCTTCATATTAGAGCCCAATACACGCGCTAACTGATTCTTTTTATTCATCACTGAAATAAACCAAGAGGACAGCTAGCGCTCAACGTATACATTTCTTAACATTTTGTTTCCCAATCTAACAGCTGAACAACATTATAAATCCAGATTGCTGCTCGATTTTTACTCACTTCCAGCTAATCTAATTAGTACTGCAGCACATTGCGGGGAAGTGTGTTGTAACCAGTTCCACTGAACCGGGCTTTAACACTGAAAAGGTAAACAGAGAGTATACAACCATGATTGAAATTCTCACCAGTGAATTGATGACCCCAAACCCAGTTACCATACCGCCGGATACACAATTAATGACGGCGTTAACCATGATGAGTAATCGTCGATACTCTTGCATCATCATCAGTGAGGACTCAAAACCCATTGGCATCATCACAGAAAGAGACGCCGTTAAATTGGCCACTCGATTTCAAACAGAACCCGAGCTATACGATCACCCGGTATCAGAAGTCATGACCTGCCCTGTGGTGACAATTTCAGGCAAAGCGCATTTATTGGAAGCCCTGGTGTTATCGCGCACGCATCATATCCGGCATTTGCTGGTGGTAAATCAGGACGAAAACCTGATTGGGTTGATTACCCAAACGGACCTCACTCGGGCGTACTTCATGATCATTGAGAAACAGCGTGAACACCTCGAACACGCGGTGTCTGAAGAAACAAAGGCATTAAAAGAGGCCAATGAAGAACTGAAAGCGCTTTCTCTCGAAGACCCTATGCTCAACATTGGCAACAGGCGCTCACTGAAAATTGACTTACAATACACGCACCAAATGACGGGCAAACACGGCCGACCTTATGCGCTCATGCTGATCGATGTCGATTACTTTAAAAAGTACAATGATTTCTATGGCCATCAGAAAGGCGATGATGTTTTAAAATCCGTGGTCGACCGAATCAAAGAAAGTATCCGCAAAGACGACAGGCTTTATCGTTATGGTGGTGAAGAATTTTTAGTGTTAATGCCTTGCACTACAGCTGCTGATGCTTATTTTGTTTCAGAGCGCGTGGTCAAATCGGTCGCTGACATGAAAATGATGCACGCTCAAAGCCCTTATAAAACCATTACCATCAGTGCCGGAGTTTCGTTTGCCCTCGTTGAGGATCGAGAAAAAACCTGGCCTGAGATTATCCGCGAAGCCGACACCCACCTGTACGAAGCAAAGCGTCAAGGCCGAAATCGCGCCCAGCAACAAGGCAAACAACCTGTACAACAGTTACAGGCTTAGGCTTTTATAGGCTTAGAGTTTTTAGGCTGAGTTACAGCCACAACAAGCCCCCTCGATTCGCTGCGCTCATCGCGGCTACGTCGTATTTTTTGTATCATTCTTTGTATCACTGGAATGCATCGGAGCAGTTTGCCATTTCTTCACTTTTACTTCTGCAATGATCACTTCAAGTGACTCCGTCAGCACTGTTTCCAATAATGCACTCAATTCGCTGTCATGAGAACCCGCGTGCTCCAAGATCACCCTTGTGGTTTCTTGTAAATATTGAGTGCAGCGATCGGAGTGCAAATCTTTGAGTAATTGATCGAGAACCGTGTAGGTGATGTCGGCAATAGCGGTTTCAATCTGAAATTTTATCGTGCCACCAATCATAGGCACTTGTGCCAATCGATCCAGCTCTTTATTTTGAATCACTGCCTGGTTGACCAGCACGCGCACATACTCAGACACCTCGTGCTGACGTGACAAGTACACGGTATCGACCCAGTCCGTTAAGCGATGACTGGCCCAGGTGCCGAGTTGGTCTCGTTTAGGTAACAATACATCTTGCACAACGCGATGCACGATCGGCTGCCCCTGATGGACTTCAGTCTTCACATTTTCCAGCACATTCACCACGACCTGATCCGAAATTTCTTCCGTTAAAATCTTTTTATATTTTGAGACAAATCTCCCTATCGGGGTATTGGAAAAATCAACAATACCGGTCGATTGCAACCGTATCATCACGGAGACTAAGCGCAGTAATCTCAGAAAACGAAACGAGGCAATGGGCAAGGAGCCTAAGACATCGTACCAACGAACAAAAGGGTAAAACCAAAAACGGTGATGCGTTTGGCGAGCAATACTCACAGCCCAGCGAAATAAAAACTCTGTCCAATAAACCGCTATCAAAACCAATTCATACGAAAAAAAATTAGGGTGAACACTCTCCTGATACCACTGCGTAAACTGAGGCGCCAACCACATTAAACCAGATCGTACCCAATGGCTCATAAACAGCATATCGAACAATAACCACAGCAGATTAAACGCAATAATCAACAGCATAACGGCATCAACACAAAGCCCAAGCTTTTGAGGACTGCTTTTGAATTTTTCGACGTTAAATTTTAGTAACACGGTCCCTGGCCAATCTCAGTCACACTCATTCATTCAAGTCTATGAGAAGAATCCGCTCGTCGCCAGGATGATTCCGCATCCAGCTTTCGATGCCGTTTTAGTTTCTCTGCTATTTGAGTTTCTAAGCCTCGATTGACCGGTTCGTACAGCTGAGTCCCAGCTAAGGGTTCAGGCCAATACGATTCCCCTGGCACATAACCTTCTGGGTAATCATGGGCGTATTGATAATCTCGCCCATAACCCTCTTGTTGCATCAATTTGGTAGGCGCATTTCTAAGGTGCATTGGTACAGGTAATTGCCCTGTTTGTTTCGCTAATTGGCTCGCGGCTTTGAAAGCGGCATACACGGCATTGCTTTTGGCCGCTACCGACAAATAACTGACCGCCTGAGCGAGCGCCAACTCACCTTCCGGGGATCCCAATCGTTCTTGCGCCTCCCAAGCATTTAACGCAATCGTCAGAGCTCTTGGGTCGGCGTTGCCTATGTCCTCGCTCGCCATTCGGACCACTCGACGAGCGATGTAAAGGGGATCGCAGCCACCTTCGAGCATTCGGGCTAGCCAGTACAGCGCCGCATCCGGGCTCGAACCTCGAACGGCCTTGTGAAGCGCAGAGATCAATTCATAAAACACATCGCCCTGCCGATCCATCGCCATGCTAACGATCGTTTCAACACAGCGTTCCAAAATCGCCATGGTGATTACACCGTCGGATTCGACTTGTGCCGCAGCCAGCTCTAATAAGTTCAGCGCCTTGCGCGCATCACCTTGGCTGGCAACAGCCATTTGCTTTAATACGTCAGCCGCTACAGAAATGTCGACACCATTATGGCCATTATGAATATCACCACTCACAGCCATCACTGCTCGTGATAATAAACGTTCTATGTCTTCAACCTGCAACGCCTCCAGTCGATAGAGCTGCATGCGTGACAACAAAGCTTTATTGACGTTAAACGACGGGTTTTCAGTGGTCGCGCCGATCAAAATAAATCGCCCGTCTTCAACATAAGGCAGCAACGCGTCCTGTTGCGCTTTATTGAAACGGTGAATTTCATCCAGAAAGACCACGGCTGTGTTGAATTGCGGTGTTGCCATATCATTAACAATGGCACGAATGTCTTTGGTTGAACACATGACAGCGGACAGGCCATAAAATGGCAAGTCGCAGTTATTGGCTAGCAGGCGAGCCAAGCTGGTTTTACCCACCCCGGGTGGCCCCCAAAATAACAGGGATTGCAATTGTTGGTTGGCCAGCAATCGACGCAACGGCCGACCTTCACCTAGTAAATGTTGCTGACCCACATAATTTTCTAACGAGGCCGGTCGCATTCTGGCCGCGAGCGGAATTTTTTGTTGGCTCGATAATCTTGGCGATGACTTATTATTGCTCAATCACATCATACCCTGGCGGAATGGTTGGCTGGAACACTCCTTCAGAAAAGACAGGCGAAACCTCAATGTCGGTAAAGCGAATCTCCATTCGTTGATCCAAGTGATCAACCAATATCATGCTCACCAATCTATTGTCTTCGAATGAGACCTGTAATGACGAAAATAAGGCTTCATTGGCCTTGGGCTTTAACAAATAGATCTCACGGCCGCTGCCTACTGAACTGACCTCAAAGCTGTTTTGAATCTCCTCTATGCTACCGCCCAGCAACAGCGCAGGGGTATTGGCCATGTCTTTGTCTAGCGCCTGTACGGTCACTTGTTCAAGATCGTCATCCATTATCCATACGGTTTCACCATTACTGATGATGGCCTGGTTGTAAGGTGCCGCCGTACGCCAGACAAATCGATTCGGCCGCTTTGCTAACAAAGTGCCCTGCTGCTCTTGCAATACTTCCCCCATTGCATCCCGTGTCACTTGAGAAAAGCGGGCTTGATACTGGCTGATGCCGGCTAACTTGTTAGTAAATGCACGCAAGCTGTCCTGGGATACCCCAGGATCAGAAGCCCAGGCGATGACGACCCATAAATGAGCAACCCCAAAAAAGATTACCAAAAACAAACCACGCATTGCGCTCATACTTAACCCTTTCGATTCGCTCTTACTTATGACTTAACCGGCATTAGGATTTAACCGGTACTAGGATTTTACCGGTGGTGGCGCCAGTACCTCACGCGAACCATTGGTCTGCATTTCACTGACCACGCCGGCAGCCTCCATCGCATCCACCATTCGAGCTGCTCGGTTATACCCAATTTTTAATTTTCGTTGCACTGACGAAATAGACGCCTTGCGTGTCTCGGTCACAAACCTAACCGCCTCATCATAGAGTTCATCGGATTCATTATCCCCTGAATTAGCCACTTCAAAACCTGGAATACCAGGTGTTTCCACCTGACCATCAATGATCTCATCCAAATAAGCCGGTTCACCTCGTGCACGCCAATCGTCACACACCCGATGCACCTCTTCATCCGATACAAAAGCCCCATGCACACGAACCGGTATGCCGCTCCCAGGGGGCAAATACAACATATCCCCATGCCCCAACAGCTGCTCCGCTCCCCCTTGATCTAAAATAGTGCGCGAATCAATTTTTGAAGACACCTGAAACGCAATACGAGCGGGCACATTGGCTTTGATTAAACCGGTGATCACATCCACAGAGGGACGCTGTGTCGCCAAAATCAAATGAATACCCGCCGCCCGCGCTTTTTGAGCAATCCGCGCAATCAGCTCTTCCACTTTTTTACCCACAATCATCATCATGTCAGCAAATTCGTCAATTACGACCACAATCACCGGCAAAGGTTCCAAATGAGGCCGTTGTTGCGGTTCTTCCTCAATTTCAAAGCCTGCTTCTGGCTTCCATAAAGGGTCAGGAATGGGCTCACCTTTCTCAATCGCTTGGCTAATCTTACGATTAAAGCCGCCTAAATTACGCACCCCCATAGACGCCATCAAGCGATACCGCCGTTCCATTTCCGCCACGCACCAGCGCAAGGAATTGGCGGCTTCTTTCATGTCCGTCACGACCGGGGTGAGCAAATGAGGAATATCATCGTACACCGACAGCTCGAGCATTTTCGGATCGATCATGATCATGCGTAAAGCTTGCGGTGAAGACTTTAACAGCATGCTCATCAGCATGGCATTCAAGCCCACGGATTTACCGGAACCCGTGGTACCTGCTACCAGTAAGTGCGGCATCTTGCCAAGATCCGCAACAATCGGATAGCCTGCGATGTCTTTCCCTAAACAGATAGTCGAAGGCGATGAGCTGTTATCGTAAGGATCTGAACCAGCCACCTCACTCAGACGAATAACTTCACGATGCTGATTTGGGATTTCAATTCCCACAACCGTCTTACCCGGAATCACCTCTACCACACGAACACTGACAACGGCCAGCGATCGAGCTAAATCTTTCGCTAAGTTGGTAATGCGACTGACTTTGGTACCGGGCGCGGGTTGAATTTCAAAACGGGTAACCACGGGGCCAGGTAGTACAGCTTCAACCTTGGCTTCAATGTTAAAATCCGCCAATTTGGTTTCCAAAAGAACAGACATTTCTTGCAACACAGCGTCACTGTACCCTCCTTCATTGTGTTTATCTGGCGGATCCAGCAAGTCCATCCCAGGTAAGCCACTGCCGAAAATTTTAGGGCGCGCCTTACGCTTTTTGGCCCGCTCGGGCTTCAATACTTTCGGCGGCCTTACTTGAGGCAAGGCATCCAAAGCCGCTTGATCATCAACCACTGGGAGAGCCGTTAGCTCTATTTCAGTAGCGGGTTTCTTTTTCGAGGCCGATTTCGATTTTTGCTCAACTGTTATGTCGTGAATTGCCTTTCGCGTTTCATCCATGGTTTTCTGTGATGCTGACGCCGACCACTTCGTACCCTGCTGCACCCCCTCAAAAAGCTTGCTCACCAAGAAACGACTCAACTCCGTCCAACTGATATTGATCGTGAGGGTCAAGCCAATTAACAAGCACGTCACAAAAATCAGCGCTGTACCAAAAGGCCCAAACACTTGTTGTGAAAACATCCCTAACCAGCCCCCTAATAGACCACCCGCTGATGCTGGAAGAGGCGTTAAACTGGGAATATACAGTGCTAAAAGGCCACTACCCGAGAATAAAACCAATAAACCACCTGAAACACGTATCGCGAATAAAGTCCCACTCCAGGAGCTGGATGGCTTAGACTTCATCAAAATTGCGGCCTGCATCAACAAGCTCGCCGGCACCATATACGCGAGATAGCCAATCATCGTCAGTAAAAAATCAGCCACAAACGCGCCTGCAAAACCACCCTTATTGACAATAGGCGCACCAACGCTGGTGCTATTAAAACCAGGGTCGTAAATGCTGTAGGAGCCCAGAACCATCATCAAATAAACCGCAAAAGCAGCTGAAAATAAAATACGGCTCTCGCGCCAAAGTCGCCGAATGACGGATGGCGAAATACTGGGTGCCGCCGCAGCCGTTTGCCGCGCATTGCCTTTCTTACGCGTCGATTTTACTGATGTGGCTTTTGCTGACTTTCCCACAGTATTTCGTTTACGAGTGGGGGGTTGCTTAGCTGCACTGCCCAAAGTTTGACTCCTTTGTATCCTTTTGAGAAAACGCGCTTATTCTACGGCAGTGCTGCCGAGTATTCATGTCCAATCTCATGCTGTATGCCATATTAGGGGTTAAAATTTCAAAGATTTTGATTTTTATCGCGCTTTCTACAACACTGATTATTAACCACTTCTCCAAAATAGGGTAAACAACTTCTATGTCTGGCATTCAAGATCTTCGCTTTTTATTAACTGCACGTTTCCCATTTATTGCCGTTGAAACCTATGAAGAAACGCGCGCTTTGGAGTTACTCAAAGCCGAAAGCATCCGCCGCAACACTCCTGTTTACAGCTGGTCCATTACTGAAGGCTTACAAGTGCTGGATGAGCGGGAAAATCAAATTCAGAGTGACACCAATGAGCCAGTGAATCTCTTGCAAGAAATCAAATACACCCTGCAACCCAGTTTGTTTATTTTATGTGACTTTCACGAATACTTAACCGATGCCCCGGTAAATATCCGATTGATGCGAGAAATCGCGTTACGCCAAGACATCTGTCCTCACCAAATCATATTATTGAGCCCCAAAGTTCAGCTGCCTGAGGTTCTGCACGAATACGCCGCTCACATCACCATGGCTTGGCCTAATGATCACCAGCTTAGACACATCATCTTAGATGAAAGCCAAGAGTGGGCACGAAAAACACTAGGCAAATCCATTAAATTCAAAGAAAAGACGCTGCAAGACCTGATCAAAAGCTTTCATGGCCTCGCACTAGACGACGCAAAAAAGCTGATTCGAGGCGCCATCTGGCAAGACAAGGTCTTTTTGCAGGACACGAACCCGCATGTCAATAAAGCACGGGAAAGCCTGATGAACCAAGCGGACGTGATCAGTTTTGAATATGATACAACCAGTTTCTCAGCCGTAGCCGGACTCAGTCAGTTAAAAGCCTGCTTAGAAAAATTAAACCCTAAAAAAGCGCCCAGCTCGGATGCCCGCGGAGTCTTTATTTTTGGCGTCAAAGGCGCAGGTAAAAGCCTCGCAGCACGAGCTGCAGCCGGCCTTTGGGAAGTCCCGCTTTTGCGCGTCAACATGTCCGCCTTCCAAGCCGAAAACTGCGACAAAACGACACAGCATCTAAAAGAAGTTATCGAGTTTGCAGAACGTCTATCACCCTGCATTTTATGGCTGGACGAAATTGAAAAAGCGCTCCTCCCTGCAGAAACAGAGCCTCAGAATTCAACTCAAGGAGGAGTTTATACGATTGGAACAGGGATGAGCAGCGACCCAATGATGGGCAGCCCCCATCTGGAAGCTTTTCGCCATTGGATCAAAGAGAAAACCAGTAACGTCTTTGTGATCGCCACCAGCAATGATGTCAAAAGTTTACCGGATGTCTGGTTAGAGCCTGGCTTGTTTAACGAACACTTTTTTATTGATTTACCGAAAATACCCAATCGGGAAAATTTGCTGTGGATGCATTTAGAAAAACGCGGCTTTAAAGCCAAAGAATTCGACATCCCCAAGCTTGCCCAAGCCTGCGATGAATTTTCAGGTTCTGAAATAGAGCAAGCCGTCATCAGCGCTGCGTATTCATACAAATGCCTCAACGAAACACTCGACTCTCACGCCCTATTAGAGCAAATCTACAAAATCACCCCACTGTCGGTGCTGTACGATCAAGAAATGACGGAACTCAGAGAATGGGCTAAAGGACGTTCAAGAGAGGCGAATTAAACGGCACGACTTTAAACAGGCAAGGCGGATTTAAACACAGCAACGTCTTTTAGCTCTTCAGACGACTGCAAAACCTGATCCAGTTGCACCAAGTATGGCACCAAGCTTTTCGACAACAGCTGACTGGCAGCCATCGGCACCATACCCGCTAGGTTTGGCACACACATATGGGTAACGCCATGGCATTGGTACGTTGGCTGCGTCAGACTGGTGGGTTTACTGGTTTCAAAACAACCGCCTTGATCAATCGAAAGATCAACAATGACAGTCCCTTCAGACATAGCGGCAACCGCCTCTTCAGAAGCCACCTGCTCAGCTTTTTGCCCCTTTTCCAACACACTGCCAACCACTAAATCCGCCTTTTGCAATGATTCTGCTATAGCCTCAGAGTCGGCTACCAAAGCCGTCACTCGCTCACCGAACTGACCAAACTTGGTTAATGCCACGCTTTTTTTATCAAAGACTGTGATGTCAGCCCCCATCTGAAAAGCTGCTTGCACCGCATGCCAACCTGCCACTCCGGCACCAACGACCACTACCTGCTTGATCGGCTCTGTTTTTTGAGCTAACCACAAATGATTGCCGCACTCTACGGCAATTCGCCCCGCCATCGCACTCATCGGTGAGAGCAACGGCAATTCAAAATGATCCGTCAGCAACTCATAGGCCAACACCCGGCAACCAATGGTCGATAACGCCACTTTCAGATCTGGGTTGGCCACCAGATGCAAATAACTGAATAACAAGTGCTCCTTTTTGAGCCACTCCAAGTCTTCTGCTTGCGGTTCATTAACCTTGACGATGCATTCCGACTGCGAATATAAATCCTTCGCAGCGGTCACCCGTTGCGCACCGACCGCTTCATAGTCTTGATCTGAAAAACCGCTGCCTTTGCCAGCACCCGCTTCAATACGAATTGAAATACCCTGCTTTGTTAGCGCCAGCACCCCGGCAGGCGTTAGTGCGATCCGACCGTCTCTTAGTTTGCGCTCTTTTGGAATGCCAATTATCATGCTCGACCTTAATTAATTTGTTTTAATTAGCTTAGCCCTAACCTCTTAAGTTTGCTGATTGGATCCCTATTTTATGAACACTCCCACAAGCCAAAACACCGACAATCACCATGCATTGATTATTTTAGGATCCGGTCCGGCGGGTTATACTGCAGCCGTTTATGCAGCCCGCGCCAACCTCAACCCAGTGGTCATTACCGGTATTCAACCAGGCGGTCAACTGACCACCACCACCGAAGTGGATAACTGGCCGGGGGATGTAGAGGGGTTACAAGGCCCTGAACTGATGCAACGTATGCAAGCTCATGCGGAACGCTTTAACACTCAGGTTATTTTTGATCACATCCAATCCGCAGAGCTCAATCAAAAACCGTTTAAGCTCACTGGCGATAGTGACACCTACACCTGCGATGCGTTAATCATTGCCACAGGTGCTTCCGCTCAATACTTAGGCTTACCGTCCGAAGACGCGTTTAAAGGTAAAGGAGTCAGCGCTTGCGCCACCTGCGATGGCTTTTTTTATCGCAACCAATCCGTCGCCGTTATTGGCGGTGGCAATACCGCCGTTGAAGAAGCCCTTTATCTGAGCAATATTGCTGAAACCGTTACGTTAATCCACCGACGTGACCAATTACGGGCTGAAAAAATTCTTCAAGATCGATTGTTTGAAAAAGTTGAAAACGGCAACATCAATGTAATTTGGCATTCAGAACTGGATGAAGTCCTGGGGGATGACTCTGGTGTCACTGGCATTCGCATCAAAAACAATCAAGATCAAAGCACGCAAACCCTGAAGCTAACCGGCGTGTTTATCGCGATTGGCCACACGCCAAATACCGGCCTCTTTGACGGTCAGCTTGAGATGAAAAATGGCTATCTTCAAGTCACCAGCGGCCTAGAAGGCAACGCGACGGCTACCAGTGTGCCCGGAGTGTTTGCCGCCGGTGATGTCGCGGATCACGTTTACCGTCAAGCCATCACCTCGGCGGGAATGGGCTGCATGGCCGCATTGGATGCTGAAAAGTTTCTCGATCATGGTTAATGGAAAATGGCCCATTAACCATCACACGCTGAATTAACAACCCCATGCTGAACTCGACGTTTTGGATCTTCCCTTTTTAGGCTCGGACCCTACTCAATTTCCACGAGTGGAAACGGCCCTGGAAGATCCCAGTGGCCTGCTGGCTTTTGGCGGAGATCTCAGTTCACAGCGGCTATTAAGCGCCTATCAGCAAGGCATTTTCCCTTGGTACAGCGAAGGCCAACCCATACTCTGGTGGTCGCCAGACCCAAGATTAGTGATTGATCAAAACCATCTAAAAGTGTCTCGATCATTAAAAAAATCGCTTCGCAACAAAGGCTATCAAGTCACCCTGAATCACGCCTTCGACTCCGTCATTCGATCTTGCCAACGCCCGGACCCCAACCGACCGGGTCGAGAAAGCACCTGGATCACGGAAGAGATGTGTACGGCTTACATCCAGCTGCACCACTTAGGGCACGCCCATTCGGTCGAAGTGTGGCAAGCGCAACAACTGGTGGGTGGCCTGTATGGCATCGGGGTTGGCTGTGCTTTCTTTGGCGAATCCATGTTCAGCAGCCAAACCGACGCATCTAAAGTCGCCTTTGTTTACCTAATTCAGCATTTGGATCAAAGAGGCTTTACGCTGATTGATTGCCAAGTGGAAAACCCGCATTTGAGTCGCTTAGGTGCTTATTTAATACCAAGAAGTACTTTTTTAGAGCAAATTCACGGTTTAAAGCAGCAACCCAGCCCCGCAGACACCTGGACTCAGCAGACATTACGCTATTTTCCGCTATGCGATAATTAATCGCGTCATGCTGATTGCATCCCGAAATCGAAACGACTAAAATCCGACAACTTTAATTTCCCGTTACTTACCAAGCGTACAAAAATCGCAGGAATTCAACAGCATGGCAAAAGAAGAAAACATTGAAATGGACGGTGAAGTCCTAGAAACCCTCCCAAACACCATGTTCCGCGTAAAGTTAGAAAATGACCACGTCATTACGGCTCACATCTCTGGGCGCATGCGTAAAAACTACATCCGCATTTTGACAGGCGACAAGGTAAAAGTTGAAATATCGCCTTATGATATATCAAAAGGCCGAATCACCTATCGCGTCAAATAGTCCAGCGGCTCAATAATCGGGTTAGATAGCTGACTCTTACATCAGTTAACCGGCTCTTGGGTTTCCGGCGACTCCATTGATTCAATATCAATTTTGTCATCTTGGACAGATATTAATACTTCACCACCCTTATTGGCTAATTCTCCAAACAGAATCTTTTCGGCCAAGGGCTTCTTAATAACGTCTTGAATCAAGCGCTCCATGGGTCTGGCACCCATTTTTTCATCGTACCCATGATCCGACAACCACAATTTGGCCTCATCGGAAATATTCAATGTGACACGCTTATCATCCAATTGTGATTGCAATTGCGCAATAAACTTATCAACAACCCCCTTGATGACTTCGGTGCTCAAAGCCGCAAATTGAATAACAGCATCTAAGCGATTGCGAAACTCAGGCGTAAAGAATTTTTTAATGTATTCCATGCCATCCGTGGAATGGTCTTGCTTGGTAAAGCCCATAGACGATCGACCGACTTCTTCTGCACCAGCGTTTGTCGTCATGACCAAGATCACATTACGAAAGTCGGCTTTACGACCATTATTATCAGTCAAAGTGCCATGATCCATCACTTGCAGCAGCAGGTTGAACACATCCGGATGCGCTTTTTCGATTTCATCCAACAGCAACACCGCATGCGGTTGTTTGGTGATGGCCTCAGTCAATAAACCACCTTGATCATAACCAACATACCCTGGAGGCGCACCAATCAAACGCGACACCGTGTGGCGCTCCATGTATTCAGACATATCAAACCGAATCAGGTCAACCCCCATCAGAGTGGCCAACTGCTTGGTCAATTCAGTTTTACCTACGCCCGTCGGACCCGCAAATAAGAAACAACCCACAGGCTTCGAAGGATGCTTTAACCCAGCCCTAGACAGCTTAACCGCATGAGAGACTTCCTCAATGGCCTTATCTTGCCCAAACACGGTCAGTTTTAAATCACGCTCCAGTGTTTCCAACACTTGCTTGTCGGAGCTGGACACACTCTTGGCAGGAATGCGCGCAATTTTAGAGACAATCTGCTCAATATCAGAAACACCAATGACCTTTTTTCGCTTACTCGGCACTTGCAGTTGTTGGAAAGCACCGGCTTCATCAATGACATCAATGGCCTTGTCTGGCAAAAATCGTTCATTAATGTACTGACCAGCCAATTGAGCGGCGGCTTTTAATGCTTTGTCGGTATAGCGAATCGTATGGTGAGCCTCAAAGTACGATTTCAAGCCCTTAAGGATTTGGTAGGTTTGATCCACGGAAGGCTCTTCTACGTCAACTTTCTGGAAGCGTCTTGCCAATGCTCTGTCTTTTTCAAAGATACCACGATATTCGGTGAAAGTAGTGGAGCCACAGCATTTGATTTCACCCGATGCCAACATGGGCTTTAACAAATTAGACGCATCCATCACGCCACCTGAAGCCGCTCCGGCACCAATAATAGTGTGAATTTCATCAATGAATAGAATTGCGCCTTCTTGTTTTTTTAATTCACCCAGCAAGGCTTTAAAACGCTTCTCGAAATCCCCTCGGTACTTGGTACCCGCCAGCAAAGCGCCAAGATCTAAGGCATAGACCACACTGCCATCAATGGCTTCCGGCACCTTGTCTTCCACGATCAATTTAGCCAGACCTTCAGCAATCGCAGTTTTACCCACGCCAGGCTCTCCGACCAACAACGGGTTGTTCTTACGACGACGACATAAAATTTGCACAACCCGATCCACTTCGTCTTCACGCCCCACCAATGGATCGATTTTGCCTTGCAAGGCCACTTCGTTCAGGTTGGTTGCATAGGCCTCTAATGGGTTTTTCGAACTGCCTTCAGAACCTTGAGCTTCTTCTTCGCCGACATTTTCGAGATGACTGGGGTCAATTTGATGGTTATTGTCGTCCGAGACTTTTGAAATGCCATGCGCAATGTAGTTAACCACATCAATCCGCGCCACGTTCTGTTTTTTCAAGAAATAAACCGCTTGGCTTTCTTGCTCGCTGAAGATCGCCACCAGGACGTTAGCGCCCGTGACTTCTTTTTTACCAGAAGATTGCACATGAAACACAGCGCGCTGCAACACACGCTGGAATCCTAAAGTGGGTTGAGTCTCGCGATCTGTGTCCGCATTCGGAATCAGTGGCGTTGTCTCATCCACGAACTCAACCAATTCATTTTTCAAATCTTCCAGATTGGTCCCGCAGGATTTTAGCACCCGAGCGGCTGCGTCATTATCCAGCAACGCTAGCAACAGATGCTCAACCGTCATGTATTCATGTCGCTTTGATCGAGCTTCTCTAAACGCAAGATTTAAGGTGACTTCAAGATCTTTACTCAACATAAACGTATACCTTAATTAACCCTACTTATTTTCTATCCCGATTGTTGAATCTCACACAATAGCGGATGTTGATTCTCTCTGGCATAACGATTCACTTGCAGTGATTTCGTTTCGGCCACATCCTTGCTATAAACACCACATATAGCCTGCCCTTTTGTATGCACATCCATCATGATCTGAGTGGCTTTCTCTATATCCAGACCAAAGAATCTTTGCAATACCTCCACCACAAAATCCATCGGGGTGAAGTCGTCATTGAGCATTACAACCACATATAACGGCGGTGGTGCCAGCTTTTGCTTTGATTTCTCGACCACTAAATCGCCGTCATGCTCAACAGACAAAAGCTCACGACCTGCTTGATTTAATACTAGTTGAAAAAAGACGTTTTTACTCATTCTCAACACTCTTAAATTTCTTTGATTTTTTTCGTAAATAGCCTAAATAAAGTTATTTGGTTTAAACCCAGCTTTTCAATGGCTGCCCCAAATTCTCCCATAATCAGTAGCTTAACAACACTAAAGTCTTGACTAATTTAGCATAATACGAGAAGGTGGCATCCAGCAATCTATAGGGCAATAAGGATTGTGGTTACCTCAGCGTTTAATCATTACAACCTCATGAAACGTGCCCTTAAATTTGCAACCTGTTAACACCTATTTTCAGCATACACCTATTTGACGCAGTCATGACTTATTGACCCAATCAAGCCCCATTGACCCAGTCAAACACCCATTGATCCCATCAAGTCAGTTATCGAGGTAGAGACGTTATGCAGCAAGGAAAGGTTAAATGGTTTAACAACACCAAAGGCTATGGATTCATTCGACCAGAAGAAGGTGGCGAGGATCTTTTTGTCCACTATTCATACATAGATATGTCTGGGTATAAGACATTAAAAGCAGGTCAAGATGTTAGCTTTGAAATTCAACAAGCCCCAAAAGGCCAGCACGCCGTGAATGTAATCCTTCATGGCAATCCAGATGAGAGCGACGCCAGCTGCGATACAGCCGATCGAACGGAATCCAGGCTGACAGAATCCACTTTATCAATCCCTGATTCAGCCCCCATAGACGGACACAGCATTCCGATCTTAACCGAAGTGGTAGCCGAGCCTCAAACCTAACCCTTCTGAACACAAACGAGAAAGCGGGGAATTAACCCCGCTTTTTTTGACCCGCTACTAATCCAAGCCAGCTACTCCATATGCTTGTCCATATGCTTAACCACAGCATCACCAAACTCAGAACATTTTAGCAATACAGCGTCTGGCATTAAGCGCTCAAAATCATAGGTCACGGTTTTCGCCTCAATAGCCCCTTGCATACCCGCCAAGATGAGATCAGCCGCCTCGACCCAACCCATATGACGCAACATCATTTCAGCGGACAAAATCAGCGAACCTGGATTCACCTTATCTTGGCCAGCATACTTCGGCGCCGTTCCGTGGGTCGCTTCAAACAATGCCACACTGCCACCAATGTTGGCACCCGGCGCAATACCGATACCCCCAACTTCAGCGGCTAACGCATCCGAGATGTAATCCCCATTCAAATTCAAGGTGGCAATCACACTGTACTCTTCAGGTCGCATCAAGATCTGTTGTAAAAACGCATCAGCAATGACGTCTTTAATCACAATCTCTTTGCCCGTTCGCGGGTTAGTCATCACATGCCAAGGACCACCATCCAGCGGGGAAGCGTGAAAACGCTCGCGTGAGAGCTCATACCCCCAGTCTTTGAAGGCACCTTCAGTAAACTTCATGATATTACCCTTATGCACCAGGGTTACCGAATCACAATCATTGTCTACCGCGTATTGGATCGCCTTGCGCACCAGGCGTTTTGTGCCTTCTTCTGACACCGGCTTGATGCCAATCCCACAGTGCTCAGGGAAACGGATTTGAGTCACGCCCATCTCTTCTTTGAGAAACTTAATCAGCTTGATGGCTTCTTCACTGTCTGCCTGCCACTCAATACCAGCATAGATATCCTCCGAGTTTTCTCGAAAAATCACCATATCGGTTTTTTCAGGACACGTGACCGGACTCGGCACGCCGCGAAACCAGCGAACCGGTCGCATACAAACGTACAAATCCAACTTCTGGCGCAACGCAACATTCAGCGAACGAATACCACCACCAACGGGGGTCGTCAGCGGACCTTTTATGCCAATAGAGTATTCTGTAAGGGCCTCCAAGGTCTCTTCAGGCAACCAAACGTCTTTCCCATAAATTTTTGTGGCTTTTTCACCACAATATATTTCCATCCACACAATGGAACGACGACTGCCATAAGCTTTTTCCACGGCAGCATTGACAACTTTTAAGGTGACAGGCGTGATATCGACACCAATGCCATCGCCCTCGATAAAAGGGATAATTGGATGATTGGGAACCTCCAGAGATAAATCTTTATTGACCACAACCCTATCACCATCCTTGGGGGGAATAATTTTTTGATACCCCATACATACTTCTCCCTTTTCTTTCGTTTTACTGTAAATTTATCCGTATAACCGTATCAGTGCCGCTATTCTAACGGAAATCTCAACCATTTGTTGATAGTCATCTTAAGAATAGTCACCCCAAAACCGAGCGTTCAACAAAAAGCCCACCTGCCGGACCTACATTTCCTTTAGGGTGTCGGGGGGTTTGTGGCAAAATACGCGCATTCTTTCCACAGGGTTTGTTTCATTAATCAATGGATATAAAAGACACTAAAGTGATCGTCGGTTTGTCGGGCGGGGTTGATTCATCGGTCGCCGCCTGGGCACTCAAAGAACAAGGCTACCAAGTTGAAGGCCTGTTCATGAAAAACTGGGAAGAAGACGATGGCACTGAGTACTGCACCGCCAAACAGGATTTAACCTCTGCCACCCTAGCTGCCGAAACACTCGACATCCCATTACGGACTGCCAACTTTTCAGCCGAATACTGGGACAATGTGTTTGAACATTTCTTATCAGAATACCGACAACATCGTATTCCAAACCCAGATGTACTCTGCAACCGCGAAATCAAGTTCGATGCGTTTTTACATTACGCTAAATCCCTAGGCGCTGACAAAATTGCCACGGGTCACTACGCTCGACTCGAAACCAGCTCAGGGCTTACGCTCAGCTCAACACGACTTCTAAAGGGCCTTGACGACAATAAAGATCAGTCATACTTTTTACATGCTTTAAACACGAGGCAGCTCAACGACTGCCTCTTCCCGATTGGTCATTTATCCAAACCTGAAGTACGCACCCTAGCTCACAAGATTGGCCTGCCCAACTTTGACCGCAAGGACAGCACGGGGGTTTGCTTTATCGGCGAACGTCGCTTTAAAGATTTTTTAAATCGCTATCTTCCAGAAACACCCGGACTTATTGTTACCAGTGAAGACCAAGTCGTTGGCGAACACATGGGCTTACTCTACTACACGCTGGGGCAACGCAAAGGGCTTGGTCTTGGCGGTATTAAAGACAAACCCGAAGCTGCTTGGTACGTCGCTGACAAACGTGTCGACAGCAATCAACTGGTTGTAGTACAAGATCCCAACCACCCACTGCTGATGTCAAGTACTCTCACGGCGGGCCAAGCCCATTGGATCAATCCAGACATTGTCCCAGGCAATCACTCTGAGATGCGGTGTTTCGCAAAAATACGACACCGACAAGCGGATCAGCCTTGCAAAGTCATTTTTAACAGCGACCATAGCCTAGAGGTTACTTTCGACACGCCACAACGTGCCATTAATCCAGGGCAATATGTGGTATTTTACGACAACGATTATTGCTTAGGGGGGGCCACCATTGAAGCCGCTCAATAACACACACCTTTCACCCCTTTGAACTCACATTAACCCACATAAACTTCCATAAAAACACCATCTCAATAAATTAAGAGAATAACTCATGAATAAAACCAATACCCTATTGAACCTTTCTCCACTAGATGGCCGTTACGCCTCAAAGGCCGAACCTTTACGCACACTGTTCAGCGAGTTTGGCTTGATTAAATATCGCCTCCAAGTTGAAATCGAGTGGTTTAAAACATTGTGTGCCGCACCAGACATCAAAGAACTGCCAGCCCTTTCGGCGGACACTCAACAGCAACTCGATCAGGTACTCACTGACTTTACCCCTGAGGCAGCCCAGCAAGTCAAAGACATTGAGAAAACCACCAATCATGATTTAAAAGCGGTGGAATATTACTTAAAAGAACAATTCACAAAAATTCCTGAGATCACCCCACACGCAGAGTTTATTCACTTTGCCTGCACCTCCGAAGACATCAACAACCTTTCTTATGCCTTGATGCTGAAAGAAGCGAAAGAGCAACAGCTAATTCCCATGATCGAACACATTCACACTCGCCTGAATGAACTGGCCAAAACCTATGCCGCTCTTCCAATGATGGCCAGGACGCACGGGCAACCTGCATCCCCTACGACCATGGGCAAAGAACTCGCCAACGTGCTCTTACGATTAGACCGCCAGCTCACTGCATTCAAACTCGTACAACCGCTGGGTAAAATCAATGGCGCCGTTGGCAATTACAACGCACATTTGTCTGCGTACCCCGACGTCAATTGGCAAAGCCTGACGCAACAGTTTGTTGAATCGCTTGGTTTGACCTGGAACCCATTAACGACTCAGATTGAACCGCACGACTGGATCGCTGAATACCTCGATGCCTTAGCGCGCATCAACACCATCATTATTGACCTCAATCGTGATATTTGGGGCTATATCAGCCTAGGCTATTTTGTCCAAAAAACACGCCCCGGTGAAGTCGGCTCTTCGACCATGCCCCACAAGGTCAACCCCATTGATTTTGAAAACTCCGAAGGCAACTTAGGCATGGCGAATGCGCTGCTCAGCCATCTCAGCGAAGCCCTGCCCATTTCTCGCTTTCAACGTGACTTAACCGACTCTACCCGACTGCGTAATTTAGGCGTTGCGGCCGGTCATGCGTTCATTGCCTATCAATCAACGTTAAAAGGCCTGAGCTCAATCAGCGCTAACGAACAGCAAATGTTGAACGATCTGAACGATAACTGGGCCTTGTTAGCGGAACCCATTCAAACCGTCATGCGCCGTTATCAAATTGAACAACCCTACGAAAAACTTAAGGCACTCACCCGAGGCAAGGAAATGAATGCAGAGCTGATCCAGCGCTTCATCGAGCAGCTGGAACTGCCACAAGAAGAGAAAGAGCGCTTAATCGCATTGCGACCCGACTCGTATTTGGGGAATGCTGAACAACAAGTACACGAACTTTTGGAGACGCTTCATGGAAGGACATCAGCCACGGAAAAAGCCAAAGAGCAATCTACCTAAGATCTCAACAACCCCTCTGACGGCAGAGGATGGTTTGCAGCTGCACAGCCAAACCGCTTTGGTGGCCAAGCCCAAAGGCGTGGTTTGCTTGGTACATGGGTATGGCGAGCACAGTGGGCGCTACCCACATGTTATCGATGCGTTGAATCAAGCTAATTTTGACGTCTTCACGTATGATCATCGTGGTCACGGTCTATCGGGTGGCAAGCGCGGCTATGTGCCTCGCTTTCAGCAGTTTTTAGACGACCTCAACCTCGTTCTAGAACACGCAATCGAACACACAAACAATCAAATGCCCATTATGCTGTATGGCCATAGCATGGGTGGCGGGATTGTATTGAACTACACGCTCACGATGCCACTCGCACAACAGGTCACTGCTGTACTCGCCTCAAGCCCGTGGTTAACGCTGACCAATCCTCCGCCCCTCATAAAAAGGATAGGCGCCCGCTTACTGAAATACGCCGCACCAAAACTAACTCTGCCCACCGGGTTAGACCCAAACGGCATCAGCCGAGACCCAGATGTGGTACAAGCGTATTTAGACGATCCCCTCGTTCATGATCGCATTTCGCCTGAATTGTTCCTCGGCATTCACGCCGCCGGCCGACAAACCTTTGCGTTAGCCGATAACTGGTACAAACCGCTCTTGTTATCACATGGTGACGACGACCCCGTCACCCACTTTGCCAGCTCCGTTGCCTTGGCTTCGCAAATAAAAAAAGGCAGCCCCCTTAATACTTCAGAAACGGATACTGCCGAACTTAAATCATGGCCTGGTGCCTTTCATGAATTACACAATGAACTCAATTCTGAGGCGGTCATTGAGCATCACGTTGATTGGCTAACAGGGCAACTAGGTTAACAAGGCACCTAAGTTAACTGGACACCTAAGTTAATGGGCTACCTAAAGAGCGCAGTCCGCTGAAAGCGCTTGCTTCAACTTATCCAGGTGTAATCGCTCTTGCTCCTCTAAAAGTGCACTGAGCTCTTTTGGACTATGACCCGACACCCATTGATGCGCCCCCCCGCCAGACTGCTTAATTTTATTTAAAACAGACGCAGTAGCCTCAAGCATAGGCTCAATATCATCGACAGGGTAATAGAACATAGTCAGAGCGACACTCACTCCGAGATAAAGCTCATGCCCCATGACTTTAAACTCGCTCCGAAAGGCCGACACCAAATGTTCAGCGATACCATCAGCATCCGAGTAAGTCGTCACAATGCCAAATCGATCGCCCTCTAACTGCATCCAGTCGCCCTGAATACCAATCAACAGGTTGATTCGTTCACAGATATTTTGCAACACCTCATCCGCAACGGAACGCCCCAACTGGCTTTCAATGTGACCGAAGTGATCCACGTCCACCAATAAGAAAGCTTTGCGCCCATCGCCTGCATCTTGTTGCTCCAACAAGCCGCTGGCTTTTTGTTTTAATGTGCCACCCTTTTGAAAAGCACACTTTTGAGCATCGCTTATTTGGGCATCACTTAGAGGTTGAGCAACTTTTGAATTCAATGAACCCTTTGGTACAGGCGCTTGAGCCGACACATTCGTGGCTCTGCTTTGTTCTGGTACAGGCGACTGAGTTGCTTCACTGATTTGCTGGAAAGCAAAGACAATGTTCACATCGCCACTTTCTTTGATCGGTACCGCAGCAAATTTAACACTGATAGCATCCCCATGGGCACACCAAAACTTTGCGGATTCAACTTGCACGATGTGCTGGTTGTTGCATGCCACCGCAATCGGATGCTCAATCCACTGCGAAATAACGCTGTTATGATCTTTATCAAAAATAGATTCCACATAGGTACCGACCAAATCAGAAGGCTTTACGGCCAATAATCGACAGGCGCTGTTGTTGGCAAACAATATGCCGCCGTCTCGATCCACGGCCAACACACCTTCGTTCTTCGCTTCTAACAAGTGATCGTTGTTATTGTGCAGCACACTCACCAACTGACGCGTCTTCTTTAACTGACGGTAAAAGTTCATCATGCCGGTAAGCACTCTGGCATTAATCGGTTTGGTGAGCGTCTCGACCCCCATGTAACCATTGGGATACAAGCTTGTTGTGCGCTGCTCGGGCTGGCGCCCCATAGACAAGTGCGCGGTCATCATCACAACCGTAACATGACTGGTTTCATTAAAGCTGTGAATTTTCTCCAGCAACTCAAAACCTTTACCCCCTTCAAG
>CAZECE010000057.1:0-9398 GCA_964510525.1 uncultured Pseudomonadales bacterium | reverse complement strand
GGCATCATTGACTTGATCTAGCATCCAGGGGGGGGCTTGCTTTCAATATAAGATCATTCACGGATTTTATGCGATCAGCACTGGGCAGATAGTGCTGAACTCATGCTCTACCTCTGCTATGATCGGCGGCAATTTTGTTGGCCTTAAGAGGAAGCTTAAGCATGCAGTCTTCAGTTCTCGTCACCGGTGGTGCCGGTTATATCGGCAGTCACGTCGTTAAACAGCTGGGTGCTCAGCTCGGTCTCGATGCTAAGTCCTTGATCGTATTAGATGATTTGTCCACGGGGTTTAAACCCGCTGTTAAATACGGCACCTTTGTGCAAGGCTCGGTGGATGATTATGATTTAGTACTCGGGCTACTAAAAAAGCACAACATTAAAACCGTACTGCATTTTGCGGCCAAAACCATTGTCCCGGAATCGGTCTCCAATCCGCTAAAATACTTTCGCTGCAACACCTTTGCGACCACACAACTGATGCAAGCCTGCGTCGATGCCAGCGTTGAAAACTTCATTTTCTCCTCAACAGCCGCGGTCTATGGCATTCCAGAGACTGATGAATGCACCGAAGAAACCCCAACCAATCCCATCAATGCGTATGGGGCCTCCAAACTGATGTCCGAGCAGATCCTCAACGAAGTCGGGCGTGCCCATGGGATGAAGTTTGTGGTGCTGCGGTATTTTAATGTGGCAGGCTGTGATCCCGAAGGCAAGATTGGTCAGTCCACGAAAAAAGCGACGTTACTGACGAAAGTGGCTGTAGAAGCGGCGCTGGGTAAAAGAGAGAAGGTCTATGTGTTTGGCACCGATTACGATACACCGGATGGCACAGGCATTCGAGATTATATCCATGTTGAAGACCTCGCCAGTGCCCACTTGTGTGCGATGAAGTATTTAGAAGAGGGCGGTGATTCGATCACGCTCAATTGCGGTTATGGTCATGGGTACAGTGTTCGCGAAGTCTTGGCGATGGTGGAAAAAGTCCATGGTGAACCGCTTACCATAGAAGAACAAGACCGACGCGCTGGCGATCCACCGGCACTGGTTGCCAAGTCGGCCAAAGTGAATCAAGTCTTAAACTGGACGCCACAATACGACGATCTCTCGGTGATTGTCAGTTCGGCACTGGCTTGGGAGAAAAAGTTGTTGGCCTGCGGTCAGGATTATCCGGAAACCTAATTTACGATGTGTGGTATTGCGGGGTTTACCCGATTTTCGGAGCCGTTTGGCGATAAGGCGCTGTTAACAGCCATGGGGGATAGCATCCTTCATCGCGGACCCGATGCGCACGGGGAATACCTCGATGCCGATGTTGGGTTGTGTCATCGTCGGCTCAGCATCATTGATCTCTCCAGCAGTGGTAACCAGCCGATGCTGTCTGCGGACGGTAATTTGGTGCTGGTGTTTAATGGTGAGATCTACAATTTTCAAACGCTCCGTAAAACCGCCGAACAACAAGGTTATCGATTTCGCACCAAGACCGACACCGAAGTCATTTTGGCGATGTATCAGTTGTACGGCCCTTCAATGGTCGAGCAACTGAATGGCATGTTTGCCATAGCGCTCTGGGATAAAAAACAAAAGAAACTGTTTTTAGCGCGCGATAGGCTGGGTAAAAAACCTCTGTACTATTACCAGCGCAATGGCCACTTTGTGTTTGCCTCCGAAATCAAAGCCATTTTGACCATCCCTTTTATACCGCGCTCGGTCTGCCACGAAGCCGTGTATGATTTTTTTACCTATCAATACATTCCCGATCCAAAAACCATTTTTAACAACGTCTTTAAGCTGCCGCCAGGGCATTGGATGCAAGTGTCGCCAGAGGGCATTGAATCCGGCCAATACTGGGACGTCTCTTTTGCAGAACCCGCGCAACAATCGGAGGCCGAACTCACCGAAGAGCTGCACTCATTGCTAGAGACCTGCACTCGAGATCGCATGATCAGTGATGTGCCGCTGGGCGCGTTTTTAAGCGGTGGGGTGGATTCCAGTGGCATTGTGGCTTTGATGGCGCTCAATCAAGACAAGCCCGTGACCACTTGCTCGATTGGTTTTGATTCGAAAAAGTATGATGAAGTGCAGTTTGCTAAGCAAGTCGCCACGCAATACAACACCGATCATCATGAGTTTACCGTGCGCTCGACCGTGCAAGAGCGTCTGAAAGAGATTGCCCGTTATTTTGATGAGCCTTTTGCAGACCCATCGTTGGTGCCGACATTTTTTGTGTCTGAATTGGCGAAGCAAAAAGTCACTGTGGCCTTGGCGGGGGATGGCGGTGATGAAAACTTTGCGGGTTACAGCAAATATACGATCGATGATATTGAAAATCGGATGCGACGCTATTTTCCGCCGTTCTTGCGTCAAGGTTTGTTTCCGGGGTTAGCACGCGCCTTGTCAATGGGCCCAGGTACGCTGTGTCGCAAAGGCGCGACCTTGCTGAATACCTTGAGTCATGCCCCTGATTTCGGATTTTACCTGACCAATACGTTTTGTTCGCAAGCGTTGTGGGATCGCGTGGTGTCAGAAACCTTCAGTTCGGCACTGCAAGGGTACCACCCATCGACTGTGACTACTGAAAAATACCAGCAAGCCGATGGTCCAGATCATTTATCCAAGATTTTGTATACCGATATTAAAACGTATTTAACCGGGGATATTTTGGTAAAAGTGGATCGTATGAGCATGGCGAACTCGCTGGAAGTGCGCGCGCCCATTTTGGATTATAGAGTGGTGGAGTTTGCGGCCAAGTTGCCGGCGCAAATGAAGTATCGTCAAGGTGAGAAAAAGTATTTGTTAAAGCAGGCGTTTGCGAAAATGTTACCCGATGACATTTTATATCGAAAAAAGATGGGCTTTTCAGTGCCCTTAGCCAGCTGGTTACGCAACGAGATTAAACCACTGGTAGAGGAGACCTTATGGCATCGACACGCTGGGTTGGCGCATTTTTTTGATATGAATGCGTTAAAAAAAGTCTGGCAGCAGCATCAAGTCGGTCGTGCGGATCACTCGAGTTTTTTGTGGAGTGCATTGATGTTCGAACTTTGGTGGCAGGAGTACATGCGCTGAGGTGTCGGCTGAGCTTAAAATGTCTGAATACGCCTGACGTCATTCCAGGCTTGATCTGGATTAGCTTCACGCTCGTCATTCCAGACTTGATCTGGAATCCAGGGGTAAGTGCTCCCAAGTCACATCGTGCTCTCATCCAACCCAGTGCCACCGCCCTGGACCCCAAATCAAGTTTGGGGTGACGTTTTTGTTTAGACCTGTGCGTCCAACCCGCTTAACGTCATTCCAGACTTGATCTGGAATCCACAGGCAAGTGCTCCCAAGGCACATCAAGCACATTCTTAACTCGAGAGTTTCAATGCTTCCTCTTTACACTTAAAAATAAAACTCCGCTCAACATGCAGCAGGTCGCCTAAGCGCTTGATCCAATGCGTTTCATGCGCATCTAAAGTACCATCCGCGTAAGCCACTTGCCAAAGCGCGGTAATCAAGGTTTCCTTCTCGGTTTTTGAAAATGCCTCATCAATGGCTTTGGTGAAATCATGCAGGCAGGTGAGGGATTCGATGTGCTCAATGGCGGTTGTGACCAGCTGTTTGGCTTGTTGTTCGCTTTGCTGATACAGCGTTTGTAATACCTGAGTGATCGTTTGGATCTCAGCATCACTGATCTCAAAATCGCTCCGAGCTATTTCGACCAGCAAGATCGCGCAGGCAAAAGGCAGCTCGATGGTGTTTTCTTCTTCAGTGGCTGGGTGGAAGGTATCTTGAACCAATGATTGCAGTTGTTTCCAAAATGTCATAACGTCTTTTTTTCTTCAGAACAGGGATGGTTCAGTGTGCAAAAAGACAGTGCAAATTTCAAGCTTTTGTCATTAAAAGAAAAACCCGTGCTCATCACGGGGTGTTCCTCCGGTATTGGCCTGGCCGTAGCGCGCGCATTAAAGCAGCGCGGCTATCCGGTTTATACCACCGCAAGGCGCGAAGACGACATCGCGCGTTTAAAAGCGGAGGGATTTCCTTGTGAGTATTTGGACTATGCTGACACTGAGAGCATTCATACGGCTTTTGAAGCGGTGATGGCTCAGACTGAAAACAAACTCTATGGTTTATTCAATAATGGCGCTTATGGTCAGCCAGGGGCGGTTGAAGATTTGTCACGATTGGCGCTCGAAGAGCAATTTCAGGCGAATGTATTTGGTTGGCATGAACTGACATGCTTGGCTTTGCCTATCATGAGGGTTCAAAGAGAAGGGCGTATTATTCAAAACAGTTCGGTATTAGGCTTGGTAGCGCTGAAATACCGAGGTGCTTACAATGCGTCAAAATTTGCCATTGAAGGGCTTACGGATACGCTTCGCATCGAGTTGGCTGGAACGGGGGTTTACTGCAGCTTAATCGAGCCGGGTCCGATTCGAACCAAGTTCCGAGAAAACGCGCTGGCGAAGTTTAATGAGCATATCCTGATGGCCGACAGCCCTCATGTTCAGGCGTATAAAAACACCAAAGCACGCTTAGAGAATCAAGATGAAGACAAAGAAGTGCCCTTTACGTTGCCGGCAGAAGCGGTGGTACCCAAGGTAGTGCATGCTTTGGAGAGCGAAAGGCCGAAAGCACGCTATCCGGTGACGTTTCCAACGTATTTTTTTGGGGTTTTAAAAAGAATACTACCGACGCTTTGGTTGGATAAAGTCTTGAGCCGGGTTTAGGTAAACATGAAGGTTTTTTATGTTTACATGATGGCTTCAAAGAAGAATGGAACTTTGTATGTTGGCGTTACATCGGATTTAGTGAAGCGTGTTTTTCAGCATAAAAATAACCTGCTTGATGGCTTTACAAAAAAGTATGCCGTGCATCAGTTGGTTTATTTTGAAGAGCATGGGTCGGCTGAGTCTGCGATATTACGTGAAAAAAATGTAAAGTCCTGGAAAAGACAGTGGAAGATTGATCTTATTGAGGAAGGTAACCCTGATTGGTGTGATCTCTACGATGATATTCTGCACGTTCGCTCACTCAGCACGTCACCTCAAGCTTAGTAAAAACGTCACCCCAAACTCAGCAAGAGCGTCACCCCAAACTTGATTTGGGGTCCCGGGGTGGTGGCACTGGGATGGGTGAGAGCACGATGTGACTTGGTAGCACTTACCTGTGGATTCCAGATCAAGTCTGGAATGACGAGCGTGAAGCTAATCCAGGTCAAGTCTGGAATGACGAGCGTGAAGCTAATCCAGATCAAGTCTGGAATGACGTTAAACCGTCTAATGAGCACGTAATTCAGCAAGAGCGTCACCCCAAACTTGATTTGGGGTCCAGGGGTGATGGCACTTAGTAGACTAAGTGCACCATTGAGACTTGTTGGCTAAACTAAAGCAATAAATTCAATACTTTCTGAAACCACGATGTTAATTTGCTCACCTCATTTAGATCAAACCCTGGATTCAGGGCGTATCTTATTATCCTGCGAAGACCAGCCAGGCATCGTGGCGGCGGTGGCGAACTTTTTGACGGATTGTAAAATGAATATCTCGTCATTGGATCAGCATTCCGAACCACAGCCTGGCAAACTTTTTATGCGCGTTGCTTTTTCTTGCGCAGATTCAAGCTCAGACAAAGACGTCTCAGGCATGCAATCTCAAACCTTTTGCGACGACTTTCAAAATAAGGTCGCCAACCCCTTTGGTATGGCCTGGACGATCAGCGATGCAAAGCGCGTTAAAAAAGTCTCGATCTTTGTCTCGCGTCACGATCACGTGCTGCTGGAATTACTCTGGCGATGGTCCAACAAAACTTTGCCGATGCAAGTCGACCAAGTCATCAGTAACCATCAAGATTTAGCCGGTATGGCCGAACACTGGGGCGTGCCCTTTGTGCATATCCCCAATACGGCCGCGACCAAAGCGCAAGCAGAACAACGTATTTTGGCGATGTTGGATGCGAACGTGGATTTGATTGTGCTGGCGCGCTACATGCAGGTATTGTCTGCAGACTTTGTCGAGCGTTTTAAAAATAAAATCATCAACATTCACCATTCGTTTTTGCCGGCTTTCCGCGGTGCCGATCCGTATCAACAAGCTTACGATCTGGGTGTCAAAATTGTCGGAGCAACCGCGCATTACGTAACGGATACGTTGGATGTTGGGCCCATTATCGATCAAGACGTGGTGCCGATCAGTCATCGGGATCAGGTCGTCGATTTGCGCGAAAAGGGCAAGTCGATTGAGCGCAATGTGCTGGCTCGAGCGGTGCGCTGGCATCTGGAAGACCGTATTCTGGTCGAAGCGGGTAAAACCATTATTTTTGATTAGATTAAAGTGCGTTTTGTTTAAGACGCGTTGGTTTTTTTAAAGCAAGCATCGCACACCGCATTGATTTCCAGTTGCGGGCTGGCCAGGTGAAAACCCGCTTCGGTAATTTTTTTCTCGATAGAATGTAACGTGTGTGGTTCCATTCGAGTTTCTTTGACATCCTGACATTGATTGCAAATCAAAAACTGCACATGGTCGTGGCCGTGATCGCAAGTGATGTGTGAGCAGGCAATGTATTTGTTGGCCAAGCTGAGCTTGTGAACCAACTGTTGTGATTCTAGAAAGCTTAAAATGCGATACACCGACATCGGCGGCATGTCAGTAGCTAAGTGTTCTCGGCAATAATCCGCCAGCTCATACGCTGACAGCGCTTTTTCCGACGCCAGCAAACCGGTTAAAACCGTTTTTCGCTTCTCCGTTAGCTGCACGCCATTATTTGCACAGTGTTGATTGGCATGATTGAGGACAGTTTCTAGCTTCTTTATCATCGATCTGTCGCGTTAGTAGGATGCTTTAAGATTTATACATAAATACTATGATATGATATATCTTTTTTGTTTGGCGAGAAGTTTTTCATTATGTCTCGTCTTACAAGTCAAACAGAGTAAAGGAGATTTTTGTGACTACAGGAACAGGACTTCGTGCACCGGACGTCGTGGCCAGAGTGTTAAATCATAAAAACCAGGAGGATTCATTAAAAGTTATAGGGCTATTGTACCGAGCCGATTCTGATGTTAGCGATATTAGGCCCCTACCAAAAAGCCAAATGTCTAAGCTTGGAGGGAGGCTAAACACTGTAAATCAGAGTCTACGCAAAATCCTGTTAAATATGATTCCCGGATCGATCTTGAATAAAATAAATAATAAAGTCATTACTCAAGTCATGTCTAGAAGTGAGGGTAATCAGTCAACTGGAGACTCATTTCGCCTGTTCATGCTTACTGTGTATCAGGCCTGTCAGCAATTTGGACAATCGTTTAGCGTTGACACTTTTGGCAACGGCTCCAATCGAAAAATTAAACCAAACTAGCAGTCCCAATTTATAAAAGTGCCAGGCTTTATTGGGTCATTTAAAGGTAATACACAAACAACCCAATTGGACGATTTGCTAAAAGATATTACGCCATTTTTCTTCGTAATCTGGCTAAGCCCAACACGCCCAGCGCCAATAAGCCCAAAACGCCGGGTTCTGCAACGGGCGTATCGGGAAGGCCGAGATCGCGGCCCCACAAATGCAGGTTAGAAAGGCCGCCGCCGTTGCCGGAGATGAAGTCATAAGCCCAGGTACCAGCGGTTTCGTTGTCGGTCAGTAGCCAAGCCCAGTGGTCTGGGCCGGATTTGCCGTGGCCAACGTGCAAGGTGATCACTGCATCGTCGTAGGTGTTCCAAAAGTTGGAATCAATGCTCCAGGTACCGGCCGCGTCACCGCCATCCCAAGCGCCGGAGGTTAAGGTCACATCAAACCATTGTCCGGTGTTGCCCTTGTCGGTTTCAGAACCCACGTTGGTCCAGTCGGCGCCGAAGTAGCTGTCTACGGTAGAGCCATTGCCTTTAGGGTTGCCGGAGCCGGTATAGCAAGCCTCGGCGGAGTCGAGGGTGGCCAAGCGTGTGGTGGGGCTGCCGCACAGATAAGGAGCGGCGATGGCGTGTTGCAGGAGTAGCGCGCTGGAGAGAGCGGTCAGGCTGTTGATGATTGCTTTTTTATTGAACATGTTAGTCTTGTCTCTGGTTAAATTGGCTTATAAACAAAAAAGGCATATGGCCATTAATGCTATTTTGACTGTATAGTAATCAGCTTGATAGCAATCAGTGTGCCAAATAGACAATCTGTTGATTTTAAGATCTATTTTAAAAAGACGAATTCAGAGGTGTAAAAATAGCTGACAGCTTAAATTTTGATTACAAAGTGTAACGGATTGTGATTGATTTTTAAGATACGATGCACTCATTCAACAGGCCTGCTAAAACCAACACACCATAAAAGCAGCCCAATAAAACGAATTCTAAACCTAATTAAATTGGAAATAAGTTATGACCAACAACGTCTCTCCCGCATTTTATTCCGGAAAAACCTTTCAACCCGCTACCCTTAATAAAGCTAGTAAAACTAATGATGATGGTAACAATAACGTAACTTTTCTGAAGAGAATTGATACGGTTAATGGCGCTTTAAAAACTACTAAATTAAAAGCGATTGCGGATTTAAGATCAGGTGATGGTACCGCTAAAATAAATTGGTCTGATGTAAATACTGAGAATGCTCAAGAGGTCCGTAAAACCATCAGTGTCATCAGAGGTCTTGATGAGAAAAACCCAACAACTATCACGCTGACTCAGGGAGGTAAAAGTCTTAGCTTGAAGTTGCCGAGTGGTGAAGAAGTTGATACGGCAGTTAACAATTCTGGAATGAGTAATGAGCAGAAAGATCTCGCAAAAAGAATACTAAAATCTCTAACCCTAAAATTCTGTGTCCCTACAGGTGATAAAGGCTTTGGTTTCCAGTGGATTCAGCCGAATGATGGTAAACCTGCTAAAACTGCTAGTGGAGATGATAAAGACGGAGAAGGTCAAATCACTGCTGATATGGCAGAGCTGATTAATGAGTTGATTGGTAAGGCGAATAAAAATGAAAAAGGCGAAAACCTTTACAATAAAATTACGGAAGACTTAAAAAAGGAATCTATTTCTAAAGACGATTTTCAAAGAGTTTCAAACGAAAATAAGCGCTTACTTAAGAGTTACCCTATCAATCTGAACAATAATGTAGATGTAAATATTTTTATCCCAACTGGCTACTGGAAAGTTGGGGGTATTGAGTCAGCAGTAAATGAAGCAGAAGTAAAATTAGCGTAAGCGGGTAAACCAGAACGGGTTTACTTATTATTTTTCAGGCAACCCATCGATGAGCGATCTCATGGGCTGATCAGCAAAGTGCTCCTTCCATAGCCTTGGTGTAAGCTGCTCCACTTTGCTAGCCGGATGCTCCGAGACTCTCTGCAGCACATCAACCAGATAGGTGTAAGGATCCACACCATGAAGTTTGCAAGTGGTCAGCAAGCTCTGAGAGATCGCCACGACCTCTGCTCCCAGC